>JAYVCU010000161.1:0-9854 GCA_043749835.1 Hyphomicrobiales bacterium
CAAATCCTCGGCCGTTGCAGGGCTTTCAAAGGTGATGGATTGGCTGTCGTCTTTGGCCTGATCGCCTGCAAACTCCGGGCCGCACCAGATGATGCAATATTCACCGCCATCAAATCCGGTGGTTTGCTTTGATGAAATTTCCAAAGCTTTCTCATTGCCCCTGTCGCCCGCAATGCCTGTGTCGGTGAGAAACCATGTCTTGGTTTCCATATTGCCGAAGCCCCAATAGCTTTCACCAATCCAGCGGCCTTTGATTTCGGCAGGAAAAGTGCCGGGCCGCCAAGGCTCCATCACATAAACCCGGTAGTCCGGGTCGTTTGTTACCTTGGTGTCGATATTCTTTAAATAGAAATCCCACCAGTGCAGCATCTCCTGCAAAAAGTCGATCTTCGGTGCAGGCACGCCAAGGTGCGGATATTTATGGGCCCAGGGTCCGATGATTGCCTTCCTTGGGCAGCGAAGCCCTTTCATCAAACGCGGCATGGCATTTGAATAAGCATCGTTCCAACCACCCACAACCAAAGTGGCCGCCGTGATGGCACCAAAATTTTCGCACACCGAACCATGCTTCCAATAGTCATCGCGGTGCGGATGTTTCAGCCACGGGATGATGAGGAATGGCTCTGTCTTCAACCGCTCCAGCCACATCTTTTTCCAAGCTGGACCAACAATTTTCGGATCAGGCGGGCGCGAAGAATAGGCCAGCATGGTGGCGGCCCAACCCATATTTTCATTCAAGACTGTGCCGCCCTTGTAATGAATGTCATCTTCATAGCGATCATCGGTTGAACAAATCGTCACGATGGCTTTGAGCGCGGGCGGTTGCCGAGCCGCTACTTGCAGGGCGTTAAACCCGCCCCATGATATGCCGAACATGCCAACTTTGCCGTCACACCACTTCTGTTTGGCCAGCCACGCAATCACTTCCAGCGCGTCATCTTGTTCTTGCTTGGCATACTCATCCAGCATGATGCCTTCGCTGTCACCGCTGCCGCGCATATCCACACGGATGGACGCATAGCCATGGCCCGCAAGATAAGGATGCGTCAGCGCGTCCCGCACATGCGTGCCGTCAGTTTTGCGGTACGGCAGATATTCCAGCAGCGCCGGGACTGGATTTTTCTCAGCATCCGTGGGCAGCCACAGGCGCGCGGCCAGCTTGATGCCGTCTGCAAGCGGGATCCACAGGTTTTGGATTTCTTTGGTTTTGCGGGGGAATTTCGTGAGAGTTTTGATTGCCATTACAAATCATTAGAGGAAAGTGAAAAGCATTTCTACTAAACCCTCATGCTGAGGTGCGAGTGCTTGCGAGCCTCGAAGCGTTGGCAACCAGTTCCACTAGTGGAGCACCCTTCGAGGCCCGCAGGAAGCGGGCAACTCAGGGTGAGGGCGTGGATGCGAAGCTGCCGATTGCCGCAACTATCGCCTTGAAACTCTCCGCAGCTGCTCTGCTTATATACCGCGCCCGCAAAAAGGCATGAACCAAGTCTGGTTCTTCGCGCACTTCGGCATTCACCCCGGCTGCGCGCAACTTTGCGGCATAGTCATAACAATCATCATGCAGCGGATCATGGGCACAAGCCACGAGGAACGCAGGTGGCAGGCGAGCGTAATTTTTCTCTACCAATGGCTGCGCAAACTTGTTACCGATGCCGCCATAGGTGTCACGGTAATAAAGCGTGTCCTGCGTCGAAAGGCCCGGCGCTTGGGCGTGAGCAATGTAAGAACCTTTGGTCACATCGCCGCCGAGACCGGGATAAATCAAGACCTGCCCTTTAATCTGTTCCGAACCCTCGTCGCGTGACTTCAGACACAGCGCGGCCGCAAGATTGCCGCCCGCACTATCTCCTGCCACCATGCAAGGGCCAAGCGTATGCAACACACTCCAGCATTCATCGAAAGCTTTCGGAAATGGATTTTCCGGTGCCAGTGCATATTCCACGGCTGTCACTTCCACCTGTGCCTGATCGGCCAGATCAGCGCAGATGGAATCATGGCTTTCCAGCCCGCCAACAACAAACCCGCCACCATGAAGATAAAACAACTTTCCCCTCGGCTGTAATGGCGTGTAGCGACGGCATTTCACATGGTCAATTTTGAAATCGACAACCTTAACCCCCTCAGGTCGCTGGCCTGCAAAGTGCTGGCAATACTGATCGTAGAACGCCCGCTGCTGCGCCATGGTAAAGTTTACTGCGTCGGCCGGATAAAGCTTCTCGCCCGCTTCCAAAAAGGCAACAATGCCAGCGTCTTTCAACTGAGGATATTTGCTCACACCGAAATAAGCGCGGCGTTGCGCAACGCTTTCACATTGGCTGCATGATCGCCTTTAAATATCGAACTGCCAGCCACCAACACATTTGCCCCGGCGCGAATGGCAGCACCTGCCGTTGAAACGTCAATGCCACCATCCACTTCGATATCGATATTGCGCCCGCCCGCCAGAGCCCTCGCCTGCGTGATTTTAGGCAGCATCGCCGTGATAAAACTCTGCCCGCCAAAGCCAGGGTTCACCGTCATTACCAAGATGAGATCAACGCGGTCGATCACATGCTCAATTGCTGAAATCGGCGTGGCCGGATTAATCGCCACACCCGCCCGCTTGCCCAGCGCCTTGATGGCCTGCAACAAGCGGTCCAAATGCGGCCCAGCTTCAGCATGAACCGTAATGCAATCAGCCCCCGCCGCCGCAAATTGCCCGAGGTATGGATCAGCCGGAGAGATCATCAAATGCGTGTCAAACGGCGCTTTGGTGAGTGGCCGCAGCGCTTGCATGATCGGCGCTCCGAACGAAATATTAGGCACAAAATGCCCATCCATCACATCCACATGCACCCAGTCTGCACCCGCTTTGAGCACGGATAAAACCTCTTCGCCGAGCTTTGAAAAATCAGCAGCGAGAATCGACGGGGCAATGATAAGCGGGCGTTGAGTCATGATTTCTATCTAAATTGATATTGAACTTGGAGTTATGATTTACGCCGCTTCGCTTTCCAGCGCTCTATATCTTTGTTTATACTGTGCGAAAAAAGAAGTCCAAACCCGGCAGAAGCTAAAATAAAAGCTACTGTTTGCATTCCCAGCAAGAACAACAGCTGGCTCAATAGGCCTTACCAAAAATAGACCCACAAAAAATACAACTAAATCACGCAGCCGTGCGTCATGTGGAAGAAAACGGATCATCCAAGTTCGCACAAGCCAATCAGAACCGTCTGTGTTGCTGGTCGTTTTTGCATTTTGACTATCAGGTTCAACCATCGACTTGCACCAAAGTCCCATCGTCAATTGAGGTAGCAGAGTCCCGCCCAAAAAGCAAAGAGGCCCGCCGAAGCGAGCCTCTCAGCGAACTGTCGCCGTCCCGGGCGATCAGATCAAGCTGGCAAAATGCACTGCCGTATCGCTCATCCGGTTTGAGAAACCCCATTCGTTGTCATACCAGGACAGGATAGAAACAAACGTGCCGTCCATTACCTTGGTTTGATCGAGATGAAAAATCGAAGAATGTGGATCATGGTTGAAATCAGATGACACATTTGGTTGATTGGTGAAACCGAGGATACCCTTCAAAGCGCCGCTTGATGCAGCCGCGATAATAGCCTTGTTGATTTCGTCCACTGTGGTGGCGCGTTTAGCGATAAACTTCAAATCAACTACAGAAACATTCGGTGTCGGCACGCGGATAGAAATGCCGTCCAGCTTGCCTTTGAGTTCCGGCATGACAAGCCCAACGGCCTTGGCGGCACCTGTAGACGTTGGGATCATGTTCAGTGCAGCAGCGCGAGCGCGGTACAAGTCCTTGTGCATCTGATCCAGCGACGGCTGATCATTGGTATAAGAATGGATCGTGGTCATCATGCCACGTTCAAGGCCGACCACATCATGCAACACTTTCACCACAGGAACCAGACAGTTGGTGGTGCAAGACGCATTTGAAATCACCATGTCGTCCTTGGTAAGAGACATATGGTTCACGCCGTAAACAATGGTTTTGTCAGCACCTTCAGCCGGGGCAGACACGATTACGCGCTTGGCGCCAGCGCTAAGATGTGCAGAAGCCTTGTCCTTAGAGGTGAAAATGCCAGTGCATTCCATGGCAATATCCACGCCCATTTCCTTCCAGGGAAGCTGGGCCGGATCCTTTATCGCAGTCACTTTGAACTTTTCTGAGCCAACATTGATCATGTCGCCTTCAACTTTTACGTCATGTGGAAAGCGGCCATGCACTGAGTCAAAGCGCAACAAATGGGCGTTGGTTTCAATCGGCCCTAAATCATTCACGGCCACAACTTCAATGTCCTGACGGCCCGATTCATGAATGGCGCGCAGAATATTGCGCCCGATGCGGCCGAAGCCATTGATTGCAACGCGAACTTTTTTGGCCATGTGGCACTCCTGTTAAAGGTCTGGGTTTGGCGGGCTTATAGCGCAGTTTTAGAACAGTGAAAGCATAATTTGAGGGGCGCACATCATTTCGGCGTCAGCGCCATGCAGCACCAAAACAAACGCGGAAGAATTTGACAATGGCGCATTTAAGCTTTTACCAACTGCCCGAGAAACCTTTTTTCGGGCTAGTTTAATACGAGCGCGAGAACGGCTCAAACTGGCGGATGCAATTCACGTGGCAACCGCTGTTGAAGCGGGATGCAGCGCTTTCGTTTCAAACGATCAGGGCATAAAGCTGCCACGCAACATTGAACGAATTGAGTTGTGATTGAACTTTAAATCCTGCCGCGTTCCACCAACAGTTTAACTACCAACTCCGCCGCTTCTTCTGGCGATATCAACCCAGTGTCGACGCGAAGGTCCGGCGTGTCTGGTTTTTCGTAAGGCGACGAAATACCCGTAAAGTTCTTCAACTCCCCGCGCCGGGCTTTGGCATAAAGTCCTTTCACGTCGCGTTTCTCGGCTTCGCCCAATGAAGTGTCGACGAAAATTTCCATAAACTCACCGTCGCCCAAGAGTTCGCGGGCCATTTGCCGCTCGGCTTTGAATGGTGAGATGAAGGAGACGAGTGTAATAAGACCAGCGTCAGTCATCAATTTCGCCACTTCGCCCACGCGGCGGATGTTTTCCACGCGGTCTTGATCGGCAAAACCCAGATCGCGGTTTAAGCCGTGGCGAACATTGTCGCCGTCTAACAGATAAGTCAGTTGTCCACGCGCATGCAATTTCTTTTCAACCAGATTAGCGATGGTGGATTTACCCGCACCTGAAAGGCCAGTGAACCACAGCACAGTTGGTTTCTGCCGCAGCAGAACGGCGCGGGCATTTTTGTTTACATCCATCGCCTGCCAATGAATGTTCGCAGCACGGCGCAAGGCGAAATTGATCAACCCAAAACCAACCGTAGTGTTGGAGAAGCGGTCAATGATGATGAAACTTCCCAGCGTTTTATTCGTGGTATAGATTTCAAAAGCCAGCGCACCGTTGAGTTCCAAATTGCACACGCCGATTTCATTGAGAGAAAGCGTTTCTGCGGCTTGGTGTTCCAGCGTGTTGACGTTCACTTTGTATTTCAGTTTGTCCAATGTACCAGGCAAAGATTTGGTGGCCGACTTGATGACATAAGCGCGGCCCGGCAGCATCGGCTCGTCGCCCATCCACAATACTTGCACTTCGAATTGGTCAGACACTTCCACAGGCGATTGCGCCGCACAAATCACATCACCACGGCTGGCATCAAGTTCATCGGCCAGGGTAAGTGTCACCGCCTGTTCAGCTTGCGCCTCGGCAAGATCACCGTCTTGCGTGACAATGCGCGTCACGATGCTTTGCTTGCCTGAGGGCAAAACCTTTACTGTGTCGCCAGCTTTGACAGTGCCCGAAGCGATGGTTCCAGCAAAGCCACGGAAATTTTGATCAGGCCGGTTCACCCATTGCACCGGCATCCGAAATGGCTTGACCTTGGCATCGTCGCCAACTGGCACCGTTTCCAGATGGCCCATCAAAGTCGGCCCTTGATACCATTGCATATTGGCTGAGCGCTCAATCATATTGTCGCCTGTTAGAGCCGAGACCGGGATCACTTTGATCTCAGACGTGACACCAAGCTCCACAGCAAATTTGCGGTAATCCGCTTCGATTCTTTCAAACACCTCGCGCGAGAAACCCACTAAATCCATCTTGTTAATGCACAATACCAGATGACGAATGCCCAGCAGTTTGCAAATGAAAGAATGCCGCCGCGTTTGCGTCAGAACGCCTTTGCGCGCATCGATCAGAATAATGGCGAGTTCCGCAGTGGAAGCGCCAGTGGCCATATTACGGGTATATTGTTCATGTCCTGGCGTATCAGCCACGATGAACTTGCGCCGTGCCGTGGTGAAGGCGCGGTATGCAACGTCAATGGTAATGCCCTGTTCGCGTTCGGCGGAAAGCCCGTCCACCAGCAAAGCAAAATCTAGATTTCCGCCCTGCGTTCCAAGTTTTTTGGAATCCGCTTCCAGTGCCGCGAGTTGATCTTCAAACAACATCTTGGATTCGTAGAGCAGGCGACCGATAAGAGTGCTCTTGCCATCATCAACCGAGCCGCAGGTGATGAAGCGCAGTAAATCTTTATTTTCTTGTTCAGCAAGATAGGCCTCAACATCGCCGCCCTTGAATTCAACGAAGCGATTCATAACCTGAAGCTCCACACTAATTCCCATTCCAGATAATCGCTCATCAGAAATACCCTTCCTGCTTTTTCTTCTCCATTGATTGAGAAGCGTCCTTATCGATTACGCGGCCTTGGCGTTCCGATGATGTGGCCACCAGCATTTCTTCGATAATGTCGTTCAGCGTGGTGGCATTGGATTCAATGGCACCCGTCAACGGATAACAGCCAAGCGTGCGGAAACGAATTTTCTTCAACACCGGCTTTTCGCCTGCATGTAATTTCATGCGGTCATCATCCACCATGATGAGTTGCCCATCGCGCTCAACAATAGGTCGCTCTGCCGCAAAATATAACGGCACGATCGGAATGGTCTCACGCGCAATATATTGCCAGATATCCAGTTCCGTCCAATTCGAAAGTGGGAACACGCGAATGCTTTCGCCCTTATTTTTGCGGGCATTGTAGAGGTTCCACAATTCTGGCCGTTGGTTTTTCGGATCCCAACGATGCTTGGTGTCGCGGAAAGAAAAGATACGTTCTTTGGCGCGGGATTTTTCCTCATCGCGCCGTGCCCCACCAAAAGCAGCATCGAAGCCATATTGATCAAGCGCTTGTTTGAGGCCGTCGGTCTTCATCACTTGAGTATGCAACGCTGAACCGTGGTCAAACGGGTTGATATTCTTGGCCACACCTTCAGGGTTGATGTGAACGATCAGTTCCAGCCCCAGGCGCCGCGCCGTTTCATCGCGCATGGCAATCATCTCGCGGAATTTCCAGCGTGTATCCACATGCAATAGCGCGAAGGGCGGCTTGGCCGGATAAAACGCTTTCATCGCCAGATGCAGCATCACGGCCGAGTCTTTGCCGATGGAATAGAGCATAACCGGCTTCTCGCAGTCCGCCGCCACTTCGCGAATGATGTGAATGGACTCAGCTTCCAACTTCTGCAGATGGGTAAGGCGGTCGGTTGAGATCATTGGACGTGCCTTTGGTTTTTGCGCAGTCATCCAAGCCCGCACTTTGTCCATGGTTTTGGCCGAAGGGCTTCGGCCATTGCGCAAATCAAATACAAAATTAGGATCAGCCAGCGCACTTTTGCCTAAAATACTCGGATCAGTGGTGGAATTAGCCAAAAACTGTTCAATTTCGCTGAGGAAGATGCCAGAAGTGTCGGTCATGATAGGGAATTTCCTATCATACGCTCTTATAGATGTCAAAATCCTATTTGAAAATTTCTTAATTATTCAGGTGAGGCCAAATCCAATTCCAGCTAACTGCCCTGCAACAGGAGATTGCCACTCATGAACCGCCTTGCCCTTGTTCTCATCGCCGCCGCCGTATCTTTCACCGCCGCCTCGGCACAAGTGAAATTGGACAGCACTTTCACAGCCTCAAAAGCCTGTGATGCGCTGGTGTCAATCAAAAAAGGTACAAACCCTGACAATGCCGCCATTGCTGCTGGCAAAGCCTACCACCTGCTAGGCAAGAACAAAGATGACGCCACGCATTATTGGATTGAAGTGCCAACAGCTGATCCCAAGCAGCGCTGGGTGGAAGTGAGCTGTGGCTCTACCGGTGGCAGCGCCGCCATAACCGCACCTGAGCCAAAGCAGAACAATGTCGGCATTACCACGCCGCAAGGCACAGTGAAACCAAAACCAAACTCACGCGGCTTCGGCGGCCAAGGGCCTTACTATGCCTTAGCTTTATCGTGGGAACCAACCTTCTGCGAGGCCATGCGTGACAAAACCGAATGCCGGGCTGAATCGCCATCCTCTTGGGAAGCATTGCATTTCACTCTGCATGGCCTGTGGCCGCAACCGCGCCGTAACCAGTTTTGTGGTGTTGATCCAAAGTTTTCGGCCCTTGATGACCAGCATCAATGGGATGCACTGCCAGAGCCGGACTTAAGTATCGAAACCCGCACCGCCCTCAACATTGCCATGCCCGGCACCATGTCCAACTTGCAGCGCCATGAATGGATCAAGCACGGCACGTGTTATCCCGGCGGCAATGCCGAACAATACTTTAAAGATGAAATGCGTCTAGCTGCAGAAGTGAATGCCTCAGGCGTCCAACAGTTGTTTGCCGCCAGTATCGGCAAAAAACTTACAGCCGCGCAAATTGCTGCCAGGTTTGAAGAGGCTTTTGGTCAAGGTGCCGCCGATCATGTGCAGCTTGAATGCGACCACCAGGGCCGCATCGCTGGTTTCACGATGAACCTGCGCGGCGATATTCCGGGTGGAACAGATTTGAAAACATTGCTGGCCGCCGGAGATCTGGCGCAAAACAAGTGTGATGGTGGATTGGTTGACGCTGTCAGGTAATCTCACCCGCCAGTTCGGCAATCCGCCGTGCAGCTTCGGCAATTTCTGTTGCGTCTACTGAAAGCGCTACACGCAGGTGGCCCGCACCACCCACACCAAAGCTTTCGCCCGGCATGGTCACAACATTCTTTTCGCGCAGCAAGCGCCGGGCAAAGGCTTCACCCGAAAGCCCGGTTTTGCGCACATCCACCATTACAAACATGCCGCCCTCCGGCATGTGCGCCGTCACCCTGTTGCTGCCACGCAGACCTTTCAATAGAGCTTCAGCGCGTACTACATAAAGCCTTTGCATCTCACGCGTTTCTGCAAACTCATGCGTAACCGCGAAAGCCGTGGCGTCTTGCAAAAATTGCGGTGACCCAAACAACAAAGATTCAGAAACCGCAATCACCTTTTCGCAATAGGCCGCGGAAGCCGCAATCCATCCCGCTCGAAAACCCGGCAGCGCGTGAGACTTGGAAATCGAAGAGCACACGATCACCCGCTCTTCGAGTGCCTTGTCAAAAAAAGGCGAATAGAATTTCCCACCGCCATGAATCAAACTGGCATAGACCTCATCAGACACAATCCATAAATCATGTTTTACAGCCAGAGCCGCAATCGCCTTTATCTCGCTTTCGGTGAACACAGCCCCTGTCGGGTTGCTCGGCGAGTTCAACAGCAGCGCCCGTGTTCGCGGCGTAATAGCGCGTTCAATGCTGGCAATGTCTGGGTGAAAACCACGATCAGCGTCCAGCTTCACCGAAACCGGAATACCACCGGGAGCAGAAATTACAGCTTCGTAAGTGGCGTAATAAGGATCAAGCAAGATCACTTCATCGCCTGACTCAATGATTGACAAAAACGCCACAGCCAAAGCCGTTTGCGTGCCAGGCACGAAAAGAAACTGATTGGGCGCAATTTCGCGGCCCGTCTGTTTGGTGTAATGG
>JAYVCU010000162.1:0-2245 GCA_043749835.1 Hyphomicrobiales bacterium
CGAAAGTGTGAAGCTGAAGCATTGCGTTCTCCTGTTGATATATTTTCTCTACTGTCATACTGCTGACAGCATGTTGTCAGCAGTGTTGCAGTAGGAACAGTTTATGCGCCGCGCCGATCGTCTTTTACGTGTTATCCAACTTCTCCGCCGCCACCGCCGTCCGATCACCGGGCAGACGATGGCCGAAGAGTTGGAAATCTCGTTGCGCACTCTTTACCGTGATATTGCCGATCTTGTCACCGATGGTGTTCCTATTCGAGGGGAAGCTGGCGTGGGCTATGTTTTGGGTGAGGGTTATGATCTTCCACCGCTGATGTTTAAGACGGATGAACTTGAAGCCGTCATGTTGGGCTTGCGCTGGGTGCAGAGGAGGGGCGACCCTGATTTGGCGCGGGCGGCCGCTGATACCGCAGCAAAAATTGGCACGGTTTTACCAGCGCATCTCAAACCATTTTTATATGACTCCCCCTTGATTGCTGCGCCGAGCTTCAAAGGAAGCCAAGATAACATCGATGTGGCGGCCATCAGGCGGGCCATTCGTGAGCAATTCAAAGTCACGATTAATTATCGCGCCGAAGATAACGCCGAAACCAACCGCACGATTTGGCCGATTGGAATTTCCTATTATGATGCCAACCGCATTATTATTGCATGGTGCGAACTTCGAGTTGGTTTCCGGAGTTTCCGTACAGACCGCATCGTCGAGATGGAAATTTTGAAAACAAAATATGTCGAGCGCCGCAAGGCCTTACTTTCAAAGTGGCAGCAAATGGTGCGCGAAGAATCTGGCCAACCGGAGTTAGATATTTTTAGCTAAGGCTATTTTTGCCAACGCCAGCGGATATAACTTGTGTTCTTCAACCAAAACCCGGTCAGCCAATGTTTCGGCAGTATCACCTTGTATTATTGGCACACGTGACTGAGCAATGATGGGGCCATCATCCAGCTCTGCTGTCACGAAATGCACTGTGCAGCCGCCTTCTTTTTCGCCCGCGGCAAGTGCGCGTTCATGGGTGTGAAGCCCGCGGTAAAGCGGCAGCAGAGAAGGGTGAATGTTGATCATCCGGCCCTCCCAAGGCTTTATCAAAACTGGCGTCATAATCCGCATGAAACCAGCGCAAACGATGAAGTCGAGGTTCTGTGACTGCAGATAATCATTCACAGCCGAATCAAATTCTTCGCGTGTTTTGTAATTTTTATGATCAATCGCTAGGGCGGCAATATTCTGACTCCGCGCATATTTTAATCCACCAGCGTCTGGACGATTGGAAACAACGCAAGCGACTTCACATGGATAATTTGAATCGCGCGCCGCTTCAACAATTGCGCGCATGTTGGAACCGCGTCCGGAAATCAGAATGCCAACGCGTTTTTTGTTCATACCTCAGCCAAGTGACCCAGAATAGGCAACCTGTGCCTCTTTACCTTTGCGTTTGCGAACTGACCCAAGCGTTACCACCTTCTCGCCAGCTTTTTTAAGCGCCGCTGAAGCGGTTTTTGCATCCTTAGCTTTTACAACCACAATCATGCCCACACCGCAATTGAACGTGCGCAACATTTCAGCTTCCGCCGTGCCACCAATACTTTGCAACCATTTGAACACCGGCAAATATGATACCGCGCCGAGATCAATCTCCGCTACAGTACCCTTAGGTAAAACGCGCGGGATGTTTTCAGTAAATCCCCCTCCAGTGATATGGGCCAATGCTTTGATCGATTTTCCAGCTTTCAAAACCTTCAGCAGAGATTTCACATAGATCCGTGTCGGCGTAAGCAGTGCTTCAGCCAAGATCTCATTTTTACTAAAAGGTGAGGGCGCAGAATAGCTTACGCCGCTCAGCTCAACCAATTTGCGAATAAGTGAATAGCCATTGGAATGGGGGCCAGATGAAGCCAAACCTAAAATCACATCGCCTTCGCCAATGTTATCAGCGGGCAAAATCTTCTTGCGTTCAACTGCACCAACCGCAAAACCGGCCAAATCATAATCGGAGCCATGATAAAGCCCGGGCATTTCCGCTGTTTCGCCGCCAATTAATGCGCAACCTGCTTGCTTGCAGCCAGTTGCAATTCCCGCAATCACTTCCCGTGCCATTGCAACATCAAGTTTTCCGGTGGCGTAATAATCAAGGAAGAACAGGGGTTCTGCTCCTTGCACCACAAGGTCATTGACAGACATGGCCACCAGATCAATCCCGATGCCTTTGTGTATTCCGGTGTCGATTGCAATTTTGAGCTTGGTGCC
>JAYVCU010000163.1:0-2114 GCA_043749835.1 Hyphomicrobiales bacterium
ACAGCGGCTTGTTTGAAACTGTTAATTGATTTCAGTTCTTTTATAAATTTGGCCAGATCACAGGCGAATAGATTGAGCACCTCGCGCAAGTTTGCGAAGCTTTGAGACAGCTGGGTCGTTACCTCGTTCATATACAGGCTGCGGTTGATTTCCACTTGGATTGCATGGCGTCCATGATGCGGTGCACCATAAGTTTCGGTAATAAACCCTCCGGCATAAGGCTTGTTACGTACGGTATGCAGGCCATGCTTGGCAAAAAACTGATCAATCCAAGCTGATATTTCTGCGGCACATGAGAGGCCGAATTTGTCGCCAAGCACGATATCAGCTGACTTCGAATGTGCGCCACTTGGTTTGGCGGCACTGCCTGGCATGGAATGGCAATCCACCAGCAAGGCCAGGCCTTCGGCATTTTGGGCTCTTTGCAACAATTCACCCAGGGCGCGGTGATAGGGTTTATAGTATATTTCAATGCGCTGTAAGGCATCGTTCAAACTTATTCGGCCGCGGTAGATATCAAACCCTTCGCCCACCTGGCGCGGTACGGTGCCGAAGCCTGCGGCCACACGCGGAGAGCCGGGGTTCATATTGCCGGGCAGGGGTTCAAGGAACATGCGCGGGTCCAGCTCATAGGGTTCGCGGTTTAAATCGACATAGGCACGCGAAGCCAGCGCGCGCAGCATGGGTGCGCCTGCTTCCAAGCATCCCATAAACAACAGATCCACAGCGCGATCTTCCGATTGGCGCAAATCGGCCTCGCCCAAGCGCGATTGTTCTGTCAAGATTTTCGGTAAAAATTCGCCGGAGTGAGGAGAGTTGAAAACCAGCGGCGCATGCCAGATGGCAGGTGCCAAAATTTCAAACAGATCATCAGAACTTTGCGCCAATCCACATTTCTCCAACCGGATAAGTATGGAATGGCGATTTACAAAAGTCTACCCGCTGTTCACATCACGTTTACTTGCCATGCATTAATTGATGCGCATAGTGCGCCAAACCACACGAAAGTTGAAAGAGCCATGGTAAAGATTCTCCTTGCTGAAGATGATGAAGATTTACGGCGCTTTCTGGTGAAGGCCCTGGAAAAGGCCGGGCACACGGTAACGCATTTTGGCGAGGGCGCTTCGGCTTATGAAGAAATTAAACACAAGCCGTTTGATTTACTGCTGACTGACATTGTGATGCCGGAAATGGACGGCATTGAATTGGCCAGACGTGCGGCTGAGCTTGATCCGGCATTGAAAATTATGTTCATCACTGGCTTTGCGGCGGTGGCCCTGAACCCTGATTCAAATGCGCCGAAAGACGCTAAAATTCTCTCCAAGCCATTCCACTTGCGCGATTTGGTGGATGAAGTGAACCGATTGCTGGCGGCGTAATTAGCTTGGTTGGTCCAAGCTGAGAGGCCATCGTTGCATTTCGCATTTTTATGACGGCGTTATGTGTTGAGATCTGCGACTGTTGCGACGGGCCGTTAGGCAAAAGAATTGCGCTCAGCATCGAAACCCATAAGGTTTTCCCCATGTTTAGCGCGACTACTATAGGCCATTGGGGAACAGAACTCATTCAGAACCTCCACGCTTGCAACCTGCCTGCGCCGCCGCTATGAGGCGTGCATCCGCATCAAACAGTGGGTGGTTAGCTCAGCGGTAGAGCATTACCTTGACATGGTAAGGGTCACAGGTTCGATCCCTGTACCACCCACCATTCTTCTCTCACCAAACCAACACTCTCTTATACTTCCCAAATCTACGGGCGATTTCGGTCGCTTGCAGGATCGTCCCGATCTCTGTAGGCGAACTGAGACAGATTTCGGGGTGTAACTCCGGTTTTCCGGGACTGGTAAATGGATAGCAGCCAACAGAAATTACGTCGGTTCCGGTAGTGAAACCGACTTGTTTGTAACCAATTATCTGCGACGCAGACCTTAAACCAATTTTGCTGACGTTATCTCGCGATACTTTTCGATCAGAATTTCGGCGTTTTCGGGCTTGGCTTCGCGGGTGCCACTTTCGATTTCAAATGCGATTTCCACAACCTTCTGATTCATAGGAGAGGATTTTCCGTGGGCCTTCAGGATGTCTACAACCCAGCCATTGACCTCCTGAATTTCG
>JAYVCU010000164.1:0-25179 GCA_043749835.1 Hyphomicrobiales bacterium
CCCGACGATGGTTTGATGTCCAGGCCGCCAGTATCAAAGCACACACCTTTGCCAACAAGTGTTACCTTCGGATGTGTGGTATTGCCCCAGGTGAAATCAATCAGACGGGGTGCGCGCGGGGAGGCCAAACCCACCACATGAATAAGCGGATATTCCCTGGCGAGTTTCGGGCCCGAAATGACTTTGAATGGAGCGCGGTGCGCAAGTGCCAATTTTCGCGCGGCTGCTTCCAATTCCGCTGGGCCAAAAAGATTGGCTGGTGCATTGATCATATCACGCACCGCGAACGTGGCCTCTACGTCTTCCAGCAAAGCGGCGCGATCAATGGTTTTGGGCAAAACCAAGCGCACGTCGCGTCTTTCGATTTTACGAAAGGGATCATAACGATAAAGTTCCAAGGCCCAGCCTAAAGCGACTAGATGCGGCTGAGCCAGAGGGCTTTTGAAAACATAGGTTGCGGTCGGAAGTTTTGAAGCAAGGGCACCCAGAGCAAACGGGTCTGCATCCAGGGCCGGTGCGCCAACATAATAGTCAGTCACCTCACCTTGCGCTGTGGTGATTGGTAACAGGCTTCCGGCAGTGGCTTCAAATCCCAGGCTTGCCGCGCGGCGCCTCAGGTCTGCATTGGCTTTGGCTAAAGCCTCTTTGGTTATCACATGAAGACTGATGGTGTTCTGACCAGTGGTTGTTTCGAAAATTTCCTTGGCGTTAACCATTTGAGTTCCTGTGATTCACGGCGTGGCTTATGGTTAATGATTTATTGACGAAATGCCAGCATCTTGCAGGCCATGCGCTTCGCCCCATTTTCATCCGCGGTTGTCGTTCTCATTTTGCTTGCTGGCTGCACTGCCAAAGAAGGTGGGCTGGGGAGCGATAGCTTGGCCACCAGCAGCACCATGCCTGCCGCCGCGTTGGATTCCAGAGAAAGCCAAAGTCCAGCTGGTTCATATGTGAAAACCCGCGAGCTGGCTCAAGGCTGGGCCGCCCACCCCGGTGATGAAACCATTGGCATGGCCTATGCCGATAATCTGGGACGGCTTGGCCAGCAGGCCACTCAGGTGGAAATTTTGAAGGCTGTGTCGTTGGCCCATCCAGGCGATGCCAGTTTGCAAGGCCGCATTGGCAAACAATTGCTGGCGGTTAACCGTGCTGGTGAGGCTGCAACAATTCTCGAACGCGCCGTGGCCACCCATAATGCGGACTGGAAAATCTATTCGGCACTTGGTTCGGCCTATGATCAGCAAGGGCAATATGACCTTGCGCGAACGCATTATAACAAGGCCTTGGCACTTCAACCCGGTGCACTTTCCGTGCAGAACAATCTGGGTATGTCATATGCGCTGCAAGGCAAACTGCCGGAGGCCGAGAAAATTTTACGCGCGGCATTGGCGCAAACTGGCAGCACCGCATTTCCCATGGTGCGGCAAAATCTTGCTCTTGTGGTGGGCCTTGAAGGCCGCTTGGACGAAGCCAGGCAAATTGCCTCAGCCGATCTTCCGCCCGATCAAGTAGCTGCAAATATAACTTATCTGCAGCAGATGTTGTCCAAGCCCAACACCTGGGCGCAGCTTTCGGCCCAGAATTCGGCGAATTAATCGTCATCGGCGAATTAATCGTCAGTTGCTGCCAACACGATTTGACACAGCGCCGACTTAAAGTGCAGTTCATATAGCATGTGGCAATCACTCAGCACCCACCGCAAAGGCCTCCTGCTGGTTGCCATATCGGCGATGCTGTTCTCCACACCTGGCCTGTTCACCCGCGCCGTGGCAGCCAATGCCTGGGATGTTACCTTCTGGCGCGGAACGTTTGGGGCCTGCCTGGCGGTCGTTTTTCTGGTCGCGCGCGGTGAATTAAAATCCGCCCTGTTGAATGTGGGAAAGCCCGGCCTGATCGCAGCACTCATTTGGGCCAGCGGCACAATCGCTTTCATCTGGTCTTTCAAACTCACCGCCATCGCCAATGTTTCGATGATCTATGGCAGCGCTCCCTTGATGACGGCAGTGGTGGCCTGGGCCTGGTTCCATGAAAAGCCGCGCGTCGTCGTTTTGATCGCCAGCATCATCGGGTTCATCGGTGTGTTCGTTGTCGGCGCGGGTTCTGCAGGTTCCATCCATCTTACCGGTGATTTGCTGGCGGTGTGGATGACGTTCACCGGTGCCGTGGGCTTTGCAATATTCAGGAACCATCCGCAAATTTCCGCCACGGGCACAACCATTGTGGCCTCCCTTCTGGTTCTTCCTGTTTGTCTTCTATTCAGCAATCCGCTGTTAGTCGTTCCACATGAAATCGCCATCCTGGCGCTGTTTGGTGTGGTCTTCGCTGTGGCCGCCACTTTGATGACCGAGGGTTCTAAATTCATCCCCTCAAGCGAAGCAGCCCTTCTCAGCAATCTTGAAGTTCCTGTACAACCGGTTTTGGCGTGGTTGATTTTTTCCGAACTGCCAGCACGAGCCACCTTTATCGGCGGTGTATTGATTTTGATCGCAATTGGAATATCAACATGGCCAAGGCGTGCGAAAGTTTGAACGCCTTTGCTCCGTTATTCGCGGGACCCGAAAACCTCGTTAAGGCATTAATCATGTTTGAGCTAATTCAGTCTAATATCACATATTGTAAACGTTCTTATTATGTTCTAAGGTGATACTATGTCAGCGACAACTGAAATTGAGTGGACAGATGCGACTTGGAATCCTGTTACTGGCTGCACCAAGATTACGAGCGGCTGCGATAATTGTTATGCCGAGCGTTTTGCCGAAAGATTTCGCGGTGTTCCTGGTCATCCATTTGAAAATGGTTTCGATTTGACGCTGCGCCCAGATCGTGTTTCGCAGCCACTCACCTGGAAAAAACCGCGACAGATTTTTGTGAATTCGATGAGCGATCTGTTTCATAAGGAAGTGCCATGGACTTTTGTTGACGGTGTGTTCGACACGATGGAAAAAGCGAATTGGCACACTTATCAGGTTTTGACAAAACGTAGTTCTTTGTTGGTTCGATATTTACGCGCCCGTTATGGCGAGGGTCTTGCTCCTGCTCATATTTGGCTTGGTGTTTCGGTCGAAGATGCAAAAAACGCAGTCAGACTGAGGCATCTTCAATCTGCACAAGCCGCAGTGAAATTCGTCTCATTTGAACCGCTCCTTGGGCCGGTTGGCGAAGTTGACTTGACCGGAATTAATTGGGCTATTGTTGGCGGCGAAAGCGGTCCAAAGGCGCGGCCAATGGCTGAAGAGTGGGCAATCCATCTGCGTGATCAATGCCACGCAGCAAAAGTTGCGTTTTTCTTCAAGCAGTGGGGCGGTGTGCGGCCAAAATCTGGCGGTCGTCTGCTTCGTGGGCGGGAATGGAATCAATATCCAGTCACATCTAAAACAAAAACGGTGGGCCTGACCCTTTCCTGAACCGATCGCCGAATTTAGAAAGTAGAATGTAGATGCAGCCAAATTCAACGATTTGGGAACTAGAACCTCATACCGCTGCTAAACATCACATTCTTCGCCGTTACCTTCAGGCTTGGGTTCCAATTTTAAGTCAAGGCAAATTTCCACTCTTAGTTTTTATCGATGGATTTTCTGGGCCAGGTAGATACTCAAAAGGAGAAGAAGGTTCTCCAATTATTGCAATTAAAGCCGTAGTTGATCAGCCAAAAGCTATTAGTTCAAAAGTTGACTTTCATTTTATTGAGTTAGACAAATCACGAGCCGAACACTTGTCCACAGAAATTGCGTCACTCAATTTGTCCAATAGCTTTTCAGTGAAAGTCTATGGGCAGCGAAAGTTTCAAGACGCATTTCCCGAAGTCTGGGGCGGCTATGAAACTGTTTCAGGTCGAACAAGACCCCCCACCTTTGTCTTCATAGATCCATTTGGGTATAAAATTCCGTACAGTTATGTTGCTAAGATTTTGCAAGCGCAGAGTTGTGAGGTCCTAATAAATTTTATGTTCGAAGAAATAAATCGGTTTCTCTCTCAAGAGCATCAGCCCGAAAACTTTGATGAGCTTTTTGGATGCGGAGATTGGAGACAGGGTAACTCGATTAAAGACCCGAAAGAGAGAATCAAATTTCTTCACGACCTTTATCAAAGGCAACTTGAAAAGGCGGGAGCAAAATTTGTAAGGTCATTTGCAATGCGAAACCAGCGCAATGCATTAGACTATTTCCTTTTCTTCGGAACTAGCAATGAACTGGGATTGAGGAAAATGAAAGAGGCAATGTGGAGAATTGACGAAAATGGCACATATACTTTTTCGGATTCAACTGATCCAAGTCAGTCTGTACTTTTTACAGCCGAGCCTGACCGTAGACTCCTGACAAAGCTGATTGTAGAATATTTCAGGGGCAAAGAACCTACAAGGCGTGAAATTGAAAGCTTTGTCGTTCAAAAGACCCCATTTCGGGAAACACACTACAAAAAGGCTCTCCAAGAACTTGAGAAAAATAACAAGATTGTTCCGCAGAACCCGCCAGCTGGTCGTAAACTGGGCACTTACGCAGATGAAAACTTGAGATTCGACTTTAGCGGCGCTTAGTCGCTCAAACTTTGCTTGAAAATTGTCCAGCGCTTGCTTCAAACTTACGAAACTTATTCTAATGACCACCAAACTTCCCAAAACCAACATCATCTCAATTTCTCCTATAATAGGCATATATAGATTATAATAGGAACAAAGTCAACCCTTATTTTCCACCTTGCCCCTTCCCCTTAAACCCCCTATACCCCATCCACGAATTCACTCACATCACCGATCTGATGGGGTGGGTCCCGCGAGGGGCCCGCTTTTTTTGTATGTAATATGGACGAGATAACTGATCAACGAATAGCCAGAGAGCAAGGCCCGGCCGCGCGCGTTGCCGCGCTCGCCGAACCTGTGCTGAAAGACATGGGCTTCCGGCTGGTGCGCATTAAAACCTTTGGCTCCACCGTGCAGATCATGGCTGAGCGGCCCGACGGCACCTTCACTATTGATGATTGCGAAAAATTCTCGCGTGGCTTTTCGCCGATGCTGGATGTGGCCGATATTATTTCGGCGAAATATCATCTGGAAATTTCATCGCCGGGCATTGACCGCCCACTGGTGCGCCCAACAGATTTTGAAACCTGGGCTGGCCATGAGGTGAAGATTGAACTGGCGGTGCCGCAAGCGGGCCGCAAACGATTTCGTGGCACGCTTGAAGGCTTTCATGATGGTGAAGTGCGTCTTTATATTGAAAACCCTGAAGGCGGCAAAGAGCCGTTGCTCGTCGGTCTGCCATTTGCGGATATCAACGATGCTAGTTTAGTACTTACTGATGAATTGATCGAAGCCGCCAAAGCGCGCCTGCCTGAAAAAACATACGGCGACGGCGCTGAAATTGACGAAGACCAAATTAAACTCGAAGAGGAAAATGATAATGGCTAACTCTGCTGTATCCGCCAACCGCCTGGAGCTGTTGCAGATTGCCGATGCCGTGGCGCGTGAAAAGTCGATCGACAAATCCGTCGTGCTGGAGGCGATGGAAGAAGCCATCACCAAAGCCGCCAAGGCCCGCTATGGCCAGGAAAATGAAATCCGCGCTGAGATTGATCCACGCAGTGGTGAAACGCGGCTGAACCGTTTGTTGATGGTAGTGGAAAAAATTGAAGACGATGCCAAGCAGATTACTTTAGTTGAAGCGTCGAAGAAAAACCCAGCCGCCCAACTTGGTGATTATATCGCTGAAGCACTGCCGCCCATCGAATTTGGTCGGATCGCCGCGCAATCGGCCAAGCAAACCATTGTGCAAAAAGTGCGCGATGCGGAACGCGAGCGTATGTATGGCGAGTATAAAGACCGCATCGGCGACATTGTTTCCGGCCTCATCAAGCGCGTTGAATATGGCAATGTGATTGTTGATCTGGGCCGTGGCGAAGGCATCATCCGCCGCGATGAAACCTTGCCGCGTGAAACACCGCGCCAGGGCGACCGTATTAGAGCGTATGTCTATGACGTGCGCCGCGAACAGCG
The DNA here is from genome assembly GCA_043749835.1 of Hyphomicrobiales bacterium. Classification (GTDB taxonomy): domain Bacteria; phylum Pseudomonadota; class Alphaproteobacteria; order Rhizobiales; family Aestuariivirgaceae; genus Aestuariivirga. The sequence goes on from JAYVCU010000164.1 coordinate 5,990, forward strand.
TGGTCCCCAAATTTTCTTAAGCCGCACGCATCCGCAATTCATGGCCAAATTATTTGGTCAAGAAGTGCCGGAAATCTATGATGGCATTGTGGATGTTGTGTCGGTGGCGCGTGATCCATCGTCGCGCGCCAAAATTGCGGTGCGCTCTAAAGATAGCTCGATTGACCCAGTGGGTGCTTGCGTGGGCATGCGCGGTTCGCGCGTGCAGGCCGTGGTGAACGAACTGCAAGGCGAAAAGATTGACATCATCCAATGGTCGCCCGATGTGGCAACTTTTGTGGTAAATGCTTTGGCTCCTGCCGAAGTGGCCAAGGTTGTATTGGATGAGGAAGCCCAGCGCATTGAAGTAGTGGTGCCGGATGAGCAGCTGTCGCTGGCCATTGGTCGTCGCGGCCAGAATGTGCGCTTGGCTTCGCAGCTCACTGGTTGGGATATCGACATTATGACAGAAGCAGAAGAGTCTGAACGCCGCCAAAAAGAATTCGCCACGAGGACCGCACGCTTTGTTGCGGCCCTGGACGTGGACGAAACACTGGCGCAGTTATTGGCCTCTGAGGGCTTTGATAAAGTAGAGGAAGTTGCCATGGTCGACCAACACGAAATTGCATCCATCGACGGTTTGGACGAAGCCACCGCCGAAGAACTGCAAACCCGTGCCAAAGCTTATTTGGAGCGCGAAGCCAAAGAAATTGACGATAAGTGCAAAGCCCTTGGCATCACCGACGATCTGAAAGTCTTTGAGGGCCTCACGCCAGCCATGCTGGTGGCTTTGGGCGAAAAAGACATCAAGTCTCTGGAAGATTTTGCCGATTGTGCCACCGATGATTTGATCGGCTGGAACGAACGCAAGAATGGCGAAACCACCAAGCATGTTGGCGCCCTTGCTGGCCATGATGTATCAACAGCGGAAGCCCAAGACATGATTATGCGCGCGCGCGTGCAACTGGGTTGGATTGAAGCACCAGCCCCCATTGAGGCCGCCTCCGAGGCCGAAGTTGCCGGAGGTGTGTAATCGAACAAGCCTTGGCGACACGCACCTGCATTGTCTTACGTGAGCAAAAGCCTGAAGCGGAGTTAATCCGTTTTGGGCTTTCACCGGATGGCGATGTGGTGCCGGACTTGCGCCGCAAATTGCCGGGCCGGGGGTGCTGGGTTTCCAATAGCCGCGTCTTGGTGGCTGAGGCGGTTAAGCGTCACGCTTTTGCCAAGAACTTGGACGATAAGGCCAAAGCTGCGGAAAGTCTGCCAGACTTGATTGGTAAACTCATGCGGGCGGAAATGACGCAATCGCTCGCCTTGTGCCGCAAAGCCGGGCTTGCCACATCAGGCAATTCGAAAGTGGAGGATGCGCTTCGTCAAGGCAAGGTGGCAGCACTCATCCATGTGGCGGGTTCTTCACCTGATGGGGCAGCGAAACTTGATTGGCTTTGCGGCTCCAATACCGCAATTCTTGAATTATTTGAAACAAATGAATTGGACTTGGCATTTGGCCGCGAAAATGTGGTACATGCCGCGCTAGCAGAGGGCGGCCAAACGCGAAATCTACTGGATTTAGTGCGGCGCTTCGCCCAATACGAGAATTTGAAAATTAAAGGTTTGAACGAGAGCGTATGAGCGACACAAGTAATAGCGACGAAAAATCCGGCCTCAAGCCAAGCGGTCACACGCTCAGCCTGAAACGCCCGACTGCGGATCAATCCCGTGTGAAGCAAAGCTTCGCCCATGGCCGCAGCAAGACGGTTTTGGTGGAAACCAAACGCAAGCGTTTCGGCGAAGACAAGCCAGCCACCCCCCAAGGTGATGATAAAGCTAAGGTTACTGTTCAACCAATGGCTTCGCCAGCCACAGTGGCACAACGCCCCGTGGCCCCGCCAACGCCGCGCCCCGGTGTGGTTTTACGCACGCTCTCGGCTGATGAGCGCGATGCCCGTGAACGCGCACTGGCTGACTCGCGCGTACGTGAAGCTGATGAGCGTAAGCGTCAAGAAGCCGATGCTGTTCGCCGCAAATCCCAAGACGAGATAGACCGCGTTGAGCGCGAAGCCGCCGCCAAGCGCAAAGCTGAAGATGATGCGCGCCACCGCGCTGAAGATGATGGCAAACGTAAAGCCGAAGAAGCGGCCAAAAGGCTTGCCCCAAAAACCACCACGAGCCGTCTTACCAATGATGCCGAAGATGAAAAGCCAAAGCCGAGATTGGGTGGCATGCTGCGCCCCGGCGGCGGCACCATCAAGCGCATTATTGCTGCTCCTGCCCCGGCGCGCACCAAGGTCGATGCTGATAAACGCCGTGGTCGGCTGACTGTTGAAAACGCTCTGAACGAAGAAGATGCACGCGGCCATTCCATCGCGTCATTCCGGAGGCGTACCGAGCGTTTAAAGAAGCAGGCACAAGGCTTTACCAAGCCTACTGAAAAGATGACGCGGGAAATCATCATCCCCGAAACCATCACGATTCAGGAACTCTCTAACCGCATGGCTGAGCGTGCCGTTGACATCATCAAGATGCTTATGCGCCAGGGCCAGATGCATACGATCAATGACGTGATCGACGCTGATTCGGCCCAGCTCATTGCTGAAGAAATGGGCCATAAAGTTAAGCGCGTGTCTGAAACTGACGTTGTCGATAGCCTGGATACTGGCGCAGACGCTGAAGAAAACATGGTATCGCGCCCACCGGTTGTTACCATCATGGGCCACGTTGACCATGGTAAGACATCGCTGCTCGATGCAATCCGCAAGACCAATGTGGTCTCTGGTGAAGCTGGTGGCATAACGCAACATATCGGTGCCTATCAGGTTAAAACAGCTAATGGTTTGGTGACTTTTATCGACACGCCGGGTCATGAAGCCTTCACCTCGATGCGTGCGCGTGGTGCCAAGGCCACTGACATTGCCATTCTCGTTGTCGCAGCTGATGACGGCGTGATGCCGCAAACCATTGAAAGCATCAATCATGCCAAGGCTGCTGGTGTTCCCATCATCATCGCCATCAACAAGATGGATAAGCAGGGTGCCAACCCTACGCGTGTGCGCACGGACTTGTTACAACATGAGTTGGTTGTTGAAAGCATGGGCGGTGACACGCTTGATGTGGAAGTTTCTGCCACCAAGGGCACTAACCTTGATAAGCTGCTCGATACCATTTTGTTGCAAGCCGAAGTTCTTAATTTGCGCGCCAATCCAAATCGCGAGGCCTCCGGCCTTGTGGTGGAAGCGCAGCTTGATAAAGGCCGCGGGCCGGTGGCCACCGTTCTGGTGCAACGCGGCACGCTGAAGCACGGCGATATTTTCGTGGCTGGTACGGCTTGGGGTCGGGTCCGCGCCCTTCAGGACGACAAAGGCAAACCCGTCGAATCTGCCCCACCATCCTTCCCGGTTGAAGTTCTGGGCTTGAATTCTGCACCAGAAGCGGGCGATAGATTCGACGTGGTGCCTGATGAAGCGCGTGCGCGTGAGATCACTGAATTCCGTGAGCGTCAAAAACGCGAAAAGCGCGGCACATCGTCAGGCCGTTCGTCACTTGAACAGATGATGACGCAGATTGGCCAATCGGGCCGCAAGGAATTCCCGATTCTGGTTAAGGCTGACGTGCAGGGTTCTGCTGAAGCCATCGTGCAAGCGTTGGAAAAATTGGGTAATGCTGAGATCAGGGCACGCATTGTGCATTATGCAGTGGGTGGAATCACCGAGAGCGATGTTTCGCTTGCCGGTGCATCAGGCGCTGTGGTCTTGGGCTTCAATGTGCGTGCCAATGTGCAGGCGCGCGATGCCGCTCAACAAACTGGAATTGAAATCCGTTATTACAACATCATTTACGATCTGGTAGATGACATCAAAGCCGCCATGGCTGGTAAACTGGCGCCAGAAATGCGCGAAACCTTCATTGGTAACGCCAAGATTTTGGAAGTGTTCAACATCACCAAGGTTGGTAAAGTTGCGGGCTGTATGGTCACCGACGGCAGCGTTCAGCGCGGCAATAAAGTGCGCCTGATCCGCGACAACGTGGTGATCCACGAAGGCACGCTTTCCACTTTGAAACGCTTCAAGGACGAAGTGAAAGAAGTGCCCGTCGGCCAAGAATGTGGAATGGCGTTTGAAAAATACGAAGACATGCGCGCTGGTGATGTGATTGAATGCTTCCGTGTTGAAAAGGTGGCGCGGACGTTGGAGTAAACGAATGGAAGTGGTTTCCGTATCAAAATCGGCGCGCCATCATTTTTCGAAAGAACTTTGCAGTTCAATTTTTCTCGTTGAAGGGCTGGGTGTTGAAGGCGATTGCCATTCTGGCAAAACAGTTCAGCATCTTTCACGAATTGCAGTGGATCCAACCCAGCCGAACTTGCGTCAGGTCCACCTCATTCAAGCTAAACTTTTGGATGAGTTGGATTTAACTGATTTTAAGATAAGCTTTGGCGAGCTAGGTGAAAACATCATCACGCGCGGCCTAGATCTATTGTCTTTACCCAGATGCACACTGTTAATGATAGGTGAACGGGCGGTCGTTGAAATCACTGGATTACGCAATCCTTGTCAGCAAATTGAGATGTTTCAACAAGGGCTATTGTCAAAACTGGTGTTTAAAAGTCAGGATGGCTCAATCGTTCGTAAATCGGGTATTATGGCCATTGTTAAGGTATCCGGTTCCGTAGCGCCTGGTGAACGAGTTGTGGTTGAATTGCCTTCTTTGCCGCATATTCCGCTTGATAGGGTGTGAAACTTTTGAAGATGATCGAAGGCCTTAGCCACATCACCTTCATTACTCATGATCTCGAAAAGATAAGTCGTATCATCATCGAAGTTCTCGGCGGCTTTGAAGTCTATAACAGTGGAAAAAAACAATTTTCCCTTTCGCGCGAAAAGTTTTTTGCTGTTGGTGAAATCTGGATCGTGGCCATGGAAGGCGAGAGCCTGTCTTCACGCACTTACAATCACATCGCCTTTAAAACTGATGAAGCGGGCCTAGATAAGGCCAAAGCCGCCATCGCCAAACTTAACCTCGAAATTAAACCACCAAGGCCAAGGGTTGAAGGTGAGGGGCATTCGCTCTATTTCTATAGCTACGACAACCACCTCATCGAACTTCACACCGGCACATTGGACGAACGGTTGAAGCGCTACAACGAAAGCAAATAATGGCCCATGCATCCACCCCATCGCAACGTATGCTCCGTGCCGGAGAGTTGATCCGCCATGCCTTGGTCAGCGTTATTCAACGCGGTGAAACCAGTGACCCGGAGTTAGACAAGCTGGCTCCCACCATCACCGAAGTGCAGCTTTCCCCCGATCTGAAAATTGCCACATGCTATATGCGTAGCCTTATGATCGGCAAAGAACAGCAGGCGCTGGACGCGCTAAATCGCAACCGCAAATATATACGCGGCCTTCTGGCACCTAAGCTGGATATGAAATACATGCCCGACATTCGCTTTCGCATTGATACGGCCTTGGACTATGCCGTCAAGATTGATGAACTTCTGCAAAAGCCCGAAGTGCAACAGGATTTGAAGAAAGAATAGGTTCTTCGTCTTGCTGTTGTAGTTCTCCGGTTCTAGTGTGCGCAGCTTGAACGACAGGAGTTTTCGATGCGTGTGATTGCTGCACTAACATGTGCCTTGTTAGCCCAAATTAGTTTTGCTGCGGCGCAAACGCCGGACGACGTGAAAGCCGACGTTTTGTCAGCACTGTCTACGCCTCTGCCGATTACCGTGGTTGGCCCGATTATTACGCGCGATGTGAAAATCACGCCGTCTGGAGATGGATTTTTAGCAACACTGGATTCACCCATGTTAATGGGCATTATTCCGCTGGGCTCATTGTCCTTCAAGCTCACACCTGTAGGCGATAAGCTCTATCACGTCACTGATTTGACGCTGCCCAAGTCTTTGGATATTTTGAATGGTATTCAACTGAAGATCGGTGGTACCACATTTGACGGCCTGTGGAATGCGCAAACCCGCAGTTATGGCAAACTGTCTTTTAAACTCGACAAAGTGAGTGCTGTGCCGAAGGGCGCCCAAGACATGAAAATTCAGCTAGGTTCAATCTCTCTTGATGTGGCCAAGCAGGCAGAAGCGGGTGCCACAGAAAGCAAATTTCTGCTGCAAGCCAGCGACGTTTTATCAAAAGGTTTTCCGCCTGAAAATATCAGCGTCAAAAATTTAAAAATTGAACTGGATGCCAGCGGGCCAGAGCCGGTTGATCTTTACGCCGTGCTGGCGCGTTTTGCCATTTTGTCGATGACGCAGCAAAGCGGTGGCAGTGGCGCTTTACAATTCGCCGAGTCTCTGCGTGCCAAAAGTTATGATAAAGTGGCCATCAAACTTTCAGCAGAAGGCGTTGAGGCTATTGGGGCCGCGCAAGGATCAACCGACAGGCTTTCCATAGGTGCTGTATCGGGCAGTGCCGATCTAACTCAGGTTACCCCCGATAATTGGGGATCTGTGGCCATTACACTGAATGGCAAAGGCATCCGCGATAAGGGCGTTGCTGGCGTGAAGGAAATGGACGCCGACGCCGGATCCGTGTCGGTGACCGGAAAAGATATTCCGATTGGTGCCACACTCACCGCGTTAAGCAAAATGCAGTCACTCTCGAACGGCGAAGAAACATCGCTGAAAATGTCAAATGTGCTGGATGGTCTGCTCAATATGGGATCACTCAAGCTTTCATCCAGCGCTGATGGTGTAGTTTATTTGCCGATTAAAAAAGATGACCCTTCGCTGCACATTGGAAAATACACGGTAGAAACCGGCACTGAAGGGTTTCGCGACAATAAGGGCCGGTTGTTTTTCGCAACAGCCATTGATAACCTGAACTGGGAAATGCATAAATTTGACACAGCCTTGCAAGAAAAAACCATGGCCGTGCTTAATCCCAGGACGGTGCGTTATGATATTGGGATTTCCGATCTGAATGAAAGTCTGTTGCGTAAACTGTTTGCGGGAGTGGTGATTAACACGAAGGATGACTATGCTGCACTTGCTGCGCCAGCGTTGACTTACTTTATGGCCATGAAGCCAACGATTGAATCAAAGGACGTGCGCTTCCAGTCTTCTGAGATTGATGTGACATCCTCAGGCCTCGTCCGGCTTTATCCGGCATGGGCGATGAATGGTTTACCTTATGAAGGTGAGAGCAAATTATCGCTCAAGGGCATAGATAAATTACTGGCTCTACTGGAAGAGTTGAAGAACGTACCAGCTCCAGCCGTTGCAGAAAATACAGTTGCTGTTACCCCATCCGTACCTGCGGACGAGGAAAGTAAAGCTGAACCTGTAGCACCAGTTGATGGAACTGACGCCGCAGAGCAAGGTGCGCCAGCTGATGAGGCCAACGCCGCTGCACCTGATAAACCTGCCGATACCTCAATCACTCCGCCGCCAGCATCTTCAGACAACCGCGTGACTTACATTGTAGTAAAATCCGCATTGGAGACCATGCGGGCGCTGGCAAAAACCGAAGGCGACACACTGAATTGGATTATCACATATCCAAAAGCCGGCGAGGGTCTGGTTATCGTCAATGACACGGAATTGCGCTATCCCAACTTTGCATCCTCGCTGATGCCATTGTTGGGAGTTGGCATGTTTAAGTAGCGGATTTTAAAATATAAAATCGCAGTCTTTTATGCTTTACATATCATATGGCAAGCTCTATACTACATTGTAATAACATGTAAACATGGAGATCATTAATGACCAAGACCATGATTTCAGCGCGGATTCCGGAGAAACTGTCCAAAGAACTAGAATCCTTGGCTAAGCAAACTCAACGTTCAAAGGGCTTCCTTTTGACGGAGGCCTTGGAAGATTATGTCGGTCACAAGACTTGGCTATCAAATCGTATCGTGGGTGCCGTGAAAGCCGCCGATGAAACAGATTTGGCGCATTCGCACGAGCAAGTTGTCGCTTGGATGGAGTCTTGGGGTACAGAAAACCCATTGCCCGTTCCTCAGCCAGATATCATTTTGAATAATGATAAATAAAATCGTATGGCGACCAGCGGCCATTATAGATTTGAACCAAATTGCGAATTATATCTTGGAGCGCAATCCAAAAGCGGCAAGTCGCGTAGTTGCTGATATTCGCCAAGCGGTTGAGCGGCTAAGGCATTTTCCGCAACTTGGTCGCGCTGATGAGATCGGCAACGTTCGTGTACTCCAGGTGGCAAGAAGGAACTACCTTTTGCCATACAAAATCGTTGACGGAGATGTTCAAATCCTCGGCGTTTTTGATGAGCGACGGGAACGACCAGAAAATTGGGAATGAAAAAGCCCAAACTAAAAATCAGCGGCTGGATCGCCCTTGATAAGCCTTATGGCATGACGTCCACGCAGGCCGTTGGCAAAGTGCGTTGGCTGTTTAATGCTGAAAAAGCCGGCCATGGCGGAACACTTGATCCGCTGGCGACAGGCCTTCTGCCGATTGCCTTGGGCGAGGCTACCAAAACTGTGCAATGGGCCATGGATGGGCGCAAGACTTACCGCTTTACCGCCGCCTGGGGTGCTGAAACCAACACTGATGATCTGGAAGGCAAAATCACCCAGCGCTCTGACAATCGTCCTTTGCGGAAAGAAATTGAAGCTTTACTGCCCCGTTTCACCGGAACCATCATGCAAGCCCCTCCCGCTTTCTCCGCCATTAAGATCGACGGTGAACGCGCCTATGATCTTGCGCGGGCCGGTGAAGTTGTTGAGATACAGGAGCGGGAAGTTCATGTTGAAGCTCTCAAACTGCTTGAGGCCACAGAAGATAAAGCAGATTTTGAGATTAACTGCGGCAAAGGCACTTATATACGTTCGCTCGCCCGCGATATGGGTCGTGCATTGGGTTGCTACGGCCACGTATCGGCGCTGCGCCGCACCTACGTTGGGGCCCTTAACGAAACCCAGATGATTTCGCTGGAAAAGCTCGAGGAATTAGGTATAGGAGGCCCATCTGAGACCCTGAAAGGGGCCTTACTTCCACTAGAGACCGTGCTGGACGGCATCCCGGCACTGGCCGTTTTGGATAATGATGCCGCCAAACTGAGGCAGGGCCAAAAGGTTCTTCTGCGCGGGGCCAATGCCCCCATAAGCGAGGCGGCGGTTTTAGTGCGATATGGCACAGAACTCGTCGGCATCGGCGAAGTCTCCCAAGGGTCACTCAAAATCAAAAGACTGTTTAACCTTTGATGTCCGGAGAAAACCAATGACGATGACTGCGGAGCGCAAGCTCGCTTTAGTAAAAGAATATGCAACTAAGGTGGGTGACACTGGCTCACCTGAGGTTCAGGTGGCGATCCTCACGGAACGCATCAACTATTTGACCGATCATTTTAAAATGCACAAGAAAGACAATCACTCACGCCGTGGCCTTCTGAAGATGGTTGCCGCTCGTCGTAGCTTGTTGGACTATGTCAAAGGCAAAGATGAGAGCCGTTATACGACCCTCATCAAGCGTTTGGATATCCGTCGTTAACGATAATTTCCCTCCCCCTTGTGGGGTGGGATTAAATGTGGGGGTCGCTCCGAATTTTCAGCTTGGCTGACAAAAGCAAACCGGAAAGTTTTGAGCGACCCCCACCCCGACCCTCCCCGCAAGGGGGAGGGGGAATATGATACGAGCAGGTGGACACCGGATTGCCACCTGCGTCCCCAACAGAGGTTTCAGCAATAGGGCTGTGACTATCTCGTCCAAAGGGGATGCTGCCCAAAAGTTTCGGTGACACAAGCGGCGGCGCAGGACAACAGTGCGTTTTCCGGAAAAGTTCAAGACTTTTCCGATCAGAATTCGCACAAGAAAGGAACTAAAAACATGTTCAACATTGATGTTGAAGAAATCCAATGGGGCGGTAAAACGCTCCGCCTTGAAACCGGCCGCATGGCCCGTCAAGCTGATGGCGCAGTATTAGCAACCTACGGTGAAACCACGGTGATGGCCACTGCCGTTGCCGCCCGTGCTGAAAAGCCTGGCATCGACTTTTTCCCACTCACGGTAAACTACCAAGAAAAAACTTATGCTGCGGGCAAAATTCCCGGCGGTTATTTCAAGCGTGAAGGCCGCCCGTCAGAAAAAGAAACCTTGGTTTCGCGCCTGATTGATCGCCCCATCCGTCCACTGTTCCCCGAAGGTTTCCGCGTTGAAACCCAAGTGATCGTGACGACTTTATCTTACGATCTTGAAAACGATTCAGACGTCGTGGCCTTGGTAGCTGCTTCTGCAGCACTCACCCTTTCCGGCATTCCCTTCATGGGCCCGGTTGGGGCATCACGCGTTGGCTTGATTGCTGGTGAATATGTGTTGAACCCCACCAAAGATCAGATGAAAGAATCCACTTTGGATCTCATCGTCGCTGGCACCAATGACGCCGTGTTGATGGTGGAATCGGAAGCTAAAGAACTTTCGGAAGAAGTGATGCTAGGGGCTGTCAGCTTCGGCCACAAAGGCTTCCAGCCCGTGATTGATGCGATCATCCGTTTGGCTGAGCGTTCATCGCGTGCACCACGTGAGTTTAATCCGCCAGATGAAGAAAAACTCTTCACGGCCGTAAAGAAGCATGCGGAAAATGAACTCCGCGCAGCTTACGCCATCGCCAAAAAAGAAGATCGCCAAAACGCGGTTGCCAATGTCAAGGATGCTGTGAAGGCCGCTTTGGTGAAAAAGGAAGACCCGGCTGCCCCAAGTGAGCAAAAAGTTGGCGAAGCCTTCAAGCATTTGGAAAAAGACATCGTCCGCAATAATATCTTGGATACGGGCCTTCGCATCGATGGCCGTGACACCAAGACTGTGCGTATGATCGTTGCCGAAGCTTCAGTTCTGCCACGTACCCACGGCTCTGCGCTGTTCACCCGTGGTGAAACGCAGGCCCTGGTTGTTACCACACTGGGCACCGGCGAAGATGAGCAATATGTCGACTCGCTCGACGGCATGTATAAAGAAACCTTCATGCTGCACTATAACTTCCCTCCCTTCTCGGTTGGTGAAGTGGGCCGCATGGGGGCCACAGGCCGCCGCGAAATCGGCCATGGCAAACTCGCTTGGCGCGCCATCCATCCAATGCTGCCAGACAAGTCGGAGTTCCCATACACCATCCGCGTTGTGTCTGAGATCACTGAGTCTAACGGTTCATCGTCGATGGCTTCCGTTTGCGGTGCATCGCTTGCATTGATGGACGCTGGCGTTCCATTAAAGGCCCCTGTGGCAGGTATCGCCATGGGTCTGATCAAGGAAGGGGAGCGCTTTGCAGTTCTCTCCGACATTCTGGGTGATGAAGATCATTTGGGTGATATGGATTTCAAAGTGGCAGGCACGGCCAATGGCGTGACATCGTTGCAAATGGACATCAAGATCACCGGCATCACCGAAGAAATCATGAAGGTTGCTTTGTGGCAAGCCAAGGATGGCCGTTTGCACATTTTGGAAAAGATGGCAGAGGCGTTGGAAAAGGCCCGTCCCGGTTTGGGCGAGCATGCACCGCGCATTGAAACCATCAAAATCCCCACAGACAAAATCCGTGAAGTAATCGGCACCGGCGGCAAAGTCATCCGCGAAATCGTGGAAAAGACCGGCGCAAAGATCGACATTCAAGACGACGGCACTATCAAGGTGGCTTCGTCTTCGGGTGAAGCGATCACCGCCGCTATGAAGTGGATCAAGTCAATCGTATCGGAACCAGAAATGGGTGTGATTTATGATGGCAAGATCGTCAAGGTTATGGAATTTGGGGCTTTCGTCAATTTCTTTGGCTCAAAGGACGGCCTTGTGCACATCAGTGAACTTTCAGGGCAACGCGTGCAGAAAACGTCTGACGTGGTGAAAGAGGGCGACGCTGTGAAAGTAAAAGTCATGGGCTTTGATAACCGTGGCAAGATCAAGCTTTCGATGAAGGCTGTGGATCAGGCAACGGGCGAAGATTTGAGCAGGGGTGATGGTGCAACCGCCGCCGCCCTGGAAGCCAGCGACGCATAATTATCTGTATACGGATGAATTTGAAACGCGGCGCAGAAATGTGCCGCGTTTTTTGTTGAGCAATGTAAACTTCCATTTCGGAACCAACTGCTGGTTTCCTTTTTAGATGCTCATGGATGCGGCGTGATCGCAATGATGGTGATCACATCTTTCCCTGGGCAGTAAGACCAGAAAATTCTATAAGCGCCCGGTGTATTGTTCTCGGCAAAGGCTTCAAATGCGTCCGCCCCATGAGGCCCCTTCATCGTTAGGTATTTATGCGTTTTCAAACTTGGATGCCGCGGATTGATCTGCAGTTTTCCCAGTGCGGCGCTTACGGCCTTGAAGCGTTTAGCTAGGGCCGCATTTCTTTTGAGTTGATCAAAATCGTCCTTGCCTTACATTGAGAACAGCAGTGCAAAGGGCATTTTTCTCAATCTTCGGCAAACTGTGTGAAATCTCCCAAATCATGCAATCGTCCAGCTTCTGCATCTGCTATGCCGCGCTTTACTTTTTTCATTGTCGTAGGATTTTTATACAGCCAAACTTCGCGAGCCGGAATTTCAACAAAAGGTTCGAGCACGATTTTTCCGCCTGCTTCAAGATGAGCACGAAAACTTGAAACGCCCTCTGCTAATGTACCAAGTGAGATACGACCTTTCGAGTCAAGACGAACTGTAATGCTTTCTGAATCAGCCATAGTGGCCCTGTGGAAAAGTAATGAAGTGGGATATAGTCTATTTCCCACAAACATTCAATCCCACCGTTGCCTACTTCAAACTCAACACATACTCTGCGATCACTTTCAAATCCGCTATCGGGCGAGCTAAAAGTCTGTTAACATTTGTTCGAGTGAACTACTTTGCCTCTGCCAGCGAGGAACATGCTATGCGCATTCTTGTAGTCTTTGATCACCCCCGCCGAGACTCTTTCTGTGGCGCGATACTTGATAGTTTTACGCGTGGATTGACCGAAGCTGGACACACGTTTGAGGTTGCCGATCTTTACCGCGAAGGTTTTGACCCGCGCATGTCGATAAAGGACGAACCAGACTGGTCTAACCCAAATAAGACTTATAGCAATGAAGTATTGAGGGAGCAGAAGCGCGTCAATAGCCATGATGGCATTGCTGTTATTTTTCCGGTTTGGTGGTGGTCACTTCCAGCCATGAGCAAAGGTTGGATTGACCGGGTATGGAACAATGGCTGGGCCTATGGAGCGCAAAAGCTTACGCACAAAAAGGCCGCCTTTCTCGCGGTTGGCTCTGGAACCGCTGATGGATACGCCAAGCGTGAGTATGACCGCGCAATGCGGATTTCCCTGCAACAGGGTATTCTCAATTACTGTGGAATAGAAGGCGCAAAACTTGAATTTCTTCTCGAGTCACTTGGATCAGAGGAAGTCCGCAACAAGCTGATTATTCAAGCTCGCAATTTAGGTTACGGCTTTTGACAATCATACAAAGTAAAACAGAATTATCCTGCGTTTAAAAGCTACTTCAAGCTCAACACAAACTCCGCAATCGCCTGCAAATCCGCTTCCGGCAGTTTCGATAAATTCCGCTGCACCTCGCCCATGCCGCCGCTGGCGATGTGTTCGTATCCGAGAGCTTCACCGTTCTGAAAAGCTAAAACCAGATCAGCGGCATTTTTATAGCGGGCCCGTTCTATAAGGCCATGCAGCGAAGGCACCTTGCCTTTGCCTTCTGGATGCGGGCCGCCCATAAAGGCGCGAGAGGTATCAAGTGCCATGAACAGATTGCGCGGGGTATGGCATTCCTGGCAATGGCCGGGGCCATTCACCAGATAGGCGCCGCGATTCCAAGTTTCGCTTTGTGCGGAGTTAGGCTTCCACACCGCTTGCGCAAATGCCATCCATTTCCAAAAGGTCAGCCCGCGCCGAACCATGGCCAGCCCAATAACGTCATGCGCTGGCGTTTGGTTTTTAACAGCGGGCAAGGATTGTAAATAAGCAAACAGATCGGCCACGTCTTCAAATTTCATTGATTGATAGGAGCCATAAGGAAATGCCGGAATTAGATTGCTCCCATCGGAATGCAGGCCTTGCTGCATGGCGGCCAGAAAAGCATTCAGCTTCCAGTTGCCAAGCCCAGTTTCAGGATCTGGCGTAAGATTGGGTGGATAAAGTGTACCTATTTGGGTTTTCAACGGTTTGCCACCCGCGGGCGCGTCTGCCGCAACGTCTTTTAAATCAGGCCCCGAAGCATGACATGAAATGCAGCCACCCGCATTAAACAGCAGCTTGCCATTTTCGAGATTTGCCACATGCTCAGGCAAGATGCGCGAAGTCACTTCAGTCGGTGTTGTGATCGCCCAAAACACACCAAGCCCCAAAAGTGCCATGGCACATAGGGCTTGGAGAAATCTTGTCATACGCACATATTATTCCACGGCTGTGCGGAACTTTTCGTGACAGCCTTGGCACGATTTGCCCAGCGCGGGAAACGCCGCCTTAAAACTGGCTTCATCCTTGGCCCCACGCACAGTTTGTGCAGCCTTGTACCAAGCCCCACCGCCAGCTTCAAAGCCCTTCGCATCAGTGCCAATTTCGGCTTTGGCATGGGTTGTTTCTTTTTCTCCCTTAAGAAGCTCAGGAGCCCACCACATGGCCCAATCCTTACAGGCAGCATCTTCTGTATCATAGGCGACTTTCAGCGCTGCAGCGTCAAAAGGCTTCTCGCCTTTCATTATAGGAACCGCAATTCCCATTACACCGCCATGGCCCATTTTCATACAAGCCTTGCGCGCCTTAATGGCATCATCAGCACTCATCGCGGCCAGCGCTACGCCCGTTCCCACTGACAAGGCCAAAACGCCCGCCATTAACCCAAACTGCAACTTTGAAAACATTATGGCTCTCCTGATTGAACTTATTGAAGTCAAACTGCCGCCAATCGACTTACACCCAAACCCTAAGACTTATTCCATGGCTGACCATTCAATTCAGCGTGATTGCAGACTTTTCGACGCAAGGGATATTTAATTCGCCGTATTGCCATTCTGGTACATGAATACGAGGTGAACACCGTGCTCCGGTGTCATTCACCCATACACGGTTAGGCTATCTTTAAGTTCAACGCTTTAATAACTATGCCAAGGAATGCCAGACTTGAAAAAACCTCGGAACACCGGCCAATATCGCCAATTCCGGTTGCCAACTTCGATGAGCCCAGAGCTTTTGGAAGAGTTGAAAGTTTTGAAGGCGTTAGAAACGCGCGATCAACCGACGACTTAATCTAAGCCGTCGTCCAGTTTGAAACGGCTTGCCGCAGTGCCACCAGATTCTGCGCAGCTGCACACGCAATCACTTGTGCCGCGCCAAAGCTGGAAGCCAAGCGCTCAAGTTTCTTGGCCACGTGTGCAACCATAATTACATCTTTGGCTTCTTGACCGGCATTCATCACATTAATCAAGTGATGCATCTCATCAGCCGCCGAGGCCTTGATCTTCTTCCAAACACCGGCAGGAAACACCGCCTTCAGTGCATCCACTAATTCTTCTTTAGATGGTAAAGCCGGAAGCCGATTCATGCGTTCATCTTTAACCTTCACAGCTGACTGCATCGCCAATAACAGTTCATTGGTGTTGGCAGGTTTGGGCACGGCACTATCAAAGGCATCACGCCACTTGGTGTGTTCGGTTGAATCGGCAAGGAATGCTGACAAAGCCAAAATCGGCGTGTCCGAACAATGCGCCAATTCAGCGCGAATAGACCGCGCTGCCGTAACACCGTCCATCACGGGCATTTCAATGTCCAGCAGGATTACATCATAATTATCATTGCGGGCACGCTGTAAAGCCAACTCACCATCTTCCACCGCATCCACTTTAAAACCCATACGTTCAAGCATGGCTTTGGTGACAACGCGTGATGTGACCTGATCTTCAGCATAGAGCACGCGGCGCGGCGAGCCATCAGCACGAGGGAATATTACGCTAGATTGTGTGAGGGGCGAATTCATGTGACCGCAAACTAGCGGTTAAAACCTTGCGCAACGTTTTAACGCGGCGGTAATTCCCTGAGATGCTTAACGAGGGGTTATTTCGTACCAAACATCCGGTCACCAGCATCGCCAAGACCGGGCACGATATAGCCATGTTCGTCCAGCTTTTCGTCAACAGCGGCGGTGAAAATCGGCACGTCGGGGTGGGCTTCGTGAAAGCGGTCAATCCCCTCCGGTGCCGAAAGCAATGTACAAAGCCTTAAATCCTTGGCACCTTTTGCCTTCAGGCGTTCAACAGCAGTGGAAATCGAATTTCCGGTGGCCAGCATGGGGTCCACCACAATGGTAAGCCGATGTGCAATATCCACCGGCACTTTAAAGTAATACTCCACGGGTTGCAGCGTTTTAGGGTCACGGTACAAGCCAATATGGCCCACGCGTGCCGAGGGAAGCAAATCCAACATGCCTTCGAGAAGGCCGTTGCCAGCGCGAAGGATAGATACGATCACTAGCTTTTTGCCCATAATAATTGGCGCATCCATGGGTGCCACAGGTGTTTCGATGTGCCTCGTGGTCATCGGCAAGTCGCGGCACACTTCATAAGCCAGCAACAAACTGATTTCACGCAGCAGTTGGCGAAACACCGCTGTGGGCGTGTTTTTGTCACGCATCAATGTTAGTTTGTGCAAAACCAGCGGGTGATTAACAATGGTCAGATTGGGCGGAGCTTTGAATATCATCCGGCTATCATGCCGCAGTTTTGCAGGCTTGCCCATTGCCAACACAGCGGCATGCACTTTTTTCAATATGCCCCTTGTAATCTTTAGAGTGCCGCATTATTTGGTAACATAAGAGGTTACATTATGACGAAGCAGTCGTTTATCATCCCCGCCGGGACGCACATTGGTCATGTGCATTTAAAGGTCGCTGACTTACAACGCGCGCTGGATTTTTATTGCGGCGTGTTGGGTTTTGAGTTGCAGCAAATGTATGGTGCCGATGCTGCTTTTATTTCAGCAGGTGGCTATCATCACCACATTGGTTTGAACACGTGGGAAAGCAAGGGCGGTTCTCCCCCGCCCCCAGGCACTACTGGGCTTTATCACACCGCAATTCTTTATCCGACCCGCGTCGATCTGGCCAATGCGTTCAAACGGGTGGTGCAAAGCGGGCGTGAACTGGACGGTGCTGCAAATCACGGTGTTTCGGACGCACTTTATCTGCGTGACCCTGATGAAAATGGCGTGGAGCTTTATTGGGACCGTGACAAAGTCGATTGGCCGCGCGGACCCGATGGTAAGCTTGCCATGTCAAACGCCCGCATTGACCTCAAAGCGTTATTGGAAACTGCAACAATCTAGGAAGAAATATATGACAAAAGTTCTTGTTATTTATTATTCAAGCTGGGGCCACATGGAAGCGATGGCCAATGCCGCTGCTGAAGGTGCAAAATCGGCTGGCGCGACAGTTGACGTGAAGCGCGTTGCCGAAACGGTGCCTGAAGATATTCAAAAGGCCTATCATTATAAAATGGATCAAAAAGCCCCAGTGGCGGTCGTAGATGATCTGGCGAATTACGATGCCATCATTTTCGCAACGCCAACACGCTATGGCATGATGGCAGGCCAAATGAAGAATTTTATCGATCAAACCGGTGGGCTTTGGCAAAAAGGCGCGCTGATCGGCAAAGTTGGTTCAGTAATGTCTGGAGCTGCCAACCAACATGGCGGCCAAGAATCAACAATTCTGTCTTTCCACACTTCATTGCTTCACCAGGGCATGGTGATTGTCGGCCTGCCCTATTCATTCACGGGCCAAATGGGCCATGATGAAATTCGTGGCGGCTCACCTTATGGCGCCTCCACCACTACGGGCGGCGACGGCAGCCGCATGCCAGCCAAGCATGAATTGGAAGGTGCGCATTTTCAAGGTGCTCACGTGGCCAAGATCGCAGCGAAGTTGGCAGCGAAGTAACTTTACAACCGGCAAAGCCCCGCTCGTCAACGGGGCTTTTATTTCAAACCTAATACGCTTTCAGTCCGGCCAAAAATCTATTGGCTTGAAGTTTGATAGCAGATTTATTTTCAGCGCTCATTTTTTGATAGTTATTGGCAGCCTGGCTCATACGTGGATTTCTGGCGAAAGCTTCACGGTGGGTTGCGATAAAATTCCAGTAGAGCGCGTTGAATGGGCACGCATCTGGCCCGATCCGCTGCTTAGGATCATAGCGGCAGGAGCTGCAATAATCAGACATTTTATTAATATAGTTGGCCGAGGCCGCGTAGGGTTTAGAACCCATAAGGCCACCATCGGCATGCAGCGCCATGCCTATGGTATTAGGTGCTTCCACCCATTCCAACGCATCGATATAAACAGCGTGATACCAATCATGCACTTGCGCGGGGTTGATGCCAGCAAGCAAGGCGAAATTACCAGTGATCATCAAGCGCTGAATATGGTGCGCATAGGCCTCGTCATGGGTTTGGCGAAACACGTGGGCCATGCAATTCATGTCTGTGTCATGCGTCCAGTAAAAGTCTGGGATGGGCCGCATGGCAGCAAGCGTGTTGCTTTCCAAATAACCCGGCATTTTCAACCAATAAATGCCGCGTACATATTCGCGCCAACCTAGAATTTGGCGAATAAAACCTTCAACAGCTTCAAGTGGTGCTTCACCGGATTGGTAAGCTGCTTGCACTGCGCGGCAGATTTCGCGGGCATTAAGCAGGCCAAAGTTAAGATAGAGCGAGATCACACTATGGTTCAGGAAATTGTGGCCTTGCAACATCGCATCCTGGGTGGCACCAAAACTGGGCAGTCCGTGCTTCAGGAAATGGTGAAAGGCGGCAACCGCCTGGTGGCGCGTTACGCCAAACCAAAAAGGCTCTGCCAAGCCATAGTGATCGGCAAAGTGGTGCTTTACCAGCTCGATCACCTCCCGAGTTATGGCATCCGGTTCAAAACGCGGCGGTTTTGGAAAATTACGTTGACCTTTTGCGGGTTTACGGTTCTCGGAATCGAAATTCCAACGCCCGCCGATAGGATCATCGCCCTCCATCAACAACCCTGACTTGCGGCGCATCTCACGGTAAAAAAATTCCATGCGTAACGATTTACCGGCGTTGGCGTAAATTGCGAATTCTGCTTCGCTGCACAAAAAGCGGTCGTCTGTCAGTTGTTCAACGAAATGTAATTCTTGGCGCAGGCGGTAATCATTTGGCGCTGTCATCAGCGCATTGGTTGCCCCACGCCGAGCGACCGCGCGCTTCACCTCACCAGAAAGGCTTTGCGTGTTAC
>JAYVCU010000165.1:0-6056 GCA_043749835.1 Hyphomicrobiales bacterium
TTGGATAATGGCTTTAGTCTGATCGTGCATCTGGGCATGACCGGACGCTTCACAGTGCTTTCGCCCAAAGGTATTGCCAATTTAGGTGAATTCTATTTCGAGGCTGGCGCTGACCAAGGCGCTGACGGTCCGCATGACCACGTGGTTTTGCATCTCGAAGGAGGTGTGCGTCTGGTTTATTCCGACCCGCGCCGATTTGGCATGATGGATGTTGTCGAAACAACTGCATTAGACGGGCACAGACTACTTAAAACAATTGGTGTTGAACCTTTGGGCAATGAACTTTCCGCCCATTATCTGATGCAGAAATTTAAGGGCAAAGCCGCTCCAATGAAAGCAGCGCTTCTGGATCAACGCATCATTGCGGGCTTGGGGAACATTTATGCGTGTGAAGTTCTATTTCGCACCAGGCTTTCACCCAAGCGTAAAGCAGGAAAGGTAAAACGTGAAAAGCTAGACGAAATGGTACGTCATATCCGGGATATTTTGAACGAGGCTATTTTGGCGGGGGGTTCAACCCTGCAAGATTTTCAGAGTACCAATGGTGAGCAGGGGTCTTACCAACAGCGTTTTGCAGTTTATGACCGTGAGGGTAAGCTCTGCACAGATTGCGGAACGCCTATTAAGCGCATGGTGCATTCGGGAAGATCGAGTTTCTATTGTGGAGTGTGTCAGAAATAGTTGTAAGTCCTATGGATCGTCGGAATTAATCCAACAATGACCATTTGGGGTTAAGCGGAAGTTGAGTAAAATTAAACGGCGCGAACTTCGCTTACTTCCGGCACGAAATGTTTGAGCAGGTTTTCTATACCGTGCTTCAGCGTGGCGGTGCTTGAGGGGCAACCCGCGCACGAACCCTTCATGTTCAGATAGACAATGCCTTCTTTAAAGCCTTTGAAGGTTATATCCCCACCATCCTGGGCCACGGCGGGACGCACGCGGCTATCCAGCAAATCCTTAATCGTCTTAACGATTTCGCCATGTTCAACGGCAAAAAATTCTTCGCCTTCTGGTTCAACTGGAGCTTCACCCATCAACATGGGAGTGCCCGAAACATAGTGGTCCATAATCGTGCCCAAGATCGCTGGCTTTAAATGTTGCCATTCGCCTGAGCCTTTGGTGACGGTGATGAAATCATGGCCGAGGAATACGCCGGAAACGCCGTTCACCGCGAAAAGTTTTTCAGCCAAAGGGCTTTCTAGCGCATCCGCGGCTTTGCGATATTCACGCGTGGAACCCGGCAAAACGGGCTTGCCGGGAATGAACTTTAAAGTGGTTGGGTTTGGCGTGGCTTCGGTTTGAATGAACATAGCTGATTATCCTTGTCGGATATAATATAGTCTCATTCTAACAGGTTTTAAAGTGGCAATAGCTTAGACAAAGCCAACGAGCTTTTTCACATCTTTCATAATTGGAGCAGCAATGGCTGAAGCGCGTGTGGCACCGTCGGTCAGTACCTGCTCAACATATCCCCTGTCGTCCAACAGTTGCTTCATCTTGGTGTTGATCGGTGCCAATTTGGTTACCGCCAGATCAGCTAAGGCATTCTTAAAAGTGGAGAATGGACCCCCGCCGAATTCCGTCAATACCGCTTCAATGCCGCTATCAGCAAGTGCCGCATAAATGCCAACTAAATTTTCAGCTTCCGGCCTGCCCGCGAGGCCAGGCTTTTCAGAAGGCAGGCCATCTGCATCGGTTTTCGCTTTGCGGATTTTCTTTGCAATGTCGTCAGCACTGTCTGTTAGGTTGATGCGCGAGAGATCCGATGGATCGGATTTCGACATTTTCTTGGTGCCGTCACGAAGGCTCATCACACGGGTGGCTGGCCCCATAATCACCGGCTCGGTCAGTGGAAAAAAGTCCACGCCGAAGTCATTGTTGAATTTCGTCGCAATGTCGCGGCACAGTTCCAAGTGTTGCTTTTGGTCTTCACCGACTGGCACATGGGTAGCGCGGTAAATTAAAATGTCAGCCGCCATCAAAACGGGATAGGCATAGAGGCCAACCGAAGCGTTCTCGCGGTCTTTACCGGCTTTTTCTTTAAACTGCGTCATGCGGTTCAACCAACCAAGCCTTGCGATGCAGTTGAATATCCATGCCAGTTCTGCATGTTCAGCCACGCGCGATTGATTAAAAAGGATGGATTTCTGTGGATCAATGCCAGCGGCTATGTATGCGGCGGCTACCTCCAGCGTGGACTTACGCAGTGCCGCAGGCCCGCCCCAAACTGACACAGGTTGCGTGATGGCGTGCATATCCACCACACAATAAAGCGTTTCATGGGTATCTTGCATCTTCACCCAATTCACCATGGCACCGAGATAATTGCCGAGGTGCAAATTGCCAGTGGGCTGCATGCCTGAGAGCACGCGCGGGGTGAAACTTGTCATCGATTAGTTCCTTTTCAGCGCGGCCTTTAGCTCAGAAATTCGCCAGGCTCCAGTAAGTTGTGATGCGATGAAATAGGAGGCAAGGCCAATGGCTACGAGCAGCGCCAAGGCGGGCACAGTCGTTCGCGCACTTACGCCCACGGCGAACCAGCCTTCCATCAAGGTCCAGGCAATAAACAGGCTTGCGGCCATGATCAGGGTTGAATGGATCATCAGTGGAATGCGTGTGCTGGAACTTTGATCAAATTCAAAATGGCCTAATTTACGTAAGCGGAAATAGAGTTGAGCAGCATTTGTCCAAGCGGCGAGTGATGTGGCCAGAGCAATTCCAACATGGCCAAACATGTAGGAAAGCCCGATGCTGCCAACAATGTTCACAGCAACCGAATACAAGGCAAATTTCATCGGTGTTTTGGTATCGCCGCGCGCGTAAAAACCTGGCTGAAAAACTTTGGTTAACGAATAAGCGGGAAGGCCTATTGCGAAAGCGGCAACCGTTGGCGCTACAGCCAAAGTGTCCATGGCTTTGAATGCACCGTGCTCAAATACCGTACGCAAAATCGGTGCAGCGATCACAATTAATGCGGCGGCGGCAGGCAATGTAAGAAAGAGCGAAAATTCCAACGCACGATTTTTGGTGTTCAGCGCGCCTTTTTCGTCTCCGGCCCGCAAGCGGCGTGAAAGTGTGGGCAGCAGTACAACGCCTATGGCCACGCCAATGACGCCAAGCGGCAGTTGATAAAGGCGGTCAGCGTAATAAAGATATGAATTGGCATGAGGGATGGCGGAAGCCAACGATGTAGCGATCAGCAGGTTGATTTGCATGACACCGCCCGAAACTGTCCCCGGCAATGAACGAGCAATCACTTGTTTAACCTCAGGGGTGAGACGTGGTCGTTTCGGCCATAGAGGTACGCCCGCACGTTTGCAGGCCACCGCCAGCAAAGCATATTGCGCAAGGCCGGACAGCGTTACACCGCCTGCAAAGATGTATCCCGTTAGGGCTGAATTACCCGACCCAATTATCCAGGCAACAGCGTTAGACAGGATCAAAATGATGTTAAGCAGGATGGGAGCTGCAGCTGCCGCTGTGAAACGGTGCAAACTGTTCAGCACGCCGCCTTGCAAGGCGGTTAATGTCATGAATAGTAAATAAGGGAAGCACAGCTGGGTGAGGCCCACCACCAGGACCATCTTATCAGGGGAACCATGAAAGCCCCACGCAAAGAGATAAATCAACCACGGCATAAAAGCCATGCAGAGCGAACAGAAAAGCACCATCCATGCCAACATTGCAGCATAGACATCGCTGGCCATTTGGCGTGCAGCGGGCAGGCCTTCAGCCTCAACTTTGCCTGCAAAGATGGGCACAAAGGCGGAGTTGAAAGCTCCTTCCGCAAATAGAGTGCGAAACAGGTTGGGGAAACGTTGCGCCACAAAGAAGGCATCAGCCACATCGCCTGTGCCCAACGTGAAAGCAATCAACTGGTCGCGGATGAAGCCAAGAATGCGGCTAATAGAGGTGAACCCACCAACTTTTGTGGCGGAGCGAATGACAGACATGCTTATAGCTTACCCAAGCAATAATTAACCAATTCACACCGTTTCAATGGCAGGAGCAAAAACCGATAACAATGATTTCTCAATTTGCCCAATACGGCTTTCGCTAATGATCTTCGCCCCTGTCAGATCTGTCACATAAAACACATCAACCGCCTTTTCGCCGAAGGTGGTGATATGAGCTGAAACAATGTTGAGGTTGAGGTGATAAAGCCCTTCAGTGACAGCGTGGAGTAAACCTACGCGGTCTAAGCCACTCACCTCAAGCACAGTGTTTTTATTGGACGAGGCATTATCAACAAGCACGCGCGGAACCACCGTAAAGGCCTTGGCGCGGTCGGCGATTTGCTGCACGCGGGACAGTTCTTCACGCAAGCGCACGTGCCCATGTACAACGCGCTTAATGGATTCGCATATGCGGGCGGCACGGCGATTTTCATCGTCGTCAGACTTAAATTCACGCGTTAATAATATCGTATCCAAGGCCATGCCGTCGGTTGTGGTAAAAATATGGGCGCCAATAATATTGCCGCCCGCCGCCGCACAGGCGCCGGTTAACATAGCCAGTAAACGCGGATGATCGGGCGCAAAAACAGTTATTTCAGTAATGCCGGCAAACGCGTCTGTAGACACGTCCGCTGCCACTTCGCCTTTTGTCCAGCGTTCCATTAATAATTGATGGCGAAGCTGGCGGACGGTGGAAACGCCCAACCAATAAGCATCATAGTGACGCGTCGCGAGTTTTTGCTTCTCCACTTCATCTTTGATGGCAAGTTTTTGGAAGAAGTTTGCTTGTGCTTCCAACACACGCTCTTTGCGTGAGGTCGCGGCATGGTCTCCTGCGAGCAGTGGCTCTGTCTCAAAGTAAAGTGTGCGCAGCAGCTGGCCTTTCCAGCCATTCCAAACACCCGGGCCCACGGCCCGAATATCGGCCACCGTGAGTATTACAAGCAACTTCAATCGCTCGGGCGATTGCACTATTTTTACAAAATCCAGTATGGTTTTGAAATCGTTCAAGTCGCGCATCTGCGATGTTTCACTCATCAGCAAATGATGGCGAATGAGCCAGGCCACAAGATCAGTTTCATCTGCAGAAAGACCAAGCCTCGGACAGAGTTCAAGAGCGATACGCTCACCGGCAACCGAATGATCTTCATGTCGGCCCTTGGCAATGTCGTGCAACAGCGTTGCAACATAGAGTGCCCGGCGCGCCTTCAGGCTGGGGAATAGTTCTGCGGCCAAAGGGTGTTCTTTGGCCAGCGTACTATCTTCAATGCTGGTCAAAACACCGACTGCGCGGATTAAATGTTCATCAACCGTATAGTGATGATACATATTAAACTGCATCATGGCGACGACTTTGCCAAACTCAGGAATAAACCGAGCCAGAACTCCGGCCTCATTCATCAAACGTAAAATCGCCTCTGGTTTTTCAGACCCGCACAGAATATTCAAAAAGATGGCATTGGCTTCAATGCTTGTGCGCAATTTGTCATCAATCAAACGGAAGGATTTGCGCATTAATTTCAAAGCGTCGGGGTGGATTTCCAACAGAGTCTCAGAAACAATCTTGAAGATGCGCAGCATGTTAATGGGATCAACCGAAAACGTGCTGTCATCAGCCACATCAATTCGGCCGCTTTCAAGTTTAAATCCTGTCGGCAATGATTTTGCCTTACCGCGGCGAGGAAGAAATTTCGTGAAGATGCGCGAAATGCCCTGCACATCTTTTAAGTGCTTCTGCTCCAAACTGGCGCAAAAGATGCGCGTAAGATCGCCTACGTCTTTGGCAATCAAAAAATAATGCCTCATAAAGCGCTCAACAGCCTGCAAGCCGCCATGGGCTTTGTAATGGAGGCGCTGCGCGATTTCCATTTGCCGGTCAAAACTCAAGCGGTCTTCGCTGCGGCCTGCAATAAAATGCAAATGGCAGCGAACCGCCCACAGAAAGTCTTCGGTTTTCAAAAATGTGTGTAATTCATTTTGTGAGAATGCACCTTTGACGGCCAGCTGCTGTGGTGAGTTGGCATTGAACAGAAATTTTGCAATCCAGAATAAGGTGTGCAGATCACGCAGGCCACCTTTGCCGTCTTTCAAATCGGGTTC
>JAYVCU010000166.1:0-3354 GCA_043749835.1 Hyphomicrobiales bacterium
AGGCGCTGTTCTAATAATTTGATTTGATGGCTAATGGCTGAACGCGTGATTCCCAATTCTCCAGCCGCCATACGAAAAGAGCCAAGCCTCGCGGCAGCCTCAAAGGCTGTTAATGCACGCAGGGGCGGCAAATCACGACGTGACAATTTCTTTCACCTCAAATCAAGAGCAGTTCTATCTGTAGCATAGGATTTTTCCAGTTGGGTTGGCATTAGGGTGGTGAAATTTATTAAACATCGGTGAGATGCTCCCCCTTGGCAATTCAACTGTCGTGGCGCAATTTGCTGCCAGAATAAGAATTGAGGAAAGCCAGCATGAGTCTAGCCCAGGAACAATCGCGCAGACGCGGTGGACGTGAAGCACGCAAAGTCTTGCGCTCTACAGCCATTCCCATGGCTCAAGCCGCCGTGCGCCCCGGCATGGAAGGCGGCCAATACAAGCCGCTGAAAGATGCAGAGATGAAGCGCATTCATGAAACTGCGTTGAAGCTGTTGAATGACGTGGGATTGGCGCGGGCCATTCCATCCTGCATTGCGGCGATGACGGCGCGAGGCTGTTTCATGCGCGACAATGGCAGGCTGTGCATTCCGCCGTCATTGGTTGAAGATGTACTGGCGTCGTGTGCGAAGAATTTCGTGCTGCACGCACGTGACCCGCAACTGGATATGGAGCCATGGGGCAACAAAGTTTACTTTGGCACAGCCGGTGCAGCGGTTCACGTGGTTGAGATTGAACAGAATTCTTATCGTGAATCCTATCTGGCTGATCTGTATGATGCTGCGCGCATCGTGGACACGTGCGAAAACATTCATTTCTTTCAGCGCTGTTTGACAGCGCGTGACATGTTGACGGGGCATGATCTGGATATCAACACGCTTTATGCCTCCATCGCTGGAACCAACAAACACGTCGGCACATCCATGGTGGAGGCCGCACATGTAGATGAGTGCCTGCAGATTTTACATTATGTGGCTAGTGGTGAAAAGAAATGGCGTGAGCGCCCCTTCGTTTCACAATCCAACTGCTTTGTTGTTCCTCCGCTCAATTTCGCTGAAGATGCTTGCGCTTGTCTGGAAGCGGCGGCGCGTGGCGGGATGCCGGTGTTGTTACTCTCTGCCGCCCAAGCTGGGGCCACATCTCCCGCAGCTCTGGCAGGAACAGTGGTGCAAGCTGTTGCCGAGTGTTTAGCGGGCCTGGTTTACATCAACTGTATTGTGCCCGGTGCCATTGCCATTTGGGGGCCTTGGCCGTTTGTGTCTGACTTGCGCACAGGGGCAATGAGCGGCGGCTCTGGTGAGCAGGCGTTGATCACCTCGGCTTGCGCCCAGATGGGCCACTACTTTGGGTTGACGGTGGGTTCAGCTTCGGGCATGTGTGATGCCAAGATGCCGGATATTCAGGCGGGTTATGAAAAAGGTTTGACAGCTGGCATTTCCGCCATGACGGGCATTAATTTAATGTACGAATCGGCCGGCATGCATGCGTCGCTTTTGGGCTTCTGTTTGGAAAGCCTGCTGATCGACAATGACATGTTGGGCGCCATCAACCGCAATGTGCGCGGCATTGAGGTGAATAACGACACACTTTCATTCGATGTCATTTCAGACACATGTCTGATCGGCCCCGGACATTTTCTCGGCAGTGAGCAAACCTTGTCAATGATGATGACTGAATATGTCTATCCGCATATGGCCAACCGCATGAGCCCGAAGGAATGGAACGAAGCTGGTAAGCCCGATATTTTGCAGAAGGCGATTGGCCGAAAGATAGAAATTCTTTCGAGCCATTACCCCGAATATATCCCACGCGATGTTGACGAGATGATCCGCGCCAAGCATGATATTAAGTTGCCGCGCGAGTATATGCGGGCGAAGTGAATTGGCCCGCTCCTCTCCATTTTTATCCGTCAACCCTGCGAAGGCAGGGGGCCAGCGAGGACTGGGTTCGGAACTGGTGACTAGCTGGTTCCCTGCCTTCGCAGGGATGACGGTTTTGGGAGAGTCGATTTGGATTGCGAACACTGATAGGCGTTGAATATGGAACACCCCATTCTCAACCGAATTCGGCACGAGAGTTTCACGCCCTTTGGCTGGTTTGCGCCCGCAGATTTAGGGACCACAAAATTCGTCATCCTCATCGGCAACGCTGGGCCTGCGATGTTTCGCCGGTTCTGGCGTGACGGTGCCGGCGTCATGGATGAGTGGACACGACGCATAATCGATCTATTGGCACAAGATCTAGGTGCGAAGGCGGCGTATCCATTCGATAAGCCTTACCTGCCCTTCCAACAATGGGCGCGACTTGCAGGTGGAGTGCATCAATCGCCGCTGGGCCTGAACATTCATAACACTTACGGCCTATGGCATGCTTACCGAGCTGCCCTATTATTTCCCGTGGCGTTTGATTTGCCGCGACAAAATGCTGGCGCTCATCCTTGCGAAACTTGCGCAGAAAAGCCTTGTCTTGCGGCTTGTCCAGTTGCAGCCTTTGATGGTCACGAATACGATGTTGACGCTTGTGCTCAACATTTACATGCGGCAAATAATTGCATGGAAGGTGGCTGTTTAGCGAGGCGTGCTTGCCCTGTGGGTGCGGCATATCGCTATGAAAAACCACAAATCCAGTTTCATATGAAAGCATTCAAGGCCTCTCATGAGCTATGAACAGATCGCCGCAAAACTAAAACAGGGCCTGCCGATTATTATTGATGGTGGCACGGGCACCGATATGGAAGCGCGTGGTGCCAAGATGAATTCAGCCACGTGGTGTGCTGATGCCAACCGCAATTTCGGCGACATTATTACGCAGGTGCATGCCGATTACATTAAGTCGGGTGCGGAAGTGATTGCGGCCAACACCTTTGCCACATCGATGCTGTCATTTAACGCCTATGGGCGTGATGGTGAAGTGGAAGAGCTGGATGCTCTGGCCATTTCCTATGCCAAAAAGGCGGCTGCAAAAACTGGCGTTGCGGTTGCGGGATCTTTCTCCACCATGCGGCCGGTGATTGAAGGCTCGGACCGCACAGACTTTTCAAAAAGTTGGACGGAAGCCAAGGCCAAAGCACTGTTCCGCCGCAAGGCTGCTAATTTGAAAAAACACGATGTTGATTTCATCATGATGGAAATGATGCGTGATGCTGATTATTCGCTATGGGCATGCGAAGTGGCCAAGGAAACTGGCTTGCCGATTTGGATTTGTATTTCGGTTGAGCGCGTGAATGGAGAGTTGGTGGGATTTGGCCGCAATGATCAAAAGCTTACCGACTTTGCGCCGAAGCTCGCCGCGTTGAAACCCGACGCAATGTGCATCATGCACACGTCACCAAATGACACTGACGAGGCCTTGAAAATT
>JAYVCU010000167.1:0-18565 GCA_043749835.1 Hyphomicrobiales bacterium
CAAGGGGCTTGATGAACTGGATGCGCAGAACTGGTTTGACGTGATGCCGGATTTTGAAACGGCGCACAACATCAAAGGCTTTGGCCATGGTGATGGCAAGTTCCATTTTCGTGCCGATTGGAAAGCCGTGGCGAGCTTCATGTCTAAAATGGGCGCACTGGGGCCCCTGGAAAATTTACCGGAATGGCCTGACCATTATGCTGCGCATGAGCAGGCAGACGACGAGTATCCCTTCCGGCTTGCCACATCTCCGGCACGCACATTTTTAAATTCCACATTCAATGAAACGCCCAGAAGCCGCACACGTGAAGGCACGCCTTCGGTGTTGGTGCATCCAAATGATTTGGCTGCACTTGGTCTAGCCGATGGTGTCAAAGTGCGCGTGGGCAGCAGGCGCGGTGAGGTTGTGTTGCGGGCCAAAGGCTTCGACGGTTTAAGGCAAGGTGTGCTGATTGCAGAAGGCCTGTGGCCCAATGAACTGCATGAAGGTGGGCGTGGCATCAACACTCTCACAGGCGCAGATCAGCCCGCCCCTGCAGGTGGCGGCGCTTATCACGATAACGCGGTGTGGATGCGGCTTGCGTGATTGTTGTGGCGCAGCTATAGCCGCGCTCAATCTCGTCAATAGTTGAGGACAACATGGCCACTGAACGCACATTTTCCATCATTAAACCAGACGCTGCCAAAGGCAACCACACAGGCGCCATCAATGCCATCATCGAAGCGGCAGGTCTTCGCATCGTGGCGCAGAAGCGGGTGAAGTGGAAGCTGGCCGATGCCAAGAAATTTTATAGTGTTCATGCCAAACGCCCGTTCTTTAAGGACTTGGTGAAGTTCATGGTATCTGGCCCGATTGTTGTGCAAGTTCTTGAAGGCAATAATGCGGTTGCCAAATATCGTGAAATCATGGGCGCAACAAATCCGAAGGACGCGGCACCAGGCACCATTCGCGCGACATTCGCCAAGTCAATTGACGAGAATTCAGTGCACGGCTCTGATTCACTTGAAAACGCCAAAAAGGAAATTAAGCAGAACTTCAAGGCCAAGGAAATTGTAGGTTAAAGGTTTACATGAAATCAAGTCAGTGAACATGCAACGTGCGGCCCTGTGGACAGCATTGTACATTGCCGCAATCGTACTGATGAACTAGACATTTGCCAAACGAGATGCTGCGGTGTTCGCGTGAGTGATGGAAAAAAATCGGCTTGAAGCATTTTCGGACGGTGTGATCGCGGTTATCATCACTATTATGGTTTTGGAATTAAAGCCACCGCATGGTGAAGCCATGGCTGATCTTGTGCCCTTATTGCCTACATTTTCGGCCTATGTTTTAAGCTTTATGTTTGTAGGCATCTATTGGGTTAATCATCATCATTTTTTCCAGATTATCAGAAAAGTTTCGGGTGGCATGTTGTGGGCCAATAATCATTTGCTGTTTTGGTTGTCGCTCATTCCCTTCACCACTTCTTGGTTGGGCGAAAGCCATCTGGCCACTTTGCCGGTTGCACTTTATGCCGTCAATCTTCTTGCTTGTGGAATTGCTTATAAGGTCATGTCGGTTGTCGCGGTTCGCGTCAGTGGCCCAAGTTCAGACATTGCCAAGGCACTGGGTGAAGACAAGAAGGGAAAAGTTTCGATAGCAATCTATGCAGCTGCTTTGCCGGTGGCGTTTTTTGCGCCTTTGATTTCATGCGCTTTGTTCTTGTTGGTAGCATTAATCTGGCTTGTACCAGACAGGCGCGTCGAGCGGGTGTTGCGCTAAATCTGCGCAGGCGTTTCTTCAACCACGCGGGTGTGTTCGCGTTGTGAGGCAAAAAGTGCTGCACCCACCAAAACAGCCAATCCCACAAATGTCCACACGTCTGGAAAGTCACCAAAGAAATACCAGCCAGACAACGTTGCGTTGATCATCTCGGCATAGCCAATGGGGGCCAGCATTGAGGCCTCGCAGTATTCAAAGGCTTTAATAATTAAAAAGTTACACGATGTGCCGATGATCGCAACGCCGAACATCATTGCCCATTGTTGGACGTTTGGCATTTGCCATTGCCACAGCATCACCAGGCAGGCCAACGTGGCGCCGTAAAGACTGGTGTAAAACGTATTGGCAAGGGCGGAGCTTCCTCCGGCCAATTTGCGCGACAGGATCACCACTGCGGCTGCTGCCAGGCCCGAGGCAAAAGCTAAAACTGTGCCGGGGTTGAAGGCAATAAGTCCAGGACGGATGATTACCATCACCCCCAAAAAGCCTACGATTACAGCTGCCCAGCGATGCCAGCTTACATATTCGCGCAGTAACAGGGGCGCTAAGGCAGTAACTAATATAGGTTGGATAAAATAGATCGACAGCGTTTCGGCTACACCCTGATATTTCATCGCCGAGAAAAAGAAAAATGTAGTGAGCACGATGGCCAGGCCACGCGCGGCGTTCAGGACATTATTTCGCGGGATGAGGGCCCGTCTTCCTTCGATGCCTGCAAGTAATGGAACACACAGCACACTTCCCAGAAATGTGCGTGCCCATACGGTTTCAAATATTGGCAGGCCTTGTTGACCCAGCTTCTTGGCCAGCACATCAAGAAATGGAAACAGCAGCATGGCAAACATCATCAAGGCGATGCCGCGCAACGTCGTTTGATTACTTGGGTTCATGCTCTCAATCGGTCGTTCGTGGGATCCCATGGCGATTCTGCGATGATGCGTGCCTTCCGCATTTCGCCCAACACCATCACTCCGAATTCCGTGGCTAAAGAAGTGCGGTTCGGATCAACATAAGCAAAAGCCAACGAGGCATTTACCACATGGCCGAAGCCGCCTGATGTGGTCACACCAACAACTTTGCCATCATGATAAACCGGTTCGTTACCCATGCAGTCAGAATCGGTGTTGTCCACGCTCATGTAAACCAGTGTCATGCGTGGCCCGCGTTGCTTATTAGAGAGGCTTGCGGCTTTGCCGATGAATTCTTGCTTCTCCAAACGGATAAAGCGGTCCATGGAGGCCTCAAACATATCAATTTCGGCGGTGAGTTCTGATCCCCAACCGCGATAGGATTTTTCCATACGCAGCGAATTCATCGCGTAAGTTCCGAACAGTTGCATGCCATATGGTTTGCCTGCAGCCATCAGAGCTTCAAAGATTTTGACCAGATACGGCATTGGCACATGCAGTTCCCAACCTAGTTCACCCACATAATTCACGCGCAGCAAGCGTATGTGTTCAACGCCTGCCACTGTTGCAAACTGTGCGGTGAGCCAGCGAAAGGCCTCGTTGGAAACATCGCTGTGCGTGCACCCCGCCAGCACATCGCGAGCCCGCGGGCCGGCCAGAACCAGTACGCCATAATCATCGGTGATGTCAGTGATTGTCACATTCTCATTCACGCGTGTGCGCCAGTTCAGTTGGTCAAGATCATGCAGCTGTGCCACGGCAGCGGAGAGGACGTAGAAATGTTCTGGCCCCAGCCGCGTGACGGTGATTTCGGATTCGATGAAACCATCCTGCGTGAGCAAGTGCCCCAGCATAATGCCGCCGTCTTTGATCGGAACCTTGTTGGCACAGATGCGTTCCAAGAACGTGTAAGCATCTGGTCCCTTCACATCATATTTCGAGAAGGTTGATAGATCCATCAATCCAACGCGCTCACGCACAGCACGTGCTTCTGCACGAACCGCTTCCCATTGGTTGGAACGGCGATACGAGAAATCTTCGCCCTTTCCCGATGTGTCATACCAGCGGGCACGTTCCCAACCGAAGATTTGTTGGAACTGCGCGCCCTCGGCCTTCAGCGTGTCATACAGAGTAGACTTGCGAAGCCCGCGGCCCACTTCATGCTGTTCGCCGGGTTTGTAACAATAATACATGTGGTGATAGTCAGCAATGGAGACTTCGGTCGTGTAGTCCTTGGATGCCCATGTGCCGAAGCGGCGTGGATCAAACTCGCGCATGTTAATTTCAGCTTGGCCATGCACCATCCACTGCGCCAGATATTTGCCTGCACCGCCGCCCTGGCAAATGCCAATCGAGGCACCACAGTGCATCCAATAATTTTTGGGGCCATGGGCAGGACCTGATAGATAAACCCCATCTGGCGTATGCGTAATCGCACCAGAGATGATCGACTTCACGCCTACCTTTCCAAACATTGGCAAACGCTCCGTGGCTTTCTCCAGCCATGGCATGATGCGGTCCAGTTCGTTGACTTCCAATTCACTTTCATAATCCCAGCGTGGTTGGTTGCCTTCCCAACACACATGGGCCGTGGCGGTTTCATAGGGGCCGACGAGAATGCCATTGGTTTCTTCGCGCAGATAAGCGTGGGAATAAGGGTCGCGCACCACCGGCAGCTCTTGCTTCAGGTCGATCAACTCTTGCAAAGGCTCAGTGATTACATATTGATGCAGCATATTGGCGATAGGGGCGATGTGTCCGGTCCAGCCTGCCACCACGTCGCAATAGGAACCGGCGGCATTTACCACATGCTCGCAGTCAATAGTGCCGTTCTCGGTGAATACGCGCCATTCGCCACCTGGCAGAAGCTTGATATCCATTACGCGCGTGCGCCGATAAATTTCAGCACCTAATTGGCGCGCTCCAGCGGCCATGGCATTGGTTATATCGGCGGGGGCCACATGACCATCGGTGACGGTACGGAAAGCCGCCTTCACGCCGAAGGTGTCGAGGTAGGGGTGATACTGTTTGATCTCGGATGGCCCGATGATTTCGGCCTCATAGCCTGCAAGCTTTGAGATGCCATAAACATATTTAAGCCAGTTCACCTCTTCATCGGTTGTGGCCAGTCGCAAGCCGCCACAGCTGTGCCACGATACAGCCTGACCAGTCAGCTTTTCAAGCTGCGGGTAAAGCCGGGTGCCATAAACATGCACCTTGGTCATATTCAGTGAGCCATTGAATTGCGGGCATTGGCCAGCCGCATGCCAGGTTGAGCCGGAGGTGAGTTCGCCCTTTTCAATAAGGGCTATATCCGTCCAGCCCTCCAAGGCGAGGTGATAAAGCAGACCGACGCCCATTACCCCACCGCCAACAATCACAACCTTTGCATGAGATTTCAAAGTAAAACTCCGGTGCGTTTAGGTTTGCCCAGCAGAGCACGTACAAGGTTCAAGATAAATGCTCTATCTGACAGTTTGATAAAGCATCAATGCGGTGGCAGCAGCAACATTCAGGCTCTCTACCCCATGCTTCATCGGGATTCTTACCCTTTGCTTGCAAGCACTTGAAATGGAGTCAGAAAGCCCTCGTGCTTCAGACCCCATAACGAGCAAGGTGGGGGATTTATAGTCGCGGCGAAAATCTTGTTTTGCGTCCATCCGTGTGGCCACGCTGTCACCGGGCCAGGCTTTGGTGAAATCTATAAACGAGGCAGTGGGCATTTTTGTTATGGTTACACCAAAAATTGAACCTGTACCGGCCCGTACGCATTCAGGCGCATAGGGGTCACAACAATCACCCACCAAGATCAGGCCTGTAACGGAGGCGGCATCGGCAGTGCGAATGATTGTGCCCAGATTGCCGGGATCGCGAATTTCTTCCAGCGCCAGCCAGTTGCCTTCTTTGGTGGGGTGCGGTTGCCAGCGTTGGCTGAACGCCGCCAACACATCATGCGGATTATTTTGAGCGGAAAGTTCAGCCATCAATTTTTCAGTGACAATGAAAGGCTTCATGCCGTCAAATATGTGCGACGGTTTGGTGGTGATTAAATAGTCAGGCACCCAGCCCATATCTTCGGCACGTTCGATCATAGCGATGCCTTCGACAACAAAAAGACCAGCCTCGCGGCGGGCTTTCTTATCGTCCAGTGATCTTATAAGTTTGATGGTGGGGTTTTGGGCGGATGAAATCGGAAGCATGGGTTAGCCCTATACGGCATTCTCACTTCGGCTGGCTACTATAAGAAATTCGCATCTTTATGGCTGGCGTCAGCCGCGATCAATTTCCGCCTGTGTGACCGCATGCGCCCACGTGAAGGTAACGGCTGCACCCGGGGCAAGCGTGTTCCAAATACCATCACCTGCTGGTCCGCCAGGTGATGCTGCTGCACCCAATGGGCCCGGCGTTGTGAGCGTTTCGCCGGCAATGCCGATCCCTCCAACAGGCACCAGAACCGCAGGTGTACCGTGCAAATCTTTAACTTGTACGTTCTGCACCGGCACATTGCCGGTGTTGCTGATCACATAAGTATAGATAACCGTCTGGCCCACAGAAAATGGCCCGGCTGGTGCAAAGGTTTTAGCGATGATCAAGTTTGGCGTTGGGGTGCCATTGTTGGTGATCACGCAGCTGATGCTATCACCTGCTAAAATTGTGAAGTTGACAGGTATGTTGGTTAAACCGGACACATCTGTGCCGGTCGGATTGGCATTGCTGCAAGCCACAGTTTGGGCATAGGCGGTGATAAGTGAGGTTGAGCCCGGTGCCATGGCCTCGGTCAGCGAATAGGCCGAGCTGCCCGTGGCGTTGAAGCTCATGGCTGCTGACGTTATGGCAGTGGTGGCACCCGTCGTTGTTACGGCGGCTGGTGCTCCCGTGCCAGTGGCTGTGAGGCGGAATTGATCTGCTGCTGCTAAGCGCCCAGAGGCTGCCAAGGCTTTTTGCAGTCTGATTGTGGGAGTATTTCCGGCGTTGGTGAACGTGCATTTGATTTGTGCAGCGGGCAGAACATTGGCGGCATTGATGGCAATTAACTGTCCGGTGAGTGTGCCAAACGTCGCAGGATTACCGGTTACGACTGAATTGGTATCGGTGCAGCTGGCCCCCGCGATGGTAAAGAAGGAGTTGGCCCCTTCAGAAATTTGAACAGTCGAATTCAGTGTGCTGACGGCTGTAGGGGTGGGTGCTGCTGGGGCTGGCGTTCCTGCTGTTATGGTAGTGATGGCGGCAGGTGCTGCCGCAAGATTTGAAACAGAGAAGTTGAAGGCACCACCGGGTGCACCAGTTGTGATCTTCTGAACAGCCACGGTTGCAGGCTTGGCCGTGTTGGTGATGACACAATTGATTTGCGCAGCTGGCAGCACATTGGCTGGCGGTACAGTGAGTACGCTGCCCGCAAAGCTGCCGAAGCTGGCTGGATTGAGCGTAAAGCCGGCATTTGCATCTGTGCAGGTGGCCGACGTTGGCGTGAAACTGGCATTGGCGGCCTCGGTCACTTGCACTTGTGTGCCAGCTGTTGTCACCTGAATGGCGGTAGGAGCTGCAGGGGTTGGCGTTGCCGCTGCCACAGTTGAGATGTTCGCCGGATTGGACGCCAGGTTCGTGGACGTGAACGTAAATGGCCCGCCGAATGAACCTGTCGTTGTTTTCTGTAAAGAGAACGTCGCAGGCTTGGGTGCATTGGTGAACGTGCAGACGATTTTTGCGAAAGTCTTTAGATTAACAATTGGAACTGTAATGGTGTTACCAGCCAGGCTGCCGAAACTTGCCGGATTGCCACTTGTACCGGCATTTGTATCGGTGCAACCAAAGCCTGACACAGTGAAATTGGTGTTGGCTGCTTCCGTCAAGGTCACTGGAGAAGCGTTACTGGCAATGGTGTTAGAGACAGGTGTTGTTGGGGCTGCTGTTGCTGCTGCTGTTGTGGTAATATTAGAAGGAGTTCCCTGCAGGTTTGTGGCGGTAAAGGTGAAAGGGCCGCCGGCTAATCCCGTTGTGATTTTTTGGATAGCAACTGACGGTATAGCTGGGTTTACAGTGTTGGTGATGGTGCAGGTAATCTGCGCTTTCAACTTCACATTTGCCGCAGGAATAGTGACCAACGTTCCGGCGAACGCACCAAAGCTGCCTGGCGGGTTGCCTGAATTCACTGCATTGGCATCTGTGCAGCTGGCGGCCGTCAATGTAAAATTAGTGACGGCGGGTTCGTTTATTGTCACAGCAGACCCCACCGTGGTGACAAGGACAGGCGCTGGCACTGCGGGATAAGATGTGGATGGGCTGGCTGTGGTGATTGCTGCTGGGTTGGACGCCAGGTTTGTAGATGTAAAAGTGAATGGCCCGCCCGCTGCACCCAAGGTGATTTTTTGCACGGCCACCGTTGCCGCGTTCGGATTGATGGCGTTGGTAATGGTGCAGTTTATTTTTGCCGCTGCGACCACATTGGCCAGAGGAATGGTAAGGATATTTCCGGCAAGGGAACCGAAGCTGGCGGGATTGCCGGTGATAGCCGCATTGGCATCGGTGCATGTCGCCGCCGTTGCGCTGAAATTGGTAGCCGGAGTTTCAGTTATGGTGACGGCTGTATTGAAGGCGGTTACATTTATAGCGGTTGGCGAAACAGGTGTGGCGGTGTTGGTGGACGTTGTGGTGACGGCTACCGGGTTTGAAGCCAAATTGGTTGCCGTAAAAGTGAATGGGCCGCCGATGGCACCGGACGTAATTTTTTGTAATGATACGGTTGCGACTTTGGGTGTGTTGGTGAATATGCAAGCGATTGCATCACCGTAGGCTGAGGAACCGAAGTTAACGCTGGTAACGGGCTGGTTGGATGGCAACCCAGTCGGAGAACCAGCAGCGCCATTGGTGCAATTCAAATTTGTTGTATATTGCGCCAGGCTACTGATGCTGCCTGGTGCCATTTGCTCGCTGACGGTGATGCCCACGCCTGAAGACAAAGTTGCCACCGCTGCGCCAAAGGGCCCATTTCCGGCACCCGTTGAAGTAACTGATGCCAAGATGCTGCCGTTGCTGGTGGCTTGAGCGCCATAGGTGAATTGATCAGCGCTGTTAGCGCGGCCCGCAGGCAACAGCTTATTTGTTGAGACGGTCGAATACTGCACGGCGAGCATTATGCCCTGCAAACCACCAGCAACGAGTTGAACATTCACTGTTGTTGGGCTGAGGCTGCCGACGATAAAGGCACCAACTGTACCGGCAACACCTGTTTCACCAAATGTTGCTGTGCCTACGCCGCTTGTCGTGGGGTAGGTCGCTCCCGTTGTGGGCGGAACCTGGTCAACCAGGGTCCACGTGCCACCATTTGTGACGAAGGTGAGTGACTCGCCGCTGTTAGTTGATTCCGCATCCGCCACTACCAACTTATATTGGCCTGTAGAAACGACACCATTGGGCGGGGTCACTTTGATGTTTGATAGCGTCAAATTCACCGTACCGCCCGCAGTGGTGTAAAGGATCGGTCTGCCCGGAATTCCAAGGAAAGACGAATTACCTGTAGCTGCGCCACTCCAGGCAGGGGCTGCTACAGCATTAATGGCGTTTCCAGTGGAGGTGCCGGACAGGGTGAACGAGAAGACCGAGCCATCAGACAGGGTGATCGAAAAATTCTGTCCACCAGCGAAGACTATGGCGTTATTGTAAGACGTCATGTCCATCCAGCAATAGGTTTGCCACGATGCAGACGCAGCGCCAGCCGACGTTGCAGGTGCGCACGTTGCAGCCTTAGCCGACGAAATTAGACCAAAACCAACCATTGCCAGCGCAAAAAGCGCCAGCCGTAATGTATGTTGGATCAAATATCTCAAGAGAATACCACCCACTACAACGCAAATACCGTGGTGCGTGACTTAGGTTGCTTATGGTTAGTGCGGGGTTAATGTGCAGCCGGTAACGACGATTTAAGCTAGAGCTTGTCCCACCAGAAGGCATTGCTCCAGGCCTTTTTGCCAGCATGGTCGATCACGGTGATGCGAAACCACGGGGAGATTTTTTTCAGCAACCAGCCGGATTCGAGGCGGGTGAGATCAAAACGTGCTGAACCAATGGATTTTCCGGTTTTCACGCAAGAGCGGGAATTACCGCAGACGATGGTGATTGTATCTACGGGAGAACAGGTGATCGTAATGTCTTTACCTAAGAGGTCAATACTGTGAATTTCAGGACCCTGGCTCGAGTAGAACAGACCAGATTTCAGAGCTGCTAAAATCTCTTCAGGTTCAAGGCTTTGCGCCTTCACGTTCACCCAACCGCCGAACTGGTCAGGGGTTTTGAAATGGGCATCATCGGTAGCGATGGCGTTAAGTTTTGCGTCTTCGTTCAGCAACTGGTCATGCAGGTACCAGCCGTCTCCCAGGTCATTTTCGATGGCACAGCCGTGGTTGTAAATTTCAACGGCATGAGCGGCAGCGAGCAGGGCGCGGCCATCTTCAATGGTATAGCGTGACCATGCCGGGTGGGCGATGGCTATAAATGCTCCAGCGGCTCGCGCACGTTCAGCAAGCTCTGGACCAGTTTCAAGTTCATGCGGTAGTTTGAAATCCAGCGGCAGGCCAGCGGCGACAATATGCCATAACTCCCCGGCGCTGGTTTCGGGTGCATGAAGTTCAACCCCAATCAAAGTCGTGAAATTATTTCCCCTAAAACTGCGTGTATCGTTGATAGGAAAATTATAGTGGTTGATAAAATGCTCTGAGAGCATCAGAAAATCATAACCCACATTTTTGTAGGCAGCGATAACATCATCGGTTGCAAGCCTGCCATCGGATTGATTTGAATGCGTGTGTAAATTGCCGCGCCAGAAGCGGCCTGGGTTTGAGAAAGGTGGAAGCAGCGCCATTAAACGCTCATCTGCATGCCCAGCTCCACCACGCGGTCTGCCGGAATGCGGAAGAACTCTATTGCACGCGCTGACTGGTTGGCCATCATGATGAAGAGGCGTTGTTGCCAAAAGGGCATTTTAGACCTTGCCCCAATGCGGATCACACGGCGGCCAAGGAAATATGAGGCCTGACTTGGATCAACGTCCAAGCCGTGTTCTCCGCACGCGCGCAAAGCGGCCGGCACATCTGGCTGTTCCATATAGCCGAACTTGGCTTCCACAATCCATGCACCTAACGGGCCCTGGCGCAAGGTTACACGGTCTTCATACCAGCGTGGTTGCTGTACAGTTTTAATGGCAAGGAAGATCAGCTTGTCATGCAGGACACGGTTATGTTTGAGGTTATGCATCAATGCTGAAGGGGCATATTTGTTGTCTGTCTGCATGAAAACGGCAGCCCCCGCCACGCGAACGGGTTGGCGACGTTCTAAACTATCAAGCAGGCTGGTAAGCTCGATAGATTCCCTCTGAAGTTTCGCAGTCAGCAAGCGAATGCCGTTGCGCCAGGTCACCATAAGCAAAATGATCGATGCGCCAATCAACATAGGCATATAGCCACCATGAGGAATTTTGAGAAGGTTGGCGGCATAGAAAGTGGCTTCGACGATAAAGATAAAGGTCAAGGCAGGTATTGCAATAGCGCGTGGAATGTTGCGTGATTGCCAGAAGAAAATTACGCCCAAGATAGTATCCACCAACATTGACGTGTTGACAGCAACGCCGTAAGCCGAGGCCAGATTGTCGGACGAGCGGAACACCAGCACTAACAGGATCACGCCGAACATGATCAACCAATTTACCTGCGCCACATAGATCTGGCCGCTTTCGGTTTCAGACGTATGAGTGATGCCCATGCGCGGGAACAAGCCTAAAGCTATGGCTTGCTGGGCAATAGAGAATGCGCCTGTGATTACGGCTTGGCTGGCGATTACCGTTACAGCGGTGGCAAACACGACTAGCGGAACCAGAGACCAACTTGGCAACATCAGGAAAAATGGGTTTTCAGCCGCTTCTGGATGAGCAATAACAAATGCACCTTGTCCGAGGTAATTCAATACCAGTGCAGGTAATACGACAAAAGCCCAAGCCATGCGGATTGGGTTTTTCCCGAAATGACCCATGTCAGCGTAGAGGGCTTCGCCACCTGTCACCGCCAGGAACACGCCGCCGAACACAACTAAGGCAAGGCCCGGATGATCAATGAGCATACGCAAACCATAAATCGGGTTGAGCGCCAAGAAGATTTCAAAATCATCGACAATATGAATAAGGCCAACAATTCCAAGAACGAGAAACCAAACCGTTGTGATAGGTGCAAAAATAGCGGCAACGCCGCCAGTGCCTTTGTATTGAAATAGAAAAAGCGAGAAAAGCACAGCCAATGTTATCGGCACAACGAAGGGCTCAAAAATCGGGTTGATCACTTTCAAGCCTTCAATGGCTGACAGCACCGACATGGCTGGGGTAATCATCGCATCGCCGAAGAAGAAGGCAGCGCCGATTATGCCAAGGCCAACAATCAGGCCACTTTTGCGGCCTAGCAATGTTTGTACTAAAACCACCAAAGATAGGATGCCGCCTTCGCCGCGATTGTCGGCGCGCATCAGCATGATCACATATTTCAGGGTGACGACAATGAATAAAGCCCAGAGCAATAATGAAACGACGCCAAGAACAGCCAAGCGTAAATCGCCGCCGGCCGCCGTTACTGGGTGCAGCGCTTCACGCATGGCATAAAGTGGGCTTGTTCCAATATCACCAAACACAACGCCTATGGACGCAAAAGCCAGTTTGAAATTTGTTTTAGAAAATGTAGACGCTGACGTTTGCGTGCTCATGAGGGCCTATGGGCTGAAAAGCCTTGCACGCGGTTCATCCCGTCAGGGTGCTGCAACTACGGCGCGGCATAGAGCAGGCAGACCAGCAAGAGTCAAGGGCGGGCGCGGCTTGGGCTTGGGGGCATTAGGGTCCCGCTTTATAACCCTCCACGGGGCATCTGAATACCAATAGGCCAGCTCTTTTCCACAACCGGTTCCGTCATCGGGGTGGGGCTCCCATTGATCTTTGCATGCGCCCATGCCGTCAGGGCATTTCAGACGTACATGGAAATGGAAGGTGTGACCAAAAAGCGGGCGCACTTTGGCAAGCCAGGCACCTTTACCTCCAGTCCAGCGGCAGAGTTCTTTTTTGATCGGCGGATGAACGAATATACGCGCCACTTGCGAATCTTGCGCCACCGTTTGAATTAGCTTATCGCGACTTTCGCTCCACGTTTCAGTGTTGAGTGTGGAATGATCTTTGACCATTTCAAGCGGCACATAGTTTTCGCGTTCTGCTGCTGACAGAACATGATCGGGCATGGGGGTGAACCATATGTCGGCATCAAGACCGATCTGGTGGCTGGCATGGCCGCTGAGCATCGGGCCACCGCGCGGCTGGGCCATGTCGCCAACGAGAAGGCCATTCCAGTCGGCCTTGGCTTTGGCTTCGGTGGCGATACGCTCAAGGAAATTGACGATTTGCGGTGTGCCCCAGTTGCGACCACGCGAAAGGCGCATCACTTGCCACGTATTACCTGTTATCGGCAATTCCTGTGCGCCTGCAAGGCAACCCAGTGCATAGGTTCCAATCGCCTGGGCCTTTAAATGAGCAGGGGTTTTTTGGGTGCCAAATAATCGCTTTGCGGAAACGTGGAATATGTTTTCGTCAGGTGTAAGCTTTGTTGCAAGGAAGGAACCGAGAGGCGAATCTTCATGGGCTGGATCTGGTCCTGCCATTGCTGGCAATGACAAAAAGCATAACAACAATGCCAGAATGCTATTTTTTGCGGAAGGCATCAAGTGACACAACATTGGGTTTTTCAGCTGAAATTTCTTCTGCTTTTGGCGGCTTGCTATCTAACTTGGGCTTGGTCTCTGCCTTCGGTTTTACTTCAGTTTGAGGTTCAGCCACAAGTGCTTCTTCTGTAGGTGCGACTTCGAACTGCAATCCGAATTGAACCGCCGGATCGAGGAAGCCTTTGACCGAAGCAAAAGGGATTACCAATTTTTCAGGAATGTTGTCGAAGGACAGCTCCACTTGAAATCGGTCTTCCAACACTTGCAAATTGAAGAACTGGTGTTGAATCACCACCGTCATCTCGCGCGGATATTTTTGCGACAGCCGCTCACCGATCGACACGCCTGGAAATTTGGTATTGAATTGAATGAAAAAGTGATGTTCACCCGGCAGTCCGGTTTTTTCAACCTTGCGCAAGGCCTCACGCACAACACCTTTTAAGGCAGCCTGTGCAAGTTGGTCATAGCGCATGAGGTCTTCAGGCATCAGATTCTCTCAGCAGTCATTCACGATTCGATTGCCTTACACCAGTTGCGCGAATTTAGCAGCTTTTTTGCGGAGTGCATTATCGCAAAAAAGTGCTGGCTTCTGTTGCCAGGTGCCAGCGAACCCCGCCTTACATCGCTAAACGCAAGGACTTAGTTTTCGGCTTTTCGCACTGCTTACGCAGCGAGAGCAACCGGAGCATAGTTGTCATTTGCAACTATAAAATAACCCGATAACGTCGGAATCATCACGGGCAAAAAACCAGCCTTTACACCCTTGTCGATCCTGTTTCGCCCCCAATAAGGGCGGTTCAGTTGAAGGGCCTAACGCCGATTAAAGGCAATCGGCTTGCGGCCGACAGGCTTGAAATCGTGTTGGGCCGGTTCTAGAGAACCGTCCTTGGTGGAGGCGCCGGGTACTGCCCCCGGGTCCAATAGGTTTATTGCGCGAGCCGTTTATCACCATAGTCTGCCCCCTTGCGGAGACGAGCGATCCTTATATAGCTGTTTACAGTGGCAAAAGGAAGAGCAGGACAGCTTAAAGCTGTGCGGGTTGTAAATTATACCTTTTCATGCGCACGTTGCAATGCTACGGTTTCGTCGCAGCCAAG
The DNA here is from genome assembly GCA_043749835.1 of Hyphomicrobiales bacterium. Lineage (GTDB taxonomy): Bacteria > Pseudomonadota > Alphaproteobacteria > Rhizobiales > Aestuariivirgaceae > Aestuariivirga. Next base: position 14,502 of record JAYVCU010000167.1, read on the forward strand.
ACGGTTGCTACTATCCAGTAGGGGGGAGATGCATGTCAGACTATTCTGCCGACGTTAAGAAATATACTTCTCACGTTGATGAAGCTGCTGTTGAGGCCATTGTAAAATACTGTGGGATTGCGCTGAAAGGCAACGACTCACGTTATGTTTCGATGGCTGATCCTGCCGAAGTGAAGCGTGTTGTTGATGGTTTTGCAGCCAAAAAATTGGGCCTTGACGCCAAGACTGCAGATGTTGCCGTGCGTGCCGTTGGCGAAAAAATGAAAGCCGACACGACCAAGAGCCGGGTAACGGTGTATTATCTTTTGGCCGAATCTACCAAGACTATGGGCAAATTAAAGGGCTAACTGTTCAACAATTGCGTTTGAGAGCGGCGGTGTGAACCACATCGTCGCTTTTGTTTTTGTGGAATCGCGCGTCACCTCTATGATTAAACCATGAAGCAATATCTTGATCTTATGGCCCATGTTCTGCACCATGGCGCTCACAAATCTGACCGCACGGGCACGGGCACGCTATCGGTTTTTGGCCATCACATGCGATTTGACTTGGGGCAGGGGTTTCCACTGGTTACAACCAAGAAGCTGCATTTGCGCTCTATCATCTATGAGCTGTTGTGGTTCATTCGTGGTGAAACCAATGTTAAATTTCTGCGCGATAATAAAGTGACAATGTGGGATGAATGGGCTGATGCCGAAGGCAATCTGGGGCCTGTTTATGGCGCGCAGTGGCGCAGTTGGCCGAGCTATAACGGCGGAACGATTGATCAACTGGAGCAAGTGGTTCAGATGATCAAAACCAAGCCCGACTCGCGGCGCTTAATAGTGACGGCATGGAACCCATCGGATGTTGACAAAATGGCTTTGCCGCCGTGCCACTGTCTATTCCAGTTTTATGTGGCTGGCGGAAAATTGTCTTGCCAACTTTATCAACGCTCGGCTGATATTTTTCTTGGTGTGCCGTTCAACATTGCATCCTATGCGTTGCTTACGCACATGATTGCGCATTTGACGGGGCTTGGCGTTGGCGATTTTGTGCATTGCCTGGGCGATGCTCATCTTTATTTAAATCATCTTGACCAAGCGAAATTGCAACTGTCACGCAAACCTCATGCCTTGTCCAAGTTGGTGATCAAGCGCAACGTTGAACGTTTGGAGGATTTTGTTTTTGAAGACTTTGCCATTGAAGGCTATGCGCCTGATGCCGCCATTTCAGCTCTTGTGGCGGTGTGATGATGCTGGGCGAAGATTTTAAACAGGCGCGGACAGTCTGGCTTTATCCGCAACAGCCAATGCAGACTTTCTGGCGCGGAATTATCCTCGCGCTGGTACTTTTTTTGATTTTTGAAGTGGTGATTGTCCCGACGGTTGCAGCATGCATTGCCCATTTTAGCTTTGGTCTACAGTTCAACGAGTTTCTTGGCGCGGATGGTTTGACTCTGCAATTCATGCAAGCTGCCATTATCGGTATGTTTCCTTCAATGTTGCTTCTTTGCTTATTGAGTTGGGGTCTCGTTCAGCGCGGCTTGCCTGGTAAGCAGGGTCGATTGCCATTGCTTTGGCCAAAGCTTGGTATTGGTGGTTGGCTGATTATTGGTTTTTGTTTTTTAGTGATCGTGGGCTTGCTGATTTATGGATTATTTTCCATTGCAGGCACAAATGAAGCGGCGAACCAAGGTGTGATTGAGAAAACCTTACAGCAGCTTACAGCCGACAAATATCGCTTTGCTTTAGCGGTGCCTGGCGTCGTTCTTGGGGCACCTGTTGCTGAGGAACTATTATTTCGCGGATATCTATTTTCAGCTTTGGCTCACACGCGACTGGGAAAAACTGGAACGGTTTTAGTCACTTCGGCATTTTGGGCCGCCGCTCATTCGGGCGGCGCGCCGTGGATCGCTGTTTCCGGGATATTCGTCATTGGACTAGCACTTGGTATTATTTTACTGCGTTTCGGTTCGTTATGGGTCACGATTGTTTTGCATGCACTTTGGAATGGCTTGCAAACGTTGGGCCTTTACATGGTTTTTTACCAACCATGATCGCGCTGGTTTATGCCATTTCAAATAATGGCGTTATCGGCGTGAACGGCGGCCTGCCTTGGCATGTGCCGTCTGATTTGAAACACTTCAAAGCAGTGACACTGGGCAAGCCTATTATTATGGGACGCAAAACTTGGGAGAGCCTGCCCAAGAAACCCTTATCCGGGCGCCAAAACATTGTGATGAGCCGCAGAACTGGGTTTGTGGCTGAAGGTGCGCGGGTAGTTGCCAGCATCGGTGATGCACTCGTAGTGGCTGGAGCAGCACCAGAAATTTGTGTAATTGGTGGGGCTGAGTTGTTTAACGCGTTCTTACCCCAAGCTGGCCGGATTTATCTCACCCGCATTTTAGCAGATGTGAGCGGCGACACGTTCCTGGCGGAACTTTCATCCGAAAAATGGCGCGAAGTTGATCACCAAAAACACGTGATGGGCGAAAAGGATTCGGCTCTCTTTGAAACTTTTATCTATGAGCGGTGTTAATGGTGCACGCGATTGTACAAGCGACTGGGCTGGTAATTGTGCTTGAAGGGTTAACCTATGCTGTGGCACCCGGTGCCATGAAGCATATGATGGCAGAACTGCCAAAACTATCTGATGAGCAGTTGCGTATAGCTGGTGTAGCGGCGTTGGCGCTTGGGATAGGAATTGTGTGGTTGGCAACTGTGTTGGCTTAGGAGGATTACGATGAGGTTGATGGCGAAAGCTTTGGTATCCGTGGCAACGCTGGCTTTAAGCCTGAGTGTGCTTCCACCCATGGTAAGGTTTCCGGCGCAAGCTGTTAATTTGGCGCAAGCCCTGCCCGATATTGCTGATCTTGCGGAAAAGCTATTGCCTTCTGTGGTTGAAATTTCAGTTCAGTCTAAAAGCTCTGATGCATTACAACAGACTGCTCCGACAGATCAAAACCCCCCTAAAGATTTTTTTGATGAGTTTCTGAAGCGCAAACAACAACAGGGCAACAAGGACGAGCCACCCAAAGATGGCGGCAAAGACCCTGGAAAAGACCCTGGAAAAGATGCAGACAAAGAGCCTGGCAAAGGTAATGACGATAAAAACAAAGATCTGCCTTTTCCTGATAGTTTGGTGAATGCCATGGGATCCGGATTCATCATCGACTCCAGTGGTATTATTGTGACCAACAACCATGTAATTGCTGATGCCGTTAACATTCGCGTGCATTTGCAAGACGGCACATTGTTAAAGGCTGAGCTGGTGGGCCATGACGTCAAAACCGATATAGCGGTCATCCGCGTTAAGCCCGACCATAATTTGCCAGCTGTGGTTTTCGCTGACAGCGACAAAGCCCGCATTGGCCAATGGGCTGTTGCAATTGGCAATCCGTTCGGACTGGGCGGCTCTGTTTCACTAGGCATTATTTCGGCGCGGGGGCGTGATATAAACGCTGGTCCCTATGATGACTATTTTCAGACAGATGCTGCCATTAACAAGGGCAACTCTGGCGGGCCATTGTTTAACTTAAATGGCGAAGTGATTGGCGTAAACACGGCCATATTTTCGCCTTCGGGTGGCTCGGTAGGCATCGGATTTTCTGTGCCTTCGAATGAAGTTAAAAATGTTGCGGATCAGCTGGTGAAGTTTGGTGAGACGCGGCGCGGTTGGCTGGGTGTGAAATTACAGACGCTCACCCCCGATGTGGCCGAAGGGCTTGGCATGCAGAGGGCCCATGGTGCGCTGATTGCTGATGTCACGTCTGGGGGACCGTCAGAAAAAGCCGGTGTGAAAGCGGGAGATGTGATTATCGGTTTTGATGGCAGGGCTGTTGATGACAGCCGCAATTTGCGGCGCATCGTGGCGCAGGCTGAGGTTGGTAAAGAAATTGAAGTCAAAGTTTTACGAGACGGCAAAGAACAGGTTTTAAAAGTGACCCTTGGCCGACTGGAAGAAGGCGAGAAATTGGCTGCGGCGGCAGACACGAAAAAGCCAGATCCGGCGGTGCCGGCGAATGTTCAAGTTCTGGGCATGACGATCATTGACGTGACCGATGAAACCCGCAAGAAATTCAA
>JAYVCU010000168.1:0-10228 GCA_043749835.1 Hyphomicrobiales bacterium
CGATCAGCCGCTTCCTGAATGCTTTTCAGAATGCAGCCTGCCTCAACGGTGATGGAATTATCAACCGCATCAACGTCTATAATTTTCGTCATGCGGTTCAGCGACAGCAACACTTCACCATCTTGCGGAATTTGCCCATTCACCAGGCCAGTGTTGCCGGATTGCGGCACGATCTTGGTGTCCGTATTATGCGCCAACGTCATAATGGCCGAAACTTCCGCGGTGCTCGCAGGCCGCAAAACCACAGGCGTCACCCCTCGCCACATAGCGCGCCATTCTGTTAAGTAGGGCGCTTGGTCGTCGGCTTCGGTAATGGCATTATTGGAACCGACAAGTGCAATGAAGTGTTCGAGCAGTTTTGCGTCCATCATATCCTCGGTGCTGCGGCGCGGCGCAAGCGGTCATTGATCGCTTCACCCAATCCGTGCGGTGGAATGGGTGCAACTGCAATGACCTTTGCACCGCGTGAATCCAATATATGTAACATCGAAAATAAATTTGCTGCTGCTTCCACAACATCGCCAGAGTGTGACAAATTCAGCTGCCCATTCATTGCGCCGAAACCCAACTGGGCCTCATCTGCAGCCCACTCAGCGACGTTTAATCGCAAACGAGCCTGCGGTGCATAATGGCTCTCAAGTTGCCCTGGCGCATGAAGCGGCCCCGCCGCAGGGGCTTCTAACTTTCGGCCCAGCACGGCTTCGATTCTGTCGCGGGCCAGACCACCAGCGCGCAGCAGGCGCGGTGTATTATCAAGCAAACTCACCACTGTTGATTCCAGTCCAACGGCACAGGCCCCGCCGTCCAATATGTAGTCAATTTTTCCGCCCAAATCACTTTGCACATGAGCTGCCGTTGTCGGGCTGATTTTACCTGAGGCATTTGCGGAAGGTGCAACCACGGGCCTTCCTAAAGCGCCGATCAACCCCAATGCCAAAGAATGTTGCGGCACTCGTAAAGCAATCGAAGGCAAGCCAGCCGAAGCCAATAATGAAACGGTGCAGCCCACCTTGCGCGGCAGAACCAGTGTCAGCGGCCCCGGCCAAAACCTTGCCGCCAGTGTCAAAGCCACCAGCGAAAATTCCGCCTGTGCAAGGGCCTCGTCGACATCCCCCACATGCGCAATGAGTGGATTGAACTGCGGCCGTCCTTTGGCCTCATAAATTTTCGCCACGGCCAGATCATTGGTGGCATCTGCGCCAAGGCCATAAACCGTCTCGGTTGGGAAGGCCACCAGCCCGCCCGCCCGCAAAATTTCAGCACCGCGTTGCACATTTGACATGGCCGCGCCTATAGCATCCCACTGCAACATCGGCTACTCACCCCCCATGGCGACCTTAATTTATTCCCACCCGGCCTCGCTGGCGCATGAAACACCGGAGGGCCACCCCGAACGGATTGACCGCATTCGCACCGTGCATCAGGTGATCCGCTCACCACATTTCAAAGCCACCATGCACCGCGAAGCGCCCCTGGGCACTGAAGAGCAAATCCTCCGCGCCCATACTGGGGAACATTATCAGCGTATACTGAGTGCCGTGCCCGAGCACGGTTTTGAATATTTGGATTCAGATACCGTGATGTCGCCGCACAGTTTGCCCGCAGCATTGCGCGCCGTGGGTGGAGCATGTGCAGCCGTGGATGCAGTTCTCACCGGTGAAGCCGACAATGCCTTTATCGCCATGCGCCCGCCCGGCCACCATGCCGAAGCCAACCGCGCCATGGGTTTTTGCCTGTTCAATCACGCCGCCATTGCCGCCCTGCACGCCCGCGCCGCCCACGGTTTGCAGCGTGTGGCCGTAGTGGATTTCGATGTGCATCACGGCAACGGCACGCAAGATATTTTCTGGAGCGACAAAGATTTATTCTACGGCTCCACCCACCAAATGCCGCTTTACCCCGGCTCCGGTGCCCGCAGCGAAACCGGCGTGGGCAATATCTTTAACGCGCCATTGAAGGCAGGCGATGCTGGCGCGGAATTTCAGACGGCCATGGAAGACATCATCCTGCCCGCACTCAACTTATTTGAGCCGGAACTGCTCATCATCTCTGCAGGCTTTGATGCCCATATACGTGATCCCCTGGGTAGCCTGGAATTGGAAGAAGACGATTTCGCCTGGGCTACGTTGCAGTTAATGGAAATTGCCGATGCGCATAGTAACGGCAAAATTGTATCCGTTCTGGAAGGCGGCTATGATTTGCAGGGACTGGCAGGAGGCGTGGGTGCCCACCTGCAGGCATTGCTCCATGGCCGTGCCGCATTGGATGAGGACTGATTATGGCTGACGATATTACCGCAATGAATTTCGAAAAGGCCCTGGCCGAGCTTGAAACCATTGTGGTCAAGCTGGAAAGTGGCAAAGTGGATTTGGAAGAGTCCATCAAGATTTACGAACGCGGCGAAGCGTTACGCAAACATTGCGAGGCCAAACTGGCCGAGGCCGAAGCCCGTATCGAAAAAATTACGCTGTCGCCACAAGGCAAGCCAATAGGTGTGACGAAATTGGATGTGGAATGAGTAAGGCTGCAACGAAGGTGCACCCCCTTAGACTTGATGAAGCCTTGGTGGCGCGTGGCCTCTATGCATCACGGGCCCGTGCGCGCGACGCCGTGCTGCGCGGCACTGTGTTGGTGAATGGTGAACCTGCGCGTAAACCGTCACAGAATATCTATCCCGAAGCTCAACTAAGTGTCGCTGATCAAGCACAAGCCTATGTATCCCGCGCTGCGCTTAAACTCATTCATGCGCTTGATCATTTCAAAATCGACGTGGCGGGCCGCATAGCGCTGGATATAGGCGCCTCAACGGGTGGCTTCACCCAAGTGCTGCTGGAACGTGGTGCGACGAAAGTCATAGCCATCGAAGTGGGCCATGGCCAAATGGCACTGGAAGATAAACGAATTGAACTGCACGAGGGTGTGAATGCGCGCGATTTAACCCAAGCCCTGGTGCCAGAGAATGTCTCGCTTGTGCTGGTGGATGTCAGCTTTATTCCGCTGCACATCGCCTTGATGCCTGCGCTTGATCTTGTCGCACCAGGCACACATCTCATCGCCCTTATCAAGCCACAGTTTGAAGTGGGCCGCCACGGCATTGGCAAAGGCGGCATGGTCAAAGACGAAGCTGCGCATGAGAAAGTGTGCGCCGATGTTTCCGTTTTCATCACATCACAGGGTTGGCGTGTTCTGGGCGTTATCCCTTCGCCTTTGGACGGCGGTGACGGGAACTCAGAATTTTTGATCGCCGCGCTGAAGTAGAACTACCGCAGCGCCCCTTCAATATCCGCAATGAGATCATTCACATTCTCTATGCCGATCGACATTCGTACCAGATTATCTGGCAGCGTGCTCGTCGGCCCTTCCACCGTCTTCCGATGTTCGGCAAGGCTTTCCACACCACCAAGCGACGTTGCCGGAGCAATCACTTTCAACCGCGTGCAAAATGACTTGGCTCCATCAAAATCGGATTTGAGCAGCAGGCTCAACATCGCGCCATAGCCTCCGCTCATTTGTTTCTTGGCAATCGCAAAGCCATTTTGACTGGCAAGGCCCGGATAAAGCACGCGCTCCACCTTCGGATGATTTGAAAAATGCCGCGCAATGGCCATGGCATTTGATGAGGCTTGATTATAACGCACAAACAAAGTCCGAAGCCCGCGCAGCAGCAGCCAACATTCAAATGGTGCCAAAGGATTGCCCATCGCAGTGCGCAACCGCGCAATCTCCTGCCACCGCGGATTTATGTCGCGTGTGATAAGAACCCCAGCCAAAACATCGGTGTGGCCATTGAGATATTTGGTGGCGGAATGGAACACAATGTCTGCACCTAATGTGATCGGATTGCAGGCCACTGCCCCCAGGGCCGTGGCATCAACGGCCAAAATGGCTCCGACTTTATGAGCGGCTTGTGCGGCTTCTGCAATGTCAATCACATCCCAGGTTGGGTTTACTGGTGTTTCAATCCACACCAAATCAGTTTTAGCTGTAACCGCAGCGGCAATACCATCATGCCCCACGAGAGTCAGAGTGATGCGGCCCTTGCGCTCTAACTCCTGAAGCCAGTTCCGCACGCCGTAATACATTGTCTTCAGTGAAACCACATGGGCACCTTGAGGAATGGTTTCGCACAAGCTCATCACCGCAGCCATGCCAGAAGAAAAGGCTAGTGCGGCGTGGCCCTTTTCTAAAGCTGTGATAGTTTCTTCAACAGCCCACAAATTGGGCGAGCCGTTGCGTTGATAATTCTCTTTCAGTTTCGGAGCATAATTTTCATCACGCGCATAAGTCGTAGTCAAATAAATCGGCGGAGACACAGCACCCGTGGCCGCATCAACGCTACGCGCCGACTGGGCCGCAATTGTCTCAGGACGACGTTTCTCATTGAACATTATTGCGATCAGTCAGCACACCATTGCAATATTGATCAAGAACCGAACTCACCAGCGTCTGCAATGACACGCCTTGTCGCCGCGCCATATGCTGAAGCAGGTCAATGGCGCGTTGTTCAACATTAAATGTCATTTCACATGTTCCGTTTTGCTTTTGATTCCACAGTTCGCGTCGCCGCGCAAGCTCTTGGTCAGAAACGGTGTCATTACCTCCTTCATTAAGCAGCCGGTCAACGTCGACTGCCTCCTGTTCCGGCGGAACTTTCTGCGTATCTCGTCCACGTTCCATATGCGTCTCCATCGTCTGCGTCCAAAGCGAAACGGTGGTCGGTTATTTCGGCGATTCTATGGCCACGTTGCTTCACGGATACAGGCGTGACTTGGTCCAGCCAGCATCCGGCATTGACCGCTTAAATACCACGCGGTCATGTAAGCGAAACGGCCTGTCGTGCCAAAATTCTATGGCCAAAGGCAGCACACGAAAACCGCTCCAATGCGGCGGACGCGGCACACTGCCGATGGCATATTTTGCTGTATACATCGCAACAGACGTTTCTAACGCAAAGCGCCCCTGCAATTCGCGAGACTGTGCACTGGCCCAAGCCCCAATGCGCGAATCGCGCGGGCGTGAATTGAAATAAGCATCAGCTTCAGCGGTCGTCACTTTCTCAATCCCGCCGCGAACCCGTACCTGGCGGCGCAAGCTCTTCCAATGAAATACTAGAGCCGCCTTCATCGTGCCCAGAATTTCCTGGCCCTTTTGGCTTTCGTAATTCGTGTAAAAAACAAAACCACGCTCGCTAAAATCTTTCAGCAAAACCATCCGCGCATTGGGCACGCCTTCTTCATCCACCGTGGCCAATGTCATGGCATTAGGATCATTGGGCTCCTTGGCCTCCGCATCTTTCAGCCACTCGCCAAACAGCGCAAAAGGGTCATCACGTTCGGTGAAACCCTGTTGCGCCGTGGTTACTTTCAGTCGCTCAAGATCCATTATTTTTCAACAATCTCGCGCAAATTATTAAGACCATTTTCAAAATCGCCGCCAACAATTTTATCCATGTTGAAGAACATGCCCATAACACGAAAAAGGAAGGGCCTGTGCCCACGCATTTCCCACTTCATATTGGTCGTGCGTCCATTGGGCGTTAACGTGAATTCCGTTACATTGTCGGCCTTGAACGGTTTGAGGAAATGGAGATCGAGTTGCATGCGCTTAGAGGCCTCGGAATGCGTAATCTCCATATTACCCTCGCCCACCTTCTTATTGCCAACCCAGGCATATTTAGAACCAATGCCAGAGAGTTCACCTGAAAAACTACGTTTTAAATGTGGGTCCATTTTCTCCCAGGGTGACCACGCCGACCACTTGTGAAAGTCATTTATATTTTCAAACACTTTTGCAGGCAAAGCATTGAAATTTGCCTCGCGCGACACGCTGAAATCAGCAGATTGCAGCGCTCCATAAATCAAGAACGCGGTTATGACGGCAATGATGATGAGCAGAATGAAAAACATAATGCACTCTCCTTATGTGGTGGGATAATCATTAAACGCGTTCAGCAAGCCTGTCCACTTACTCACCGTGCATTCCACTTTGTTCATTTCTGCTTGCTATAGACAAGGTGCAACGCACCCTCGCCCGGTTTGGTTTCAACACAGACATAACCAAGTTTGGCCAGATCAATTCCCGCTAACAAATTTTCGCCCTGCCCCATAACCACCGGCGAAATTGCGAGGTGCAAGTGGTCAACAAGGCCGGAGAGAATTCCACCTCGAACGGTTTGAACCCCGCCGTTCAGCCTCACATCTTTGCCCTGTGCTGCGGTCTTGGCCTTTGCCACTACGGCGGCAATATCATCGGAAACGAATTCGAACACCGTTCCACCCTCCATGATAAGTGGCGACCGCGGGTAATGAGTCATTACAAACACCGGTGTGTGATACGGCGGGTTTGGTCCCCACCAGCCTTTCCAATTATCATCCGGCCATTCGCCCCGTCGCGGCCCAAACATGTTACGGCCCATGATCGAAGCGCCGATGTTGTCAAAGCCTGCGGAGGCGAATTGGTTGTCAACTCCAGTGCTGCCCCCATTTTTTCCAAGCATGGTCTGAAAGGTTTTGGTTGCTAGAAAAGGCTTGGGCAATTCCATGCCGCCTTCACCAAACGGATTTTCCAAACTCTGATTAAGGCCAGCACCAAATCCGTCAACTGAAACCATGAAATTCTCAACGCGTAACTTCTGCATGTTTTGTTTTCCTCACTGCTGGTTTAAATGCGAATTGATCATGCGGGAAATCAACCCTTTATAAAATCTCTGAAAGCTGTCACAAGCACACAAAACAACGACCAAACAGGCAAAAATAAAATGAACAATAACAAAGGCATAATGGCTGGCAAACGCGGTCTGATCATGGGTGTGGCCAATAGTCGGTCGATTGCCTGGGGCATTGCCAAGTCCTGCGCAACCCATGGTGCGGAACTGGCTTTCACCTATCAGGGCGACGCCACCAAAAAACGCGTTGAACCTTTGGCCGCAGAAGTCGGCTCCTCAATCGTCTTGCCCTGTGATGTCAGCGACATGACCTCCATTGACGCCACCTTCGATGTGTTGAAAGAAAAATGGGGCAAGCTGGATTTTGTCGTCCACGCCATTGGTTTTTCCGACAAGGATGAACTGACGGGACGCTACGTCGACACTTCGCCCGAAAATTTTAAGAATACCATGTTTATTTCAATCTATTCGTTCACCGCTGTTGCCCAACGCGCCGAGAAATTGATGACAGACGGCGGCTCCCTCCTCACCCTCACCTATTACGGCGCTGAAAAATGGATGCCGCATTACAACGTGATGGGCGTTGCCAAAGCGGGCCTCGAAGCTTCAGTGCGTTATATGGCCGCCGATTTGGGTGTGAAAAACATCCGCGTCAATGCCATTTCCGCCGGGCCCATCAAAACCCTCGCGGCATCAGGCATTGGTGACTTCCGCTATATCTTGAAATGGAACGAATATAATTCGCCACTGCGCCGCACTGTCACCATCGAAGAAGTGGGTGACTCGGGCATGTATATGCTTTCTGATCTTTCACGCGGTGTTACAGGCGAAATTGTCCACGTCGATGCAGGCTATCACATCGTTGGCATGAAGAACCCTTCAGCACCTGACATGACCGTCGAGAAAAATGAAGGCTAAATGTCCAAAGATATATTTCATTCGCCACGGTGAAACCGATTGGAACAGGCAACACATGGTGCAAGGGTCGGCTGATATCGCCCTGAATGCCACAGGCGAGAAGCAGTCCACCGCACTTGCTAAGACACTTCAATCCGTGGAGCCAGAGCTGCGGCAGTTTGATTTTTATGTCTCACCGCAGTTACGCGCCCAGGAAACCATGAAAATTATCTGCGCCGATCAACCGAGAGATTTTGCCACAGTTAAGACTGACGCACGTTTGCGCGAATTGGAATTCGGCATTTGGGAAGGCAAAGACATAGAGGCAATGCATGAAGCGCGTGACTATGCGCATGGTCAAGCCGGGCATTATCTTTGGAAACCGCAAGGCGGCGAATCCTATCAGGAAGGCGTGGCGCGGGTGGATGATTTTTTACGCAGTATTACAGGCCCGAGCCTGATCGTCTCACACGGCGCAATTGCGCGTTGTATGATCGCCTATATCTGTAATATCCCCCGCATTGACATCACCCATCTGCCAACGCCGCAAGGTTGTTATTGCCTATTGGAAAATGGCAATTACCAGTGGTTTGACGCAAACCACCGGGCGGTTTAAGCCGTCTCCATGTCTCACAACACCTTCGGCCACCTCTTCCGCATAACCACTTACGGTGAAAGCCACGGTGTAGCGATTGGTGCCGTCATCGATGGCTGCCCGCCAAACCTCGCAATCTCAGCCGCTGACATTCAAACATTTTTAGATAAACGCAGGCCTGGCCAAAACCGCTTTACCACGCAGCGCCAGGAAGCCGATGCCGTTAAAATTCTGTCAGGAGTGTTTGAAGACGAACGCACAGGGGGCCTGCGCACCACGGGCGCACCCATTGCTCTGCAAATCGAAAACACCGATCAACGCTCTAAAGACTATAGCGAAATCCGCGATAAATTTCGCCCCGGCCATGCTGATTTTACCTATCAGGCGAAATACAGCCTTCGCGATTATCGCGGCGGCGGCAGATCATCCGCACGTGAAACCGCTTGCCGCGTGGCGGCTGGCGCTGTGGCACGTCTGGTTATCCCACCGGTGAAAATCCGTGGCGCAATGGTGCAAATGGGGCCGCATAAAATCAACCATAAAAATTGGGATTGGTCGCACGTAGATCAAAACCCGTTCTTCTGCCCGGATGCTGAAGCGGCAAGAATGTGGGAAACCTATCTCGATAGCGTTCGCAAATCCGGCTCATCCTGCGGCGCTGTAATCGAGGTCACAGCCTCCGGCGTGCCTGCAGGCTGGGGTTCACCACTCTATGGTAAGCTTGATGCCGAACTCGCCTCCGCCATGATGAGCATCAATGCCGTGAAAGGCGTTGAAATCGGCGACGGCTTCGCTTCTGCTGCACTCAGCGGCGAGAATAACGCCGATGAAATTCGCATGCGTCAGGGCAAACCCGAATTCCGATCCAACCACGCAGGCGGCATTCTGGGCGGTATCTCATCGGGGCAAGACGTGGTGGTGCGCTTTGCGGTCAAGCCCACCTCATCAATTTTGAATGAACGCAAGACCATCACCAAATCCGGCGAAGATACCGAAATCATCACCAAAGGCAGGCACGACCCCTGTGTGGGCATTAGAGCCGTGCCAGTAGGAGAAGCCATGATGGCGTGTGTGTTGGCGGATCAATTCCTGCGCCACCGGGGGCAAGTGGGATAGCTGAAATCCCCTTCTCCCCTCGCGGGAGATAGCCGCGAAACGCGACGCGTTTCGTCGGTCGGTGGCGCGGAGCGCCGGATGAGGGGTCTTGACGCGGATTCCGTCATTTGAAATTCATCTCGCCCACCCAGCTCCTCATCCGTCTTGCGACCAAGTGGCCGCAATTCACCTTCTCCCGCAAGGGCAGAAGGAAAATTAGTTGAGACGCGCTGCCTTCACCCACCACTGCGGATGCTGGGCAGATAACATAGCCGCCTCCGCCTCAGCGTCTTCCAAACTCCTCGCAATTCCAAAACACGTGGCCCCAGAGCCTGACATCAGCACCGGATAAAGGCTCGTCTTATGCAGTGCAGAGAGCACAGCGGAAATCACCGGTTGAACCTGAATGGCCGCCGCCGTCATATCATTACGCCAAACGGCCTTTACGGGTGCGGGCCGCAGAACACCGGGCGGCAAAGCCATGGCATTAAACACGTCGGCTGTGGAACACGCCACCAGCGGATTGACTAACACCAGCGCAGGCGGCAGCTGTTCCGTCAGCACGCTGATCTTTTCGCCAATGCCTGTCATATGGGCAGGCTTGCCCACAAAACACACCGGCACGTCCGCGCCGATTGATGCAAGTGCGGCAACTTGATCGTGATTAAGAATGCCGTTAACAAGCCGCAGCAACCCCCGCAACATCGCTGCCGCATCAGCCGAGCCACCACCAATACCCGAAGCAACCGGCAGATTTTTCTCAAGCTTCACTGAAACACAAGATAAAGGCAGAACCCTATCTAAATGGCGAAAGGCTTTCCAAATGATATTCGCGTCACCTGCCGGAACATCAGCGCCGAATGGACCAGTCACCATCAACACATTGTGCGGCGCAGGTTTGATCTCCAACTGGTCTCCAACATCCGCAAAAGCCACCACACTGTCAATCTCATGATAGCCATCAACTCTGCGCCCCA
>JAYVCU010000169.1:0-14263 GCA_043749835.1 Hyphomicrobiales bacterium
GGCACAGGTTTTGAGGGTATTAGAGAAAAAGCCGAAGTTTGAAATGCTTTGATTTTAACTCCAGCTTCAAACCCCTTAACCCGTCATTCTGGCGCATGCGAGAATCTATGGCCACACCGGTTCCAATGCTAAAATGGATCCTCCGCTTTCGCGGAGGATGACGACGCTGTGAGTTAGTGTTCTAAACTATCTGCGATCGCCGAACAAACGCAGCAGGCTCATAAACATGTTGATGAAGTCCAAATAAAGCGTTAGGGCACCCATCACTGCCATGCGGCCAAGGCTGACACTGTCTGAGCTTTGATAATACAAGCTCTTGATGCGCTGTGTGTCATAAGCCGTGAGACCTGTGAAGACCAACACGCCGACAATCGACAAGGCAAAGCTGAGCGCTGAACTGGCCAGGAATATGTTAACCAGTGAAGCAATGATCAAACCAATCAGCCCCATAAATAAGAAAGCACCAAAAGCCGTAAGATCACGCTTGGTTGTATAGCCGTAAAGGCTGAGCGATCCGAAGGCTGCCGCCGTAATGAAGAACACTTTGGCAATCGATGCACCTGTGTAAATAAAGGCAATTGGCGTAAGGCTTACCCCTACCAAGGCGGCGTAGACCCAGAAGGCCATCTGTGCTGCGGGCACGCTAAGCGTTTGAATACGAAATGAGAGGAACATCACCATGGCAAGAGGAGCCAACAACACAACCCACTTCATCGGCCCAGAAAAAAGCACTGGGGCATAGCCCGAAGCCAAAGTGGCATAAGCTGAAATTCCTGTGACCACCAAACCCAGGGCCATGTAGTTGTAAACTCTGATCATATAAGCCCGAAGGCCTTGATCGATAGACAGGCTGTGCGTGCCAACCTGTTCAGAACCGCGATAATCAGACATTTCCCAACTCCTATGGTGGTCTCGAGGCGAATATGGCGTGTAAACGTCAGGAATTCAAGGGACGAGAGCGTTCATAGCGGTGGCCAGCGCAATGTCTTTGTCGGTTACTCCGGCACTTGAATGTGTGGTGAGTGTTACATCTACCTTATTGTATACATTAAACCATTCCGGATGATGATCCAATTTCTCGGCTATCAGCGCGGCTCTGGTCATAAATCCGAAGGCGGCATTGAAGTCTTTAAACTTAAACGACTTTGTTATGGCATCACGACCTTTAACGAAGGCCCAGCCCTGAGGAGCTTCACGCATAGGCACCTGCCTGGCCATAAATTCCCTCAACTGCATAGGGCCCGCCGCCATGCAAAGGCTTTGAGGAGAACAGCACACATCGGTCAATTGTAAAGGGCCGCGAGCGGTAAAGCGCATGGCTTTCAATGAACGACCGCAACGCCTGCGGATCAGCACTCCGAAGCCTTGCCAGCGTTACATGCGGAATAAATTTGCGTCCCTCCGGTTCCAAACCCACGGATTGGCAGATGCGCTCTTGAGCAGCTTGCAGCCGGATCAAATTTGCGTTTTCTTCGATACGGGCAATGATGGCGTGAGGCTTATTGCCGCCGAAAAGATCAATGCCTTTGATTGAAATTGAGAAAGGCCTCATTTCAGCATCATTCAAAGCCTCGGCCACATCGCGGCCTAAAGCATTATCAATATCTCCGATAAAGCGCAGCGTGATGTGGAAACTTTCGCGGCTGGTCCAGCGCGCACCCATAATGCCGCCTTGCATGAAGTCTAAATCTGACGCGACGTCTGGGGGAAGTTCTAGGCCAGTGAACAAACGCACCATGGAGCACACCCTCCGTTCTGTCGGCACACCTTCGCAGTGCCTTCGAATCATGAATTTATATGAGTGGCCAATTATGGCAATCGCTTAACGAAATCTTCGACCAACGGCAGCATCTGCGACACTATCAAAGCCACGCCTTTATCATTGGGGTGAATGCCGTCTTGCTGGTTCAGGTCTGGCTGGGCGGCAACGCCATCAAGATAAAAGGCATAGATTGGCTGGTGATAATCAGCAGCAAGCCGGGGAAAAATGGCATCAAACTGTGTTTGATAATCTGCGCCCAGATTGGGCGGGGCCTTCATACCCAGTATAAGAACCGGCACGTTCTTGGCTTTAACCTTGTCTAAAATCTGCCGTAATGCCAGTTCGGTTTTTTCGGGCGGAAGACCGCGCAAGGCGTCATTGGCACCAAGTTCCAGTATAATACCGCTGACCTCAGGCGTTAGCGCCCAATCCAGGCGCGCTGCACCTTGGGCTGCCGTATCACCCGAGACTCCGGCATTGATAATTGTCACATCCGTGCCACGCTTTTTTAGAGCGGATTGCAAAACTTCAGGCATGGCGTGGCCGGGCGCAAGGCCATATCCTGCGGTGAGGCTATCACCTAAAGCAAGCAGGGTTTTAGCAGTGGCGGGCAAAACCATGAATGACAACCCCAAAAGAAATATGAAAATCTTACGCATCGTTTCTATATCAGAGTTCAATCCTCAGGATGCAAGTGCATGAACCCGGTTCTAAAATTTGAAAATGTTTTTCTTTCGCTTACCTCTCAGGCTGGACCCGTTGATATTCTGAAAGATGTTTCATTTGAAGCAAAGGCCGGTGAGGCCATTGGCATTATCGGCCCTTCAGGCTCGGGCAAGACCTCGTTGCTTATGGTGGCATCTGGGCTGGAAGCGGTAACAAAAGGCAAAGTACAGGCCGCCGGGCTGGAGCTGAGCAGCAGAAACGAAGCAACTTTGGCCAAATTTCGCCGCGACAATATCGGCATCATTTTTCAATCTTTCCATTTAATCCCGACGATGACGGCGTTGGAAAATGTTGCTGTGCCCTTAGAATTTCGCGGGGCACCCGATGCCATGGCGCTGGCAACAGAGGGGTTGAAGCGCGTTGGCCTTTCCCACCGCCTTACGCATTATCCCAGTCAACTTTCTGGCGGCGAACAGCAACGTGTAGCCATTGCGCGCGCGGTGACGGCGGGGGCCAAAATTCTTTTAGCCGATGAGCCTACTGGCAATCTTGACCAAGACACAGGCTCGGCCATCATCGATTTACTATTTGAGCTGAAAGACCGGGATGGGGCAACGTTGCTTCTTGTAACCCATGACCGCCAGCTGGCCAAACGTTGCAACCGCATTTTGGAAGTGCGTGACGGCACAGTTTGTGAGGGGCGCAAATGATACTGTGGATTCGGCTTGCACTACGCAATCTGCGTTCGGGCCTGCGCGGTTTTTGGATTTTGCTGTCTTGCCTTACTTTGGGTGTGGCGGCAATTGCGATGATAGGTTCACTGGCGTCTTCGATTTCGCAAGGGCTTGCCGAACAGGGGCAAGTGTTGCTGGGCGGCGATGTGGAATTTTCGTTGGTGCAGCGCGCCGCCACTGATGAAGAGATCGCCTGGATGAAGAGCAAAGGCGCTATCAGCCATATCTCGATCATGCGTGCCATGGCGCAGCACAATGGCACTTCGACGCTTACCGAAATCAAAGCCGTCGATGATGCCTATCCACTTTACGGCACACTGGAAACGGAGCCTGATACGAAATTAGTGGCTGCGGCGACTGGCGACCACACTGGCATTAACGTTGATCCACTTTTGCTTTCACGGCTTGGATTAAAATTGAATGACACACTTAAGTTAGGGCAAAGCGAACTTGTAGTTGGTTCGACGATCGCGACCGAACCTGATAAAATCTCCAGCGGCATTGCTTTTGGTCCTCGCATTTTGATGACACAAAATAATTTGGCGATAACGAAACTGGTGCAGCCGGGCAGTCTTGTTACCAATGCCTACCGTATCAGATTGCCGCAAGCGACTTTGGCATCGGCAAGGCTGGTCATGGACGAAGCCAAAATAAAATTTCCTGAAGCGGGATGGCGGATGCGCGGGGCTGATAAGGCCGCACAGGGCGCAGATGAATTTGTAAGCAGGCTTGCCACATTCATGACACTGGTTTCGATTTCTGCGCTTGTTATTGGCGGTGCGGGCATTGCCAATGCGGTTGCGGCTTTTATTGCCCGACGACGCGAGAGTATTGCCATTCTTAAATGCCTTGGCGCGCAAAATTTTGATGTGATGGCAATTTCGCTGATTGAAATTTTGATTGTGAGTTGTTTAGGTCTGGCTATCGCAGCATTATTGGGTGCGGCCACGCCTTACGTTGTACACGCGCTGTTTGGGAAAATTATTCCACTGCCATTGTCTTTGCACTTTGACGTGTGGCCACTTATTTTTGCTGCCGTGTTAGGCGCACTCATTACAGTTGCGTTTTCATTATGGCCGCTTTCGCGCATAGCACGCATTAAAGGGGCGGCACTGTTTCGTGCGCAGGGTATTGAAGCCGGGGGCTGGCCGTCGTGGGGGATCATGGCATTGAGCCTTACTCTATTGGCCCTTGCATCGGCCATTGCGGTTTTCAGTTTTGAAGACAGGCGCATTGCTCTGTATTTTATTGGAGGACTGGCGGCGAGTTTCATAGCTCTCAATCTGCTTTCGCGGGGTATTGTTAAACTGGCAGCACTGCTGCCGCGGCCGCGGACCCTTTTGTTGCGTCAAGCGCTCACCAGTTTGCACCGGCCAGGCTCAACCAGCGGCTCCGTGATCATGGCGCTGGGTTTGGGGCTTGGACTGTTCGTAACCCTGGCTTTAACCGATCAAACCTTAACGCGTGAGATCACATCCAATCTGCCGGACAGAGCTCCGGCGTTTTATTTTGTTGATGTGCAGGGCAGCGATTTTGATACATTTCGTGAAACGTTAAAAGCCCAACCCGGTGTTGGCGACATTTCGCATACGCCAATGTTGCGTGGTCGCATTTCGAAAGTGAATGAAGTTCCCGCTGAACAGGTGAAAGCCAAAGAAGATGGAGCCTGGGCGCTTAAGGGCGACCGCGGCCTGACGTTTGCCGATGAACTACCCAAGGGATCAACATTGGTCAGTGGGTCGTGGTGGGGCAAAGATTATGCGGGGCCTCCGCTGGTTTCGATGACCGATGATATTGCCAAGGCGTTGGATCTCAAAATTGGTGATAAACTCACCGTCAATGTTTTGGGCCGTGATGTTGAAGCCATACTTGCATCCACGCGTAACGTGAATTGGAAGGGTCTTGGTATCAATTTTGTTTTGGTGTTCAACCGGGCCGCATTAGAGGCTGCCCCTCATACCGAGTTGGTCACCGCTGAAATGAAAGGCGGCGATGAGGGGCAAGTGCTCAACGCCATTGCTGCCGCCTACCCGTCGGTTACTGCGGTGCGGGTGAAAGACGCATTGCAAACCATCAGTGAACTTTTAAATAAAATTCTTGCAGGGGTACGCGGTGCCAATGTGATTGCCTTGCTCACGGGCATATTGGTTTTGGCAGGGGCTTTGGCGGCAGGTCTATCAGCGCGTAGCTATGAAGCCGTGGTGTTAAAAACCTACGGCGCAACGCGCGGCCAGCTTATTGTCGGCTTTGTCCTTGAATATGCTTTGCTGGGTTTGGTCTCGGCGGCGTTTGGCATTGTGGTGGGTGGCATCGCTTCCTGGTTTTTGGCTTATTTTGCTTTGCAAATGCCATTTGTGTTTTCATTTTCCACCGCCGCCCTAACAGCAGTTATCGCCATGGTCGTTACCATCGCCAGTGGCCTGATTGTGACGGTGCGGGCCCTTTCGGTGAAGCCTTCCTTTTATTTGCGGAATGAGTAGAAGTTCGCCCATGGTCGTTCTCAATCGCATTTACACCAGAACCGGAGACGCGGGCGAAACTGCTCTAGGCAACGGTGAGCGCGTTTCTAAAGCAAATATCCGCATTGCGGCTTATGGCACTGTGGATGAAACCAATGCCAGCGTTGGCGTGGCGCGTTTGCATACGGTGGGGATGAAACTTGATGCCATGTTGATGCGCATTCAAAATGAACTTTTTGATTTAGGCGCAGACTTGTGCGTACCCGACCGGGGGGTGAAATTGGAATACGAACCCTTGCGCATCTTGCCCACGCAATTTGAGCGACTGGAATTTGAGATTGATGAACTGAATGGCGAGCTTGCACCACTGCGCTCATTTGTTTTGCCAGCAGGTCATGCCGCCGCAGCCCAGCTTCACGTTTGCCGCACGGTGTGCAGACGGGCCGAGCGATTGATTGTGGAGTTGGCAGCTTTGGACGATGAACCGGTCAGCGACGGCGCAATTGCCTACATCAACCGCCTTTCAGATTTCTTCTTCGTGGCCTCACGTTGGGTGAATGCCAAGCACAGCGCGGGCGATGTGCTGTGGGTGCCGGGAAAAACGCGTTGAATGTTTAGTGCAGCACTGGCGGGTTTTGCGCTTGGCGGAAGCCTTATTATTGCCATTGGTGCGCAAAATGCTTTTGTGATCAGGCAGGGTGTTCTCAACCACTATGTATTTTGGATATGTTCGTTCTGTGCTGTTTCTGATGCCATTTTAATCTGGTGCGGTGTTTATGGGCTTGCTGCGGTTTTGGCCGTGGCTCCACAGTTGTTGGCCTTGTTGCGTTATGGCGGCGCTGCATTTTTGATGTGGTATGGCATTCAAGCCTTTCGCCGCGCGGTGAATCCTGAGGCTCTGATGGACAGTCAGCGCACGACGCCGAGCCTGGCTTCCGCACTGGCCATGTGTGCGGCTTTTACCTGGCTTAATCCGCATGTTTATATTGATACGGTGGTTTTGGTTGGCTCCATTGCTAATGCGCGGGCCACAGGCGAGCAAGCGCCGTTTGCTGCTGGGGCATCACTGGCTTCGTTCGTCTGGTTCTTTGCCATTGGCTATGGGGCCAAGGCCTTGCGCGGGCCTTTGTCTCAGCCCAAAGTGTGGCGGGCAATTGATTTGTCGATTGCGGCCATCATGTTTTGGATTGCAATTAAACTTCTGTTGGGGACTTAATGTTTATTCCGCTGCATGATGATACGCCGCTTCGTGTAATCCGCTTCCAATGGGTCACCCTGGGACTGCTTATTCTGAACGTTTCTATATTTCTAGTTAGTGGCGCATTTAGCAGCGAAGTCATGCAATCTGCTATGGCCGATGGCTTTGGACTGGTGCCAGCAGAGATGTTTAAAACGTTTTCTGGAATTGCGCACATCGGGCCGGTGCCAGAGGCAATCACACTGTTCACCTATCCATTCTTTCATGCGGGCTGGCTGCACTTATTGGGCAATATGCTTTTTCTGTGGGTCTTTGCTGATAATGTAGAAGATGCTTATGGCCCTGTTAGCTTTGTGGTGTTCTATTTCATCTGTGCTGTTGCTGGTGGTTTATTGCATTTGGTGATGATGCCGCAATCAGACTTGCCGTTGATTGGTGCTTCAGGGGCGGTTTCCGGGGTCTTGGCAGCTTATGTTTTGCTTTTCCCGCATGCGCGCGTTTGGGTGTTGCTGTTCATGCGCATTCCCGTACCGCTTCCCGCCGTTTGGGTTTTAGGAGGATGGTTTGGGTTGCAGGTGCTCAGTCTGGCCATGGCCAGACCGGGTGAGAATGTGGCCTGGTGGGCCCATATTGGCGGCTTCGCTACTGGCCTGTTGGTCACCATGGTGACGCGGCCCTATCTGTTTCGGTCTTTGCGTCGGATTTGAGCCACTCACGCCGCTGGCGCATTTGACTTGGGCGCAGGGCCTGCCTAAACACCCGCCAATCTCAAGAGGTTCTGTATGAAAGTTATCGTCGCTGTGAAGCGCGTTGTTGATTACAACGTGAAAATTAGGGTGAAGGCTGATGGCTCAGGCGTTGAGCTGGCCAATGTGAAAATGTCGATGAACCCGTTTGACGAAATCGGTGTGGAAGAAGCGCTGCGGTTAAAAGAAGCGGGCAAAGTAACAGAGATTATTGTGGTTTCAATTGGCCCGGCACAATCGGCAGAAACGTTGCGCACCGCTTTGGCCATGGGGGCAGACCGCGCCATTCTGGTAAAGCATGATGAAGTTGTAGAACCACTGGGCGTAGCTAAAATTTTGAAGGGCATTGTGGACGCTGAAAGGCCAGAGATCGTGATCCTTGGCAAACAAGCCATTGATGATGATTGCAACCAAACTGGTCAAATGCTTTCAGCCTTATTGGGGTGGCCGCAGGCCACGGCGTGCTCCAAGATTGAGCCTGGCGTTGGTGAGGCTTTAATTACGCGTGAAATCGATGGTGGATTGCAAACCATCAAAGTGAAGCTGCCTTTGGTGATGACAACGGATTTGCGGCTTAATCAGCCGCGCTATGCTTCTTTGCCGAACATCATGAAAGCGAAGAAGAAGCCGCTGGATGAAAAAACCCCGGCCGATTACGGCGCTGATGTGCGCCCACGTTTGAAGGTGATTAAAACTGAAGATCCGCCAAAGCGCGCTTCCGGTGTAAAGGTGGCATCGGTTGCCGAATTGGTTTCCAAACTTAAAGAAGCAGGGGCAATCTGATGGCTGTTCTTCTTATTGCTGAGCACGACAATGCGTCGTTAAAAGATGCCACGCACAAGGCCCTG
Source organism: Hyphomicrobiales bacterium (assembly GCA_043749835.1). Taxonomy (GTDB): domain Bacteria; phylum Pseudomonadota; class Alphaproteobacteria; order Rhizobiales; family Aestuariivirgaceae; genus Aestuariivirga. The sequence goes on from JAYVCU010000169.1 coordinate 8,414, forward strand.
ACGGCGGCCATGGAGATGGGCGGCGATGTGCATGTGTTGGTTGCCGGTCACAAAGCTGATGGTGCGGCCAAGCAGGCGGCGAAATTAGCCGGAGTTAAAAAGGTTATTCATATTGACGCATCGGATTTGGAGCGGTCTTTGGCTGAACCCATGGCTGCCAATATCGTGGCGCTGGCGGGCGGCTATGATCACATTGTTGCGGCGGCCACGACCAATGGCAAAAATTATATGCCGCGTGTGGCCGCACTTCTTGATGTGATGCAGGTGTCTGATATTTCCGAAGTGAAATCTGCCGATACATTTGTGCGTCTTATCTATGCGGGCAATGCGGTGCAGACCGTGCAATCCACGGACGTTAAAAAAGTGATCACCGTGCGCACCGCGTCCTTCGCGGCTGCCGGTGAAGGTGGCAGTGCGTTGATTGAAAGCGTGAAGGCCGTGGCTGATCCTGGCCTTTCGACTTATGTCAGCGAAAATTTGTCGATATCTGACCGCCCCGAACTCACGTCAGCTAAAGTCATTGTGTCTGGTGGGCGGGGCATGCAGAATGGCGAGAACTTCAAAATGCTTGAAGCGGTGGCCAAAAAGTTAAACGCAGCCGTTGGTGCATCACGCGCCGCAGTTGATGCAGGCTATGTGCCCAATGATTACCAAGTGGGGCAAACTGGTAAAGTGGTGGCACCCAATCTTTATATCGCTGTGGGCATCTCCGGTGCCATTCAGCATTTGGCCGGTATGAAGGATTCCAAAATTATCGTGGCGATAAACAAGGATGAAGAAGCGCCGATTTTCCAAGTGGCTGACTATGGCTTAGTGGCGGACTTATTCACCGCTGTTCCGGAATTGGAAAAGGCGCTTTAAGCCAAAGCAATTTTGTTGCGGTTAATGCTGCTTGCGGCAAGCGACAAAACCAAAGCCGTTGCCATGAAGGCAAGGGACAGCCATGGCAGTTGCGGCATATTACCCGCTGCAATCATGGCACCTCCTGATGCAGAGCCGACGGATTGACCGAAATATACAAAGCTGGTGTTGAGGGCGATTGTAACGGAGGCAATGGGCGGGGCCAACATCGCCAGTCGGCTTTGTTGCAGTGAGTTGGATGAGAACGAGCCAAGGCCCCACAGTGCAGCGGCGGCCATGGCAAACCAATACACACCATAAAAAATTCCAAATCCAGCAAAGCCCAAAGCTAAGGCCAACAGGCCGCACGCAATTACGTTATCGGTTCCAAAACGGCCCACCACTTGCGATGCAATTGAGTTGCCAACAATTCCAGCGATTCCAACAATTGCGAAGGCGATTGAAATGCCGCTGGTGCTTGCACTAAAACCATCGCGCAACAATGGGGCAATGTAGCTAAACATCGAAAATTGCCCAGCCATTGAACAGAGGGTGACGACATAAACCAGCCACAGCACGGGCGATGAGAAAGCGCTTATCCACGATGCCAGACCGAGCGGTTTACCATAAAGTTTGGGCTTTAGTGTCAGCCAAATCGCTGCCGCCCCCATAAGACAGAGTGCGGCCATCACCACAAAAACCAATCGCCAACCCACATACGCTGCAAGCAATGCACCCAGCGGAATGCCAACAACGGATGCGGCAGACCAGCCGATAAATATAAATGCAATCGTCGCCGCGCGTTTTTCTGGCGGCATAATGAGGCCGACAGTTGCTGCGGCTTGCGGTGTAAATATGGCAGCGCCAATCACCGTGAAGGCGCGAACAAAAAGTTGCAGTTCAAAGGTTGGTGCAATGGCCGCTATTAAATGGCCAAGCGCGTAAAGCACCAGTGAACCGGTAAGCAGCAGGCGCCGATCCATCCGGCTTGTTCCCGTTGCCAGAAGTGGTGCGCCAATTCCTACAACCAGGCCACCGACAAACATTAATAAACCTGCGCGTGCGGGGCTGATGGCAAATTCTTTGGCCATGTCATTCAACAAGCCGGATGGCAAAAGCACCCCCGTGCCAACAAGGAAATTGCCGAACAACATGGCCCAAAGCGCGAGGCGGGTTTGGCTTTTGGCCTGTAACATATGCGAACTCATTTTTTGGACTCGGCTGAAATAATTATTATATTCGACAGTATGCTTCACAGGCTTCCATGCTGGGAACAAGCGTGAAATGTGCAGGACTGTATTGTTTTGTGCAGCCAACCGTCAACAGAGTTGAAAACCGGACAGGTTTTGAAGCTTTGTTCTCGACTAGCTTTCTACCTGCAACTTCCCATATAAGCGGCTTATGAGTTTCCATTTTCGCAAAATGAATGGCCTGGGTAATGACTTTGTTGTGCTGGACGCACGTCAAGCCCCACTTATCATAAGTGATGTCCAGGTGCGCGCTATTGCCAACCGCAAAACGGGCATTGGCTGCGACCAACTCATCGTTATGGAACATTCTTCTTTTGCCGATGTGCGGATGCGCATTTGGAATGCAGAAGGTGACGAAGTGCCATCTTGCGGTAATGCGTCGCGCTGCATTGCAGATTTGCTGTTTGACGAGTTAAAGTCCGACTCGGCAACTATTGAAACCAAGGGTGGGTTGTTATTCGCCAAAAAAGCTGGCGACCGGCTGGTGACAATTGATCAGGGGCTACCAAAATTTGACTGGAAAGATATTCCGCTTTCAGAAAATTTTCCTGACACGCGCCATATTGAACTGCAGATTGGGCCTATTGATGCGCCGCTGCTGCATTCGCCTTCGGTGGTGAATGTCGGCAATCCGCATTGCATCTTTTGGGTGAAAGAATTGAATGTGGTTGATCTTTCGCGGGTGGGGCCGATGTTGGAAAGCCATCCGCTGTTTCCAGAACGCGCCAATATCTCATTGGCTCAGGTGGTTTCGCGCCAACATGTTTTATTGAAAGTGTGGGAGCGCGGCGCTGGCCTTACGCAGGCTTGCGGCACGGCGGCGTGTGCCACTATGGCTGCTGGGTACCGCATCAAAATTATTGATGCACAATGTAACATCACTTTGCCGGGTGGCGATTTATTGATGGCGGTCAACGCCGCGGGCCATGTGATAATGACTGGCCCGGCGGCTTATGATTTTGAAGGCACCTTGCCTGAAGGCTTGTTGTGAACGAGGCCCGTATCGAAACCTTTGGCTGTCGCCTCAACATGTATGAGAGCGAGATTATGCGCGGCCATGCGGCCAGGGCTGGACTAAACGACACGGTGATTTTTAATACCTGCGCTGTGACAGCAGAAGCTACGCGACAAGCCAGACAGGCTATTCGCAAGGCGCATAAGGAAAACCCTTCAGCGCAAATCATTGTGACAGGCTGTGCGGCACAGACTGATCCAGAGATGTTTGCGGCCATGCCGCAGGTTTCGCGTGTGTTAGGCAATGAAGAAAAACTGCAAGCCTCGGCCTGGTTGCCGCAGAGCAACCGGCCGCGTGTTGATGTGTCTGATATCATGCTGGTCAAAGAAACGCGGCCACCGATGATTGACCGGTTGACGGCGCGCACGCGGGCCTTTGTGCAGGTTCAAAACGGCTGCGATCATCGCTGCACATTTTGCATTATTCCTTTCGGGCGCGGCAATTCGCGGTCTGTGCCGATCGTTGCTGCTGTTGAGCAAGTGCGCCGTCTTGTGGCGCAGGGGCATAATGAGATTGTGCTTTCCGGTGTTGATCTCACCTCATGGGGGGCTGATCTTGAGGGCGCACCAAAACTTGGCCGTTTGCTGTCGCGCATTTTACAGGATGTGCCGGCGTTGAAACGCCTGCGGCTTTCATCGATTGACTCGGTTGAAGTCGACGAAGAGTTAGTGGATGTAATTACAGGTGATCACCGCGTTATGCCGCATCTGCATCTTTCATTGCAGCATGGCGACAACATGATTTTAAAACGTCTGACGCGGCGGCATTCGCGAGAGCATACGATTGCGTTTTGCGATGGGCTTCGGGCGCGGCGTGGTGACATGGTGTTTGGTGCGGATATGATCGCGGGCTTTCCCACTGAGACCGATGAGATGTTTGAAAATTCACTGCGCATTGTTGATGAGTGTGGTTTGACCTTCTTGCATGTGTTTCCATATTCGCCGCGCCCTGGCACAGCTGCTGCAAAAATGCCACCTGTATGCGGCGATGTGATCAAAGGCCGCGCTGCCTTATTGCGGGCCAAGGGTGAGGCGCGGTTACAGAAATTCTTGCATGCGGAAGTTGGTATGCAACGTGACGTGCTTGTGGAAACGCCAGGCACGGGGCGGACGCAGCATTTTGCCGTGACACAATTTGCAACGCCGATGGTGCCTGGCACAGTGCTTAACGTGCGCGTGGTTTCGGCTACAGCTTCGCATTTACATGTGGAGATGTGATGGCTGGGTTTTTCAAAAAATTATTTAATCGCATTACCGGTAAGGGCGCTGAAGCTGCGGAGCCGGAGATTGTTGAACCGGCAGCACTGTTTGCACCGGAAGAGGCTTCATTTGAGATTACCGGGTCTGCTGCGGAGGTGCTTCCTGCCCCAGCAGTGAAAACCAAAAAAGGGGCACCAAAAAAGCTCGACGTTAAAAAGACTGCTGCAAAAAAACCAGAAGCCAAGAAGGTTGAAGCGAGAAAGCCGGAAGCAAAGAAGTCTGATTTCAAGAAAGTGGAGTTAAAAAAACGTGAGATAAAGCCCGAAGCGAAAAAGGCTACAGCTAAAAAAGTTGCGACAAAAGCTGCGGAAATTAAAAAGGTCAGAGCGGCTGAGCCCGCTCGCTTAACGCCGTCACCCCAGCGGAGGCAGGAGCGCAGCTTAAAGGCAAGCGATGAGCCTGTCACCCCGTTGGCGCCCCGCCCCCCGCGGCTGCCAGGCCACAGTGCTGCAGTTGCCAAAAAGCCTCGCGGGAATGACCCATTGGGAGAGCGGCATAGTCAAACAGCTCCCCTGGTAGAAGTCGCGCCGGAGCCTATGCCGCTGCTCGTTGTTGAGGTGCCAACTCCGCCGGTATCTGCTTCCATTGAAGAGATTCCGCAAAGGTCGGGTTGGTTTTCGCGACTGAAAGAAGGTCTTTCAAAATCTTCACAAACTATCGGCGGTTCGATCACAGCAATCTTCACGAAGAAGAAGCTGGATTTGGCTACGCTGCAGGATTTGGAAGACACGCTGATTCAAGCCGATCTTGGCCTGCCGGTGGCAGAGCGCATCATCGCTGCCGTCTCTCATGGTCGCTATGACAAAGAGATAGACCCTGATGAAGTGAAACAGATTTTGGCAACGGAAGTGACCAAGGTGTTAAAGCCCGTGGAGGTGCCGTTTAATTTTGGCATTGAGAAACCCTATGTTATTATGGTGGTGGGCGTGAATGGTTCAGGCAAGACCACAACCATCGGCAAACTGGGTTCAATCGCCACGGGCGAAGGCTTTAAAGTGATGTTCGCCGCGTGTGATACATTTCGCGCCGCAGCCATTGAACAATTAACCGTATGGGGCAAACGCATTGGGGCAGAAACCATGAGCAGGCCTACGGGGGCGGATTCCTCGGGCTTAGCCTTTGATGCTCTTAAAACGGCCCGCGACAATGGCACGGATATTCTATTTATTGATACTGCTGGCCGTTTGCAAAACAAAGCCTATCTGATGGATGAACTTGATAAGGTTGTGCGCGTGATCAAGAAGCTTGATCCCGCAGCGCCACATGCAGTGTTGTTGGTGTTAGACGCCACCACAGGCCAAAATGCTTTGAACCAAGTTGAGGTATTTACCAAAGTTGCGGGTGTTACAGGGCTGATCATGACCAAGTTGGACGGGACGGCTCGTGGCGGCATTTTGGTGGCCATTGCAGAAAAATTTAAGTTGCCTATCCATGCTGTTGGGGTGGGTGAAAGTATTGATGATCTGCAACCCTTTGACGCAGACGG
>JAYVCU010000170.1:0-4835 GCA_043749835.1 Hyphomicrobiales bacterium
TCGTATTGGTTTCAAGAACTGGCCGACAATATGAAATATTATCGTCATGTGAATTGGGACTACCTAGATTGGGCCACCTTCTTTGGATTTCTGCCGAGGCCAGAGCCGATCATTCATCAAATCTATTCTGAGACATTGCAAAAGTTCCGCCTCGCTGCACAAGGCCATGGCAAGATTGTGCCACCGCCGGAACACCGCGCCCGCATTGAAACCTATTTCGATCCTATTCCGTTTTGGTATGCGCCGTTTGAAGGTGAGATGGTGAGTGGCGAAGAATTTCCACTGCACGCCATCACGCAGCGCCCCATGGCGATGTATCATTCATGGGGTTCGCAGAATTCGTGGCTGCGCCAAATCATCGGGCGCAACTGGCTTTATGTGCATAAGGCAAAAGCGATAACATTGGGCATTGCAGATGGCGATTGGGTGGATGTGACGTCTCATCATGGCGCAATCAAAGTGCAAGTGAAATTGGTTGAGGGGCAAAACCAAGACACGGTATGGACGTGGAATGCCATTGGCAAGCGCAAGGGCGCATGGGCTTTGACTCCAGATTCACCGGAAAGCCAAAAAGGCTTTTTGCTTAACCATCTGATCAGTGATTTGCTGCCAGAGCGCGAGGGAGGATATCGCTATTCGAACTCTGACCCTATTACAGGGCAAGCGGCGTGGTATGATTTGAAAGTGCGTGTGACAAAAAGCGCTGATCAAAGCCAGCAAAGCGCACCGCAATTTGAAACGCTGAAGAAACTCGGTTCCAAATGACCTCGCTTCCCACTTCAATCGGCAAACAACTCGGACTTGTCATTGACCTCGACACCTGCGTGGGCTGCCAGGCTTGCGCCACGTCCTGCAAAGAATGGAATGCGCAAGGTGAAGGTGGGCCACTTACCGATACCGACCCACAAGGGGCTGATGTTTCGGGGCCGTGGTACAACCGTATTCATGGCTATGAGGTGAAGCAGGAAGGCCGCAGCGATAGCCACATCGTCAACTTTCCGCGCTCGTGCCTGCATTGTGCGGAACCTGCCTGCGTCACCGTTTGCCCCACTGGTGCGTCTTACAAACGCGCCGAAGATGGCATTGTGCTGGTCAATCCTGATACCTGCATCGGCTGCAAGCTGTGCTCATGGGCTTGCCCATATGGCGCGCGTGAATATGATTACATGCAGGGTGTGATGAAAAAGTGTACGCTGTGTGTGGACCGGATTTACAATACCAATCTGGAACCTGAAGACCAAGTGCCGGCTTGCGTGAAGGCCTGTCCCACGGGGGCTCGGCATTTTGGGGACTTGGGTGATGAGACTTCCGCGGTTTCGCAACTGGTGAAACAGCGTGGCGGTTTCGATCAGTTTCCTGAAATGGGGTACAAACCAACCAATAAATATCTGCCGCCGCGGGCGCGCAGAGAAAGTTATGCCGCTGGGGTTCAGCCCTTGGCCAAACCAGATGGATCAGTGATGGAGAAATTGTTTAGCTGGGCCGATCAGCTGCTGAATTCGAACACCACAACGGCTTCGGTTAACCCGCACGATAATTCTGGAAAATTGGAAGGATGAACCCGGCCTATTCCATTATTTTTTTCAGCGTCTCATCGGGAGCGGGTTATGGCCTTCTCTTTCTGCTTGGGCTTGCGGCTTCGTCTCACGGTAAGGCTTCATCTACGGCTTTTGCATTAACCAGCGTGGGTGTGGCAGTGGTTTTGATCAGCGCTGGTTTACTTGCATCCACCGCGCATCTTGGTCGGCCTGAACGCGCCTGGCGGGCTTTATCACAATGGCGCAGCAGTTGGCTTTCGCGTGAGGGCATTTTTGCAATCGCAACGTTTCCGTTTGCCTTGGGTTTTGCTGCAACATGGTCAGGTCTGGTTGAAGCGCCTGCGTGGATTGCGCCACTGGGCTTTCTCTGCGCTCTGCTGGGTACTGTAACAGTTTATTGCACAGCCATGATTTATGCCTCACTTAAAACCATTCCAGCCTGGCACACCGGTTTCACCGTGCCCACTTATCTCGCCTTTGCCTTAGCCACGGGTTCGGGGTTGCTCAATGTCGTCGCGTATTTTTTTGGACGCTTCCAAACGGATGCGGGCCGCTTCATGGCGTTCCTGACCATTATAGCGGTGTTCGCGGCTATCGTTCTCAAATGGCTTTACTGGCGCAAACGTAGGGCCGACAAAGGACACTATACGATGGGCGAAGCCACGGGCCTTGGTGAAGGTGTACGGCAGTGGGACGTGCCACACACCTCAACCAACTTCATCATGAAAGAAATGGGCTATCAGATGGCCCGCAATCATGGCCTTAAGCTGCAGCGTCTTTGCATGATCCTTTTAGATGTCGGGTTTTTTGCGGCATTCCTCTCACCGCTCTGGCCATGGCTGGTCATGGTGACGGCTTTAGCACTTCTTGCTGCGGCGTGGGTGGAGCGCTGGTTATTTTTTGCACAAGCCGAACATGTAGTGCAGCTGTTTTATGGCAAAGATCGGGTTTGAGCTAACACGGCTTTTGCGCCCAGCTTGAGCAATGCCGATAAATGGCTTGTGACCGCATCCACGAAAACTCTTTCATGCGGCAGATCTTCGCCAAAGATTTCTTTTACGTGTAAGAGACCGTACACCAATTGCTGTGGGTTTCCCGACGCAGCATCGGCGATGTTGCGCAACCGTTCGCGCATTGGGTCTTTGATTTCGATAGCGCGGCCCTGCTCATCCACACCCATTACATAGCGCATCCAACCCGCTACGCTCAATGTCAGAAAGTTAATGGGCTGGCCTTGTTTCAAACGATCCCGAATTGTGCCGAGTAAACGTTGCGGCAGTTTTTGGCTGCCGTCGGTTGCGATCTGTGTCGTGCGATGCTTTAGAGACCTATTGGCAAAACGCTCTATCAGTTGGTCGCGGTAGTTGTTAAGTTCACCAAGTTCAGCAGGAAGTGTTGGCATTACTTCTTGAGACATCATGGCGTGAATGACGTGCTGCAAATTTGGGTTGGCAACCGCGTCACTCACATATTCATAGCCAGCAAGGAAACCCAGATAAGCCAAAGTTGAGTGGCTGGCATTCAACATACGCAATTTCATCAGTTCAAACGGCTTCACGTTTTTTACAAGTTGAACGCCCACCCGTTCGAAGTCTGGCCTGCCATTTGAAAAATTGTCTTCGATCACCCATTGGGTGAAGGGTTCTGTAACCACCGGCCACGCATCCTCAAAGCCGGTTTCTTTAAATACGAGTTGGCGGTCTTCTTCAGTTGTCGCAGGCACAATGCGGTCAACCATCGTCGACGGAAAGGCCATTTCACCAGAAATATATTGTGCAAGATCGGCATTGCGCAACATTGCAAATTCATGCGTAATATTACCAACCAAGGTGCCATTTGACGGGACATTATCACAGCACAGAACTGTGAACGGCTTCACGCCTTCCTGCCTTCTGAGTTCCAGTGCGCGAACCAAAATTCCAGGCACGCTGAGTGGTTTATTGGCCTTCTCCAAGTCATGCCGAATATCAGGATGATTGTGCTCAAGCAGGCCCGTCGCAGGATTATGGCAATAACCTTTTTCAGTTACCGTCAAAGAGACGATGCGAATACGAGGATCGATGAGGGCTGCGATCAGTTGATCGTGATGGGTTGAGCCACTAATCACGTCAAGCACAGATCCGATCACGCGCAGTTTTGTTTTATGACTGGAACGCACAATGTGTGTGTAGAGAAAGTCTTGCGGTGCTAAGGCACTGCGCGTTGCCGTGTTTCTTAACGATGCCCCGATGATCCCCCACGCTGGATCGAAACTCAGAATATCGTCAACATAGACGGCCATATGGGCGCGGTGGAATGCCCCCATGCCCAAGTGTACAATGCCTGGGATTACGCGGCTCCTGTTATAGCGCAATGGTGATATCAGGTTTGAGGTATTAAGCCGCGTGTTCAAATCCGCTAATTCCTTAGGGGCGTGCCGGTTTCCAACATATGAGCGATGCGATTTACGCTTCTATCGTCCCGCACAAGATTCATAAAATGCTCGCACTCCAAGGCCAAAACATCGTGCTCTGTTAAAGGGGTGATAAAGTCAGTGTCTCCGCCCGACAGAATATCAGCAAGTTCACCCAAAACCACAAGATCATAGTCTGTCGCCTTGCCCAGTTTGTGATTAGCCCGAATAGCCCTATCGATGACTTGACGCGCGGATGGCCCCGGCAGATTAAAGGTCATGGGCTTGGGCGGCTGGTAATTTTTGACCAGTAACAGGGCCTTGGCCTTTGCATCAGCCAGCAAACGATCGCGGTTCATGGTGATGCCATCGTCTGTCCGCAAAAATAAAAGCGCCTTGGCGTCTGCCGCAGATTTCGAAACGGTTGCTTGTGAAATAATCTCAAAGGCTTTGATCACTGCAGGCATTGGGCCCTCTGACAAGCCACCGAGCGTGGCCCAGCGGTGCAGCATTTCTTTGCAGCCACCCCAAGCTGGAATAAGGCCCACACTGACTTCCACCAACCCCATGTTAAGTTCGGCGTGAGCCTGCACAGCATCTACGGCCAGTACAATTTCACAGCCGCCGCCCAGTGCGATACCAGAAGGTGCAGCTACAACGGGAAACGGGGCATATTTCAGTGCCAAAAATGCCCGCTGCCCAACTTTGATTATGTTTTCAATCTCACTCCACGCGCTGGCTTTAGCGGCAGTAGTAACAAGGCCCAAATTGGCACCTGCAGAGAACACCTGGCTATCATTATAGATAACCAACGCCTTGAAATTTTCCTTTACCAGTTGAATAGATTGATGGATCAGCAACATATTTTCGACGTCGAGAGAGTTCATTTTACTGGTGAACTCAAA
>JAYVCU010000171.1:0-3173 GCA_043749835.1 Hyphomicrobiales bacterium
TTGCGACTTCCGCTCCGGCTCGCGCATCAAACGGTCTGCTTGAGCGCTGCCACAGCGAGAGCAGCCGACACCTGGTCGAGAAATGCTGCGTCGCCTGGATCAAACAAAAAGGCACGCCATTATGGTTTGGTGAAGGGGCCACATGCCAGAACGTTGTGGCCTGCGCAGCGCAATCGAGTAAGCTGAGCATTACTGCTGTTGCGGTGAAACCCAAATGCAAAATTGTTATGCCTATTGCAGCAGACGGCGGCCGCAGCAAACCTTCAGAGCCCACACCACCACCACCAACTGGAAACGTGGTTGGCATAAAACGATAAGTTTAGCCGTTATAAATCCAGGCCATACGGCGCAGCACAGTTTCATCTGATGAGAGACGCAGGCCTGCGTTTCTCATCACTGCGCTTACGCCGCCTAAGTGATACATTTTGCCCATCAGCAGCGTTTGCTCATGCAACTTGTTACAGCGGGCGCGGCGTAGATTCTCAAACTCTACCGGATCAGTGGTGATGAGCAAAGCTGCTGCATCTTCAAGCGACATGGCGGCCCCTTGCGCCAGATAGGGCAGCGTTCCGTGGGCGGCATCGCCGATGAGCATGATATTATTTTTATGCCAGGTTGGCAGTGGATTGATGGAGGCGGCCGTCCACTGTGTCCAAGCTGGCACCTGGGCGATAACCGCGCGGAGATTTTTTGCAGCTTTCGCCAGATGTTTTTGTGGGCCGTGCAGGGGGCCATTAAACACCAGGTTGAGTTTGCCCGCGCGGCCCGCTGGATAATGCACAACGTGAGCGCCGGGATAGTAATATAAATTGACGCACTCAAACTGCACATCAGTATTATGTGGCATTTCAATGAGGCTGCGAAAAAGTATTGTCGGCTCTGTTACGGCGGCGCTATGAGGAAAAAGTTTTTCGCGGGTTTTGGACCACATGCCGTCGGCTGCCAGAACCTGACCTGTGAGGGCTGATGTGTCGATGTTTGCGCCCATTTTAATTTCGACGCGCGGCAAAGACTTTGCCACATTGAGCAGGCTGGTGTGCAAATCGGCTCTGTGGGCGACGCGGTAAGGCTGACCGAAACGCCTTTCAAAGGCTTGACCGAGTTTAATATCTTTAAGCAAAGCGCCCGATGTGCCGCTACGAAAGTGCAGGGCTGGCGGCGCATAAGTGACAGGTTCTACGGCATCCCAGGCGCCAATTTTTTGGAGGGCGCGAACCGCATTGGGGCCGAGTTGAATGCCAGCGCCGATGGGATCAAACGATTTGGCTTTCTCAAAGACGGTAATGTGGTGGCCTTGGCGGGCTAAAGCCATTGCTGCGGAGAGACCGGCTATGCCACCGCCTAAAATTGTGAAATGCCGATGCACCATAGAGTCGCGTTAGCAGCTTGCGCGGGCCCGTTCAAAGCCTTAAGGCCACACGCCAAAGGACTGCTTCCATGGGTTTTATTTCTGACGCTTTAAATCGCATCAATGCCTCACCGACGATTGCCATTACCAATAAGGCGCAAGCCATGCAGGCTGAGGGCTTGGATGTGATTGGTTTGGCCGCTGGGGAGCCGGATTTTGAAACGCCGCGCAATGTTAAAGATGCAGCAATTAAAGCGATCAATGAGGGTAAGACCCGCTATACGGCTGTTGACGGGATTGCCGAGCTGAAGAAGGCCATTGTGGCCAAGTTCAAACGGGAGAATGGGCTGGATTACAAGACTGCCCAAGTATCTGTTGGCACGGGTGGAAAGCAGATTCTTTTCAACGCGTTGATGGCTACGGTTAACCCTGGAGATGAAGTGATTATTCCGGCACCTTATTGGGTGAGTTATCCGGATATTGTGATGCTTGCTGGTGGGGTTCCCGTGATTGTGCAAGGCGACCCTGCCAAGGGATTTAAGTTGCAGGCTGCTGCTTTAGAAAAGGCCATAACACCCAAGACCAAGTGGGTGATTTTAAACTCACCATCGAACCCCACAGGGGCGGCTTATTCACACGTTGAGATGAAGGCCATCACCGATATTTTGGTGAGGCACGCCCATGTGTGGATATTGACGGATGATATGTATGAACATTTGACCTATGACGATTTTAAATTTGTTACGCCGGCACAAGTTGAGCCAAAGCTGTATGACCGCACCTTGACGATGAATGGTGTTTCCAAAGCCTATTGCATGACTGGCTGGCGCATTGGATATGGGGCAGGGCCGGAGCCGCTGATCAAAGCCATGGCGAAGTTGCAATCGCAATCCACATCTAACCCATCGAGCATTGCACAATGGGCAGCGGTTGAGGCTTTGAATGGCCCGCAGGATTTTATTGCGGCCAACAACAAGGTTTTCAAAGAGCGCCGCGATCTTGCGGTTTCAATGCTTAACCAGGCCAAGGGCCTGACATGCCAAACACCGGAAGGGGCGTTTTATGTTTATCCTTCGTGTGCGGGCCTGATGGGCAAGACTTCGCCTTCTGGCAAAGTGATCACCACAGATGAAGATTTTGTGGGTGAATTGCTGGCCGTTGAAGGTGTGGCGGCGGTGCATGGTGCCGCATTTGGGACTTCACCCTATTTCCGAATCTCTTATGCTACGGCAACTCCTACTCTCGAAGACGCATGCACGCGCATTCAGCGCTTCTGCGGCAACCTCAATTAACAAAGGAAGACACTATGTACGCTCAATCTGTTCCATTTCTAATTCGCAATCTTGATGCGGTCACCAAAATTTTGAAAAAGACTGAAGCGTTTTGCGATGCGCGCAAGCTTGATAAATCTGTGGTGCTGGGTTTGCGGACTTATCCAGATATGTTGCCTTTGACGCGGCAAATTTTAATTTTGTGCGACCAAGCCAAGGGTTGTGCGGCACGTTTGTCGGGCACGGATATTCCGAGTTATACGGACGACGAGAAAACGTTTGAAGAACTTTATGCGCGCATCACCAAAACCAGCGATTTCATCAAGAGCATTGACGCCAAAAAGTTTGAAGGGGCGGCTACACGCACCGTTACGCTGAAAGTTGGCGGCAATGACATAGAGATGAACGGCAGCGACTATTTGAATGGCGCGGTTTGGCCGAACCATTATTTTCACATGGCAACGGCACATAATTTAGTGCGCAGCATCGGCGTGGACGTTGGCAAGGGTGATTTTCTGGGTCGGGCGTAGATAGAGCCGGTTGTAATATTTGTC
>JAYVCU010000172.1:0-38703 GCA_043749835.1 Hyphomicrobiales bacterium
CAACCCATGCCGCCCTCATGGCCGCCGTGCTGGCCCATGGTGATAGCGAAATCGAAAATGCCGCGATGGAACCTGAAATCACGGACGTCGCTGAATGCCTTGTTAAAATGGGCGCCAAGATTGAAGGCATCGGCACACGCAATTTGAAAATTATCGGCGTCACCTCGCTTAATGGCACTGAACACACCGTGGTGGCAGACCGTATTGAAGCAGGAACTTATGCCATGGTGGTTGGCATGACCGGAGGTGATGTAATACTGCGTGGCGCACGTGCCGATACACTGGCCGATGTGATTCTCACCATGCGCCGCGCTGGTGTAGAGGTGGAAAGCACCAACGAAGGTATGCGCATCAAGCGCAATGGCTCTGGCATCCTGCCGGTTGATATCACCACCGATCCATACCCTGGCTTCCCCACAGATCTGCAAGCGCAGTTCATGGGGTTGATGACCATGGCCCAAGGCAAAAGCCACATCCGTGAAACCATTTTCGAAAATCGGTTCATGCACGTGCAGGAACTGGTGCGCTTGGGCGCCGACATCAACATGCACGGTGACATGGCCGAAGTGCGCGGCGTGATCAAACTCACCGGTGCAGATGTCATGGCTACAGACTTGCGCGCATCAGTCTCATTGGTGATTGCGGGCCTTGCGGCGGAAGGCGAAACCATGTTGCACCGTGTCTATCACTTAGACCGCGGCTTCGAAGACTTGGAAGGCAAACTCTCGGCCGTGGGCGCAGACGTTTCAAGGATCGCCGGGGCTTAACTGATGCTACGATTGACGGCAGTCGATACTGAAGACCTCGCAATCATTTCTGCCCAGATGCAGGATGCGGTGATGAAGCGTGCGGACTTGCGTTTTGATAAAAAGCGCCGCTGCTTCGCACTTGTCGCCAATCGCTTCGCCTGGGATGCACTCCCGGCACAGCAGCGCAGGCGGGCCGGATTGCATTTCGATGATGTAGAAAGTGTAAAATCCACTGGCCTGACGCGAACACCTGCAAGTGCTGTATTGTCCCTCTTGGCCATCACCTTTGTGCCCGCCGGGGAACTGGGCGGCACCATCACGTTGAGCTTCTCAACTGATATCCACATCCGCCTGTCGGTTAGTTGTGTCAATGCAACCCTGACCGATGTCGGCAGCTCATGGGGCACCACTGCAACGCCAGCCCATAGGCTATAATATGCAGCGTAGCCTCAACCGTTTAGCCGCCGTGTCGATCGACGCCAGCCTTGCAGCAGCAGCCACACGCGAAGCCAAACAAGATCAAGCCTTGGCAATTAACGATATTGTTGAGGGCAATGATTTTATGTTGAGCAACGGCAAGCCCGGTCCATACCGCCTGCACATCACCGCGCAAGACCAACGTCTCGTTCTTGATTTTAAATCGGAAGAAAACCAGCCGCTCTATGCCTTTGGTCTTTCACTCACACCATTTCGCCGGGTGGCCAAAGAATATTTCCAAATCTGTGATAGCTATGTGATGGCTTTACGCGGTACCAATGCTCAAAATGTCGAAGCTATAGACATGGCCCGCCGCGCTATTCACAATGACGGCAGCGCAATTCTGCGTGAGCGCTTGAACGGTAAAGCCACGATGGATTTTGATACAGCGCGCAGATTGTTCACGCTGGTGTGCGCCATCATGCCCCACGGTGGAACACTGCCAGCCGTTACCACAAAGCCGTTGATGGCGTTATTTGTCTGCACCCAAAACGCCATCCGTTCGCCCATGGCAGCTGCGATCGCGCACCATTATTTCGGTCAATATATGTATTCCGCCTCAGCTGGCATATTGGCCGGAGATCCTGATCCCTTCGTGGGGCTGGTGATGGATGAAATTAACATCGATTTAAAATCGCACCGCCCCCATAGCTTGGAAGATGTGGCGGAATCAGGTTTCGATCTTGTTATAACACTTTCACCAGAAGCGGCCATTCAATCAAAGTCATTTGCCAGATCCAGAACCGTGAAGACTGAAAACTGGCCGATCCTGGACCCATCAGACACCCAAGGCAGCCGCGAGCAGATTATAGATTCGTACCGTGGCGTGCGCGATGATTTGGTCAAACGCGTAAAACACAGATTTGGAACTTAAATGCGCCGCAGATATACGGTTCGAACTTTGTGGTCAGCGCCTTTACGCAAAACCAAATCAGCTCTTGGTCGGGTTGGTAAAATATTCTCTTTAAGATTTACCAGATTAATCGTCTCCCAAAGCCGTGTGGCCATAGCGATTGCTTGCTTGATAGAAATCGATGCATAACGGTGAAAATAGGATTTCGGGTCTTTGAACGCGCCGGACCGCAAAGCTAAAAACCGCTCAACATACCATTGCCGCAGATCAGCCTCTTCGGCATCAATGAAAATCGAAAAATCAAAATAGTCAGAGACATTGGGAATACCGCGCCCATCGCGCGGCGGCCGGCCGGTCTGCAGCACATTGATGCCTTCAACAATCAGTATATCAGGTTGATCAATCACCTGTGATTTGCCCTCCATTACATCATAACTCAGATGCGAATAAAGCGGTGTTTCCACATCACGTTCACCGGCTTTGATGGCTGACATGAAACGCAACAAATTGGGCAAATCATAAGATTCAGGAAAACCTTTGCGTGCCAGCAATCCTTCCTTGTCTAGCCGCGCATTCGGCAGCAGGAATCCATCCGTTGTAACCAAATCAACCTTAGGCGTGGAAGGCCAGCGCGAAAGCAAGCGCCGCAAAATTCGTGCAGTTGTACTTTTGCCACTGGCCACACTTCCAGCTACGCCAATCACATATGGCACCTTGAGATCATGCCGATGCAAAAACATATTGGAACCATTGAACAGCTTCTGGCTGGCCTGCACATAAAGATTGAGCAACCGGGAAAGGGGTAAATAAATCATCTCAATTTCATTGAGGTCAACCTTGTCGGTCAGGCTCCGCACATCTTCAAGATCAGCCTCAGTTAACGTCATCGGCGTATCAGCCCGAAGCCCCGCCCAATCATCACGCGCGAAACGCCGGAAGGGCGAAACTTCACGGGCAAAATCTTCGTCCAGATCAGCCACGGCCAGCCTTTTCATCCAGGCCGCTCTGCGCTTCACGATTGACGAGCACAGTTTCAACCTCAGCCAGCGAAACGCCGGAAGCCTGCAAAAGAACCAGCAGATGATAAATCACATCAGCTGCTTCGCGTGCTGTATGGGCTTTATCTCTCGACGCAGCTGCCAGAGCCAATTCAAAAGCTTCCTCACCAAATTTCTTGGCACACTTCTCAATACCGTCGTGCAACAGTTCTGCGGTATAGGAGCTATCAGGTGCAGCTGAGGCTCGCGCCGCAATGGTTGCCGCCAGTTTATAAATGGTGCTCATGTCGTCATCCTCATGGAAATTCCCGCCTTTGCCATATGTGCCTTGGCCTGACCAATAGTGAAAGTGCCGAAATGAAAAATCGATGCAGCGAGAACTGCTGTAGCATGGCCTTCACGGATGCCTTCGACGAGATGATCCAACGTGCCTACGCCACCCGACGCAATGACAGGAATGGCAACTGCATCGGCCACAGCCCGCGTCAAAGCAAGATTGAACCCCTTGCCCGTGCCGTCCCGGTCCATCGATGTTAGTAGAATTTCACCAGCCCCCAGCGCCGTTACTTCGCGAGCAAACTGCACCGCATCAACACCAGTTTCCATGCGCCCGCCATGGGTAAAAATCTCAAACCGGCCCGCAGAAACCTCCTTAGCGTCAATCGCTACAACGATGCACTGCGAACCAAATTTCTCCGCCGCTTCCTTCACAAACTCACGCCGCGCCACGGCAGCAGAATTGATCGACACTTTATCAGCACCGGCAAACAGCAAATTCCGAATGTCATCCAATGTGCGAACACCGCCACCAACGGTGAGCGGCATAAAGCATTGTTCCGCCGTACGCCGCACCACGCCAAACATCGTGCCACGATTTTCGTGTGTCGCCGTGATATCGAGAAAGCACAATTCATCGGCCCCCGCCACATCATAGGCCCTGGCAGCCTCAACAGGATCACCCGCATCGCGCAGATTGACAAAGTTGACGCCTTTGACCACGCGCCCATCTTTCACGTCAAGACAAGGGATCACCCGCATTTTCAACATCACGCCGCCCTCAACATGTGCAACGCTTCGGCCGCATCAATGCGCCCATCGTAAAGTGCGCGACCCGTGATGGCTCCGGCCAATTTCCGTGCATCCGCCTGCGTCATGCGGCGGATGTCGTCGAGCGATGCAAGGCCGCCAGAAGCAATCACCGGGATCGAAACCGCCTCCGCCAAAGCAAGCGTCGAAGGCCAGTTGATTCCTGCCAAAATCCCGTCACGGTCAATGTCGGTGTAAATAATCGCCGCCACACCAGCGCCTTCAAATTTCTTGGCCAATTCAATCACACCCAACGTAGACGTTTGCGCCCAGCCTTCCACCGCAACTTTGCCGTTCCTGGCATCAATGCCCACAGCCACCTTGCCAGGAAATGTCTTGCAGGCCAATTTCACCAGTTCAGGATCGCGCACCGCAACCGTGCCCAAAATCACCCGCGCCAGCCCACGCGATAGCCAGCTTTCAATATGGGCCAGCGTGCGAATGCCGCCGCCCAACTGCACGGGGTTTTTGGTAGCCGCCAAAATGGATTCCACCGCAGCGCCATTTACCGACTGCCCCTTGAAGGCACCGTTCAAATCAACCACATGGAGCCACTCAAAACCTTGCTGTTCAAATGCCAGGGCTTGCGCCGCAGGGTCTTCATTATAAACGGTTGCGCGGTTCATATCGCCCAGTTTCAAGCGCACGCATTGCCCGTCTTTAAGATCAATGGCTGGAAACAGGATCATGAGAATTTGCGCTTTCCTATTGGCTGACATAGGCGCAACAGATAGCCATCAGGATCTTGCACCAAAAACTGTCGCTGGCCAACTTCCTCTTCACCTGCGCGATACCATTTGTCTTCAGGCTCAAGAAAAAGCGGCCATTCTTCTTCGCGCAAATTTGCTAATTGTCTTGACCAGTCATTCCCCTCAATCTGAAAATTAACGCCTCGGCCAAATGGCTTTTCGATTGGCCCGCTGATCCATTGCCGTGCCGCCCCTCTCATCTCTTCCAGCATCACATCGCAATCATCGCGCCGCAGATAGGTGAAGCGTTCTTCAGTTCGGTCATAGCGGACTTTGAATCCGAGTATGCCAACCCAAAACCCCAAACTGGCCTCAAGATCAGAAACAAGAAGTTCCGGCACAACTGCGCTCACGGCTTCCACCGCAGGAAATTAGAAATGAATGCCAGGCCCAGCGTCTGGCTTTTCTCAGGGTGAAACTGTGTGCCCACCATATTGTCATAGCCCACCATGGCCGTCACTGCACCGCCATAGTCAGCCGTGGCGATCACATCTTCTGGAAGCGTGCATTCCATGTGGTATGAATGCACGAAGTAAGCATGCAACCCATCATCGCCGGTTTGAATGCCGTCCAGCAAAGCGTGCTGTGCATTCGGCGTGATCGTGTTCCAACCCATGTGTGGGATTTTGAGTGCGGGGTCTGAAGGCTTGATCGCCTTCACATCACCTGCCACCCAACCCAGGCCCGGTGTGATCTCATGCTCCAGCCCGCGTGTGGCCATCAGCTGCATACCCACGCAAATGCCCAGAAACGGACGTCCTTTTGAAATCACCTGTTCGCGCATGGCTTCCACCAACCCCGGCACAGCCATCAAGCCATTGCGGCAATCCTTAAATGCCCCAACACCGGGCAGCACAATGCGCTCTGCCGAGGCTACGTCCTCAGGCTTCGACGAAACAAGAATTTTCGTCTTCAGCTTTGCTTCGCCAACAGAGCGTTCAAAGGCCTTTTGTGCAGAGTGCAAGTTGCCCGAGCCATAGTCAATGATAACGCAAGTGCCCATTAAACCAGTGTGCCCTTGGTGGAGGGGATGCGGTCTTTCTGCCGCAGATCAATTTCCACCGCATTACGCAAGGCCCGTGCCAGCGCCTTGAAACAGCTTTCAGCAATGTGATGTGAATTGGTACCATAAGCACTTTCGATGTGCAGCGTGATCCCGGCATTCATCGCAAAGGCCTGAAACCATTCGCGCACCAGTTCGGTATCAAACGTGCCAATCTTGGCGGTGGGAAAATTCACTTTGAACACCAGAAATGCGCGGCCCGAAACGTCAATGGCGCAACGGCTTAACGCCTCATCCATAGCCAAGTCGCACGAACCATAGCGTTTAATACCCTTGCGCTCACCCAATGCCTTAGCCACAGCCTGGCCCAGTGCAATGCCAGCGTCTTCCACTGTGTGGTGATCGTCAATATGCAGATCGCCATCCGCTTCCAGGGTTATGTCGATCAACGAATGCCGCGCCAACTGCTCCATCATATGGTCAAAAAAGCCCACACCGGTTTTCACTTTATAAGTGCCAGTGCCGTCGAGATTAACAGAAGTGGAAACGGCGGTTTCTGTGGTCTTGCGGGAGATTTCAGCAATGCGCATAGGCGAGGGTCCTTCGAAGCCCGCGCTCTTAGCAGATGCAGCATGGGAGGGGAAGTTGCGGGATTAAAAGCTTGCTAGATAGTTAGACTTTCAAAACAGCGCGAATAACCAGACTGACAAGACCAAGCGCCAGCACGCTGATAGCCCAGATTCCAAAAAACCAAGCCAGCTGGCGCAGGCGCAGTCTCATTAGTGATAGTCTTCGTTCGTGGCTTTGCCGCGAAACACCCAGTATGCCAAAGCGGTATAGGCAGCGATGATCGGCAATATGATTGCCACACCGTAGAGCAAAAACACCTGGCTTTTGGAATCGGTCGCTGCCTGCCAAATGGTTAATCGCCCTGGTACGACATCGGGCCAGATCGAAATGGCTAGCCCGATAAAGCATAGGCCGAACAACGCTAGGGTATAAATAAATGGTGCATATTCCCGGCGTTGGGCAATACTTTGCCAAAGCGTAAAACCACAATAGCCAACCGCAAGCGGTACACATGCGCTCAAGAAAATGCCCGGTGTACTAAACCAGCGCATATAATATTTTGCGTCGAGGAATGGCGTAGCAAGACTGACCAAAACAATAGCAGATACCAGTGAAATGCTTAAGGGCCGCGCTAAGGCATAGGCCTTATTTTGCAGAGCACCGTCTGTTTTGAATATCAGCCAACAGCTACCCAACAAGGCATAACCGACAACCAGACTGGCCCCGCACAAAAGGCTGAAGGGGCTAAGCCATTCCCACCATCCGCCGCCATAAGCCCGGCCTGTTACGGTAATGCCCTGAAGCAGAGAGCCCAAAGCTATACCTTGCGAAAATGCTGCTATGAGAGAACCGACATTAAATGCCAATTCCCACATTGCGGTATGGGCTGGGTCTCGCGAACGAAATGCAAAGCCCACACCGCGCAGTATAAGTCCTAGCAACATTGCTATGATGGGCGCGTAAAGCGCAGGTAGAATTATCGCATAGGCCAAGGGAAATGCGGCCAGCAACCCGCCTCCGCCCAACACCAGCCAGGTTTCATTGCCGTCCCACACAGGCGCAATACTGTTAACAGCGATGTTGCGCTCTTCACCCACGCTGAGGCGCGGAAGCAATATACCAATACCGAGATCAAATCCGTCCAAAACAACATAGGCCATGATGGCAATTGCGATAATTGCAGCCCAAATCACCGTGAGATCGACGCTATTCATGTGAGTTTTTCCGCCACTGCATCAGCCGGTGACAACTTTATAAGACCATCCAAACCCGAGCCCGGAAGGCTTTCCTCCGGCTGCGGCGGCTTGGACATTAATTTAACCAGATACAAAATGCCCGCACCGAAAACCACGAAATACACAATAACAAAGGCCAATAATGATGCGGCCACCGCTGGCGCATCCAATGGTGCTGCAGAATCCACAGTGCGCAGCAGGCCATAAATAGTGAAAGGCTGGCGACCGGCCTCTGTGGTTGTCCAACCTGCCAGTACGGCAATAAAACCAGTCGGTCCGGCGGCTACCGCAAACCGATGCAACAGTGGGGACGTGTAAAGTTGATTGCGCGCGCGGGCCCACAGGCTCCACAGGCCTATGCCTAACATGGCGAAGCCCAAACCCACCATGATGCGAAATGCCCAGAACACAATGGCTACCGGAGGCCGCATGTTCTCAGGCACCGTATCAAGGCCAGCCATCGGCGCGTTAAGATCATGCTTCAATATGAGCGAGCCCAGCTTTGGAATTTCGACCGCATAATCCATACGCTGTTCCTTTAAATTTGGAATTCCAAACAAAACAAGCGGTGCACCATTGGCATAACTGGCGTAATGCCCCTCCATCGCCATCACCTTTGGCTCTTGATATTGCAGGGTATTCAAACCGTGCGCATCACCCGCAAAAATTTGAACGGGCACAATGAGCGCAGCCATCCACATAGCCATAGAGAACATTTTGCGGGCACCAGGGTTGGTTTGGTCCTTCAACAAATGCCAGGCGCCAACGCCCCCGACGACAAAGGCCGTCGTAAGATAGGCAGCGAGGACAGTATGCACCAAACGATAGGGAAAGCTGGGCGACCAGATCACCTCAAGCCAGCCGTTTTTCACAACATATTGACCAACCTCATTGACGCGGTAGCCCACCGGCGTTTGCATCCAACTGTTTACGGCTATGATCCATATCGCAGACACTACGGTGCCCAAGGCAACCGCAAGCGTGGCCACATAATGCAACTTTTGCCCCACTTTGTTGATGCCAAATAGCATAACACCCAAAAAACCCGCTTCGAGAAAAAACGCGGTCAGTACTTCGTAAGCCATCAAGGGTCCAACGATGGGCCCTGCTTTATCGGAAAACACCGACCAGTTGGTGCCGACCTCGTAAGACATGACAATGCCGGAAACCACACCCATTACAAAAACAACTGAAAAGATTTTTAGCCAATACCGAAACAGGTTTGCATAAACACCTTTGCCTGTTTTCAGCCAAAGGCCTTCCAGTACAGCAAGAAAACTCGCAAGCCCAATTGTGAAAGCCGGAAAGAGAAAATGAAAGCTCATGGTAAATGCAAATTGCAGCCGCGCCAGGTCAATTGCCGTCATTAATGCACCTTTGCCTGTTCCTGTGATTGAACATTGACCTATGCTGATTAGGCTTTTTAGTTCCACTTACAAAAACGATAATGTCCCAGCGGGTAATTAATCCACCCATTCGCCCCTGCGCATTAGCGGCTCGCGTTTGCCGTCTTCAAACACGCCGTCCACATCCAATGCACCAGAGCCAATCATCCAATCCACATGGATGAGCGAGGTATTCATGCCGCGCACCAGTTTCTCTTCGGCGCTCAAGATTGATGTGTCTTTCATATTCTGCGAATAGGCCTGGCCTACGGCAATGTGAGAGGCGGCGTTCTCGTCATACAGCGTTTCATTGAACACAATGCCCGATGCTGAGATCGGCGATGAATGCGGCACCAGCGCCACTTCTCCAAGACGCGCGGCACCGTCATCTGTCTCAATCATTTTCTTAAACACATCGCCGCCTTTGATAGCCGTGCCTTTGACAATGCGACCCTTTTCAAACGTAACCTCAATGCCATCAATGAATGTGCCTTGGTAAGATAACGGCTTGGTCGAGCGCACGATGCCATCCACACGCTCACGGTGCGGCATGGTGAAAACTTCTTCCGATGGAATGTTGGAGTTGCACAGAATGCCGTTCTTGGCCACCGAGGCCCCGCCCATCCAGATGTGGTCGTCCACCAGCCCAAGCATTAAGTCCGTGCCAGGGCCTTTATAGGCCAGAGCGGAATAATGCTTGGCGTTCAGCTTTGCGGTGCGCGCATGAAGTTCCTTGGTATGCAGCTCCCACGCGTGAACCGGATCAGGTTGATCGGCCCTTGTGCATTTGAAAATCGCCTGCCACAACTTGGCCAAAGCCACGTCATCTGCATCGCTCGGAAAAACTGATCTTGCATGAGAAATCGTTGCCGCCGAAATCACGCACCAGTTGGTGGCAAATCCGGTGATCTGTTCAACCACAGGCTTATAGGCAGTTGAACGCGCGCGATTGGCGCGTGAAACTTTGTCAATGTCTTGGCCGGAAAGCAGAGAAGGATTTTCACCTATAATGCCAAGCCTTGCGCAATTACCATCACGAAACGCCTCAGCCATGCCGCCAAACAGCCACGTGGGTGCGGCGTCAAAGGCTTCTTTATCGCCATCCACAAAGCGCATCAGCGTGGCCTGTTCATCATTGTATAAAGTGGTGACAAGTGACGCGCCAACTTTGTAAGCATGGTGCGTGATGCAGCGCACAAGATCGACAGCCTCAATGGGCGCAGTGATCAGAACCTGCTGACCCTTGCGGACATTTAGACCGGATTTGACGGTAAGCTCGGCGTATTGATTGAGAAGGGTTTCGTGCGTTTGCATTATAATTTTCCCAGATCTTCCGGCCGTGGCATTGAGATGATGTTGTAGCCAGAGTCCACATAATGAATCTCACCCGTGACACCACCTGATAAATGTGACAGCAGGTACAACCCGGCTCCGCCAACGTCTTCCAGCTTCACGGTGCGGCGCAAAGGCGCGTGCTTTTCCTGAAATGCAAACATCGCCCGCGCATCGCCAATACCTGCGCCAGCAAGAGTGCGCATCGGGCCAGCGGAAATCGCGTTCACGCGGATGCCCTGTGGGCCATAGTCGGCCGCGAGATAACGCACAGAGGCTTCCAGCGCCGCCTTGGCTACACCCATCACATTATAGTTGGGCATCACGCGCGTAGAGCCGCCATAAGTCAGCGTTATGAGCGCACCGCCATCCGGCATCAAGGCCGCAGCACGTTTTGTTACTTCCACAAATGAAAATGCTGAAATCACCATGGTACGCCTAAAATTCTCGCGCGTGGTGTCGGCGTATTTGCCTTTCAATTCATTCTTGTCGGAAAAGCCGATGGAGTGAACCACAAAATCAATCGTGCCCCACTTCTCTTTCAGCGCGGCAAACACCGCATCGACAGTGCTGATATTTTCGACATCGCAAGGCATGAGAAAATCAGAACCAACGGATTTAGCCAAGGGCTCCAATCGCTTTCCAAATGCCTCACCCTGATAGGTGAAAGCGATCTCTGCGCCTTGCGCTGCCAACTGTTGCGAAATGCCCCACGCGATGGAGTGGTCATTAGCGACGCCCATTACGAGGCCACGTTTGCCTTGCATCAATCCCGTCATGTGAGTTTATCCGTTATAGCGCTGCATGATCAAAGTGGCATTGGTGCCGCCAAAGCCGAACGAATTCGACATAACCGTGTCTACCTTGGCATTGTCCACCCGCTTGCGCAAAATCGGAACTCCTTCAAATTCAGGATCAAGTTCATCAATATTGGCACTTTCAGCCAGGAAATTGTTTTTCATCATCAGCAAACAATAAATGGCTTCCTGCACGCCTGTAGCACCCAGTGAATGACCTGTGAGTGATTTTGTCGATGAGATTGGTGGGATGTTTGCGCCGAACACTTCTTTAACGGCCGCAATTTCTTTTGAGTCACCAACAGGTGTAGAAGTACCATGCGGATTAATGTAGTCGATCGTGTTGTGAACCGTGGCCATCGCTTGCCTCATGCAGCGCACAGCACCTTCGCCAGATGGTGCCACCATGTCATAGCCGTCACTTGTGGCACCGTAGCCAACGATCTCGCCATAGATTTTTGCGCCGCGGGCCTTGGCATGTTCAAGTTCTTCCAACACCACAACGCCTGCCCCGCCCGCAATCACAAAGCCGTCGCGGCCTTTATCATAAGCGCGTGAAGCCTTGGCGGGTGTGTCGTTATACTTGGAAGACATGGCTCCCATGGCGTCAAACAAAACTGATAAAGTCCAATCCAGCTCTTCACCGCCGCCTGCAAACATCACATCTTGCTTGCCCCATTGAATCATCTCGGCAGCATTACCGATGCAATGCGCTGATGTAGCGCAGGCTGAAGTGATGGAATAATTCACGCCGCGAATGCCAAATGGCGTGGCCAGAACCGCAGAATGCGCGGACGACATAGAAGGCGGAACCGCAAATGGCCCCACACGCTTTGGGCCCTTTTCCCGCGCCGTGTCAGCCGCAGCAACGATAGTGCGCGTTGAAGGACCACCCGAACCCATAATGATACCCGTGCGATCATTTTTGACGTCTTTTTCTTCAAGCCCGGAATCAGCAATGGCTTGCGCCATAGACGCATAGTTCCAGATGCCACCATCAGCCATGAAGCGGCGCGGGCGGCGATCCAACTGCTCAGCGTCAAAGTGCGGCGCGCCGTGCACCTGGCAACGAAAACCCAGTTCGGCATATTTTGGCGCGGCCACAATCCCGCTTCTGGCTTCACGCAATGATGCAGTTACCTCTTGCGTATTATTGCCAATGCTCGAAACAATACCCATGCCTGTGATCACAACGCGGCGCATACTAAACTCCCTCTGGCTTGAACAAGCCAACCTTCATGTCTGTTACCTGATAGATAGTCTCACCATCGGCTTTCATCACGCCATTGGCCACAGCCAGCTTTAGCTTGCGCAAGATGAGGCGCGTAACATCCACTTCATACGTTACTGTTTTCACCTTTGGTGTCACCATGCCGGAAAACTTAACTTCCCCCACGCCAAGGGCGCGGCCACGCCCAGGCTCACCCAGCCAGCCAAGATAAAAGCCCGTAAGCTGCCACAAAGCATCAAGCCCCAAACATCCAGGCATCACCGGGTCGCCGTCAAAATGGCAGGGGAAGAACCAAAGGTCTGGTTTTATATCAAATTCGGCCACCACCTTGCCTAAACCAGCTGAACCTTCCGTGGCAGAAACATGGGTAATGCGGTCAAACATCAACATTGGCGGCAGAGGCAGCTGAGCATTGCCCGGTCCAAAAAGTCTGCCGCGCCCACACGCGATTAGATCATCATATAAAAAGTGTGATTTACGTTCAGACATTTCGCCCCGCTACTTCAATCGTGCGGCTTTACCATGGCAGGAGTGAGAAAGCCAAATATCGCTTTATTGCTGGGGGCAGGCCATGAATCGGACGGAAGTTTAGTTTATGGCCTCACCGGGATAAGCACCCCAGATCAAATTTTGATCAATATAACCATCATACCCATTGGCAATAACCCTGCACCAGGCACCGTCACACGATTTGATTTCGCCCATAACGCCTGTAGCAAGTTTCGCCACCGCAACGGAATAAACGGAAGGCTCGCTCATCATATTGACGAACTTTCCTCTATTTCCCGGCGAAATCAGCGCTGTGCGTTTGCCAGTCAACATATTCTGCAAAATCCAACCTTCAGCACCTTGCGCATCGCGCACGCGCCGCCAGGTTTCAAATTCAGCAGTTATTTCGATCGGCAAACCTTTGGCCTGATACACCCAGGCAACAGCATGGTCAGAAGATGGACCTTTACGCACATTGACCTTTTCAGTTTTCAGCGAGACAAAACGTGGAACAGACAGGCCTGAAGCGCCTTTCATTACCACAGGTGAAACCGAGCCAGTTACAGCGCCAGCTTCAACAGCTGCAGCCTGGGACTTTAAACGATACAGTTTAATCAAGCCCAAGCCACCACCCGTTAATGCCAACAGCAGGGTGCCCGCCATAAGGGCAGGCATCCAGCGCGAACGTGTTTCAAAAGTGGTGATCTGCATGATTTTAAGTGGCGCAAACTTGGGCAATTAAAGTTAACATTGCGTCAACTTCTCGCTTTTGCACTGAAGTCCAATCACTTTTTGCTGATAGAACATGAATATGTTTGGCTTGAAGCCCGCGCCAGTCGCAGTCAACATAACTGTAACAAGGAGCCCTCCATGAATCTCCCCCGCCGTACGGCACTTAAACTCGTCGCAGCAAGCCCGCTTTTCTCGCGCGCGGCTTTCGCCAGCGATTGGAAGGCCATCGAAACAGCTGCTAAGGGCCAAGAGGTTTTCTTTAATGCCTGGGGCGGCGGCGCTCCGATCAATGCCTATATCCAATGGGCGGGCGATGAAGTTACGAAGCGCTTTGGCGTCAAAGTCACCCATGTCAAACTGGCTGATACGGGGGAAGCCGTAAAACGCGTACGCGATGAAGTGTCTGCGGGCAAAACGCAAGGCACAGTCGATCTGATCTGGATTAATGGTGAAAATTTCAAAACGATGAAGACCGAAAAGCTACTTTTCGGCCCTTTCGTTTCTAATTTGCCCTCATTCGCAAATGTTGACACGAAGGGCAAGCCCACCACACTTCAAGATTTCAGCGAGTCTGTCGATGGTCTCGAAAGCCCATGGGGCATGGCCCAACTCACGTTTTTTGCAGACGGTGCCAAAGTGGCAAAGCCTCCGTTGTCGATGAATGAGCTTTTGGCTTTCGCGAAGGCCAATCCGGGCCGTGTAACCTATTCAGCGCCGCCGGATTTCCATGGAACAACGTTTGTGAAGCAAGCTATGGTGGAAACCGCATTAGACAAAAGCATCTTCGCAAAACCCACCGACAAAGCCACCTTTGATGCCACAGTGGCCAAACCACTTTTTGATTATCTTGACGCTCTAAAACAAAACCTTTGGCGTGAAGGCAAGCAATATCCCAAGACGCAAGCTGAGATTACCCAAATGGTGGCTGATGGTGAGTTATTAATCGGAATCACGTTCAACCCCAATGAACCCGCCAATTTGGTTGCAAGTGGCAAATTGCCGAAAACAACGATTGCGTGGCAAAACTCCGCAGGCACGATCGGCAATACGCATTTCGTTGCTATTCCTTTAAATGCAAAAGCCAAGGAAGGCGCGCAAGTTTTTGCAAATTTCCTGCTCTCGGCTGAAGCGCAAGCCAAAAAAGCTGATATCAAGGTGTGGGGAGACCCGACTGTTCTTGATCTTGCAAAACTGCAAGGCGGTGATGCCAAAGCTTTCGCAGCCGCTACAGGCCCCGGTGCTGTCACTATTCCCGGCCCGGCGATTTTAGAACCCCATGCTTCATTCGTGAAGTTGATCGAAGAAAGCTGGCTGGCCAAATATGGCCAAGGCTAAGCCACTCCACATCGCCACATTTTCCATCTAAACGCTCCGGCATGGCTGAAAGATTCGATATTGCGGTGATTGGCTGTGGCGTGGTGGGTCTTGCCATCTTGCGCCGTTTTGCCATGACGGGTTTGAAATGCATAGCACTGGAAAAGGGCGCTGATATTCTATCTGGAGCCTCCAAAGGTAACAGTGCGCTCCTTCATACGGGTTTCGATGCGCCTCCTAAAAGTCTTGAACTGCAGTGCATTCAGGCAGGATATATTGAATATCTGGATATTCGGCAGAAACTAAATCTGCCGCTGCTCGAAACGTCTGCTGTTGTGGTTGCCTGGACGGACGATGAGCTTGCAAAATTGCAGGACATTCAAAATAAGGCTCAGGCCAATGGCGTACGGGACACAAAGCCGATATCGCAAATCGAGCTTCGGATCCGTGAACCGCAATTGGCAAAGACTGCTTTGGGGGCAATCCTTGTGCCCGGCGAGCATGTGATCGATCCTTGGTCTGCGCCGCTGGCCTATGCCAATCAAGCTATCGCTCACGGCGCTGTAATTATCCGTAATGCTGAAGTGACCAAAGCCATAAAGCGCGGCACTGAGTGGCATCTATCAACCAGCCAGGGTGATGTGACCGCACGTATTGTGATCAACGCAGCAGGGCTGTTCGGTGACCGTGTGGAGGCGCTAGCCCGCGAATCCGAATTTAAAATTAAACCGCGCAAAGGTCAGTTTGTGGTTTTCGACAAGCCCGCGTCAAAACTGCTGCGTTCCACCGTTTTACCGGTTCCGACGGAGCGCACCAAAGGTGAGGTGTTGTTTCGTACAATCTTTGGAAATCTTGCCATTGGCCCGACAGCAGAGGAAACCGATGAACGCGAAAACCCAACTACAGAAACGGCTACACTAATTAAGCTGAAAGCCACAGCCACCAAAATGCTCCCCGCGCTGGAACAGATTGATGTCACCGCCACTTATGCGGGCTTGCGCCCTGCTACCGAACGCACTGATTACATCGTAAAGGCCTATAAAGCTGATAATTGGATCACTGTTTCGGGCATACGCTCCACCGGCCTTACCGGTTCTCTTGGCATCGCCCAGCAGGTCGCAAAACTTTACACGAAACACTTTGCCAAGCTGCCAAAGAAATTGCCTGCTGCGATTTGGAAGCCTGTACCCAATCTAGCCGAACATACGATCCGTCCCTATATGAAGGGCGGAGAAATTCTATGCCATTGCGAATGGGTCACCAGAAGCGAAATTGAAGCCGCAGCACGCGGGCCTTTGCCCGCCACGGAAATTGCAGGCCTCAAGCGCCGCACCCGCGCCATGTTAGGCCGCTGCCAAGGCTTTTATTGTGCAGCCAGTGTAACCTCCGCGTTTGAAAAGGCAAAACATGGAACACCATCATGGAACACCATAGCGTCATTATCATAGGCGCTGGACCTGCGGGCCTTTCAACAGCGTTGGCACTTTTTCAACGTGGCGCACGAGATGTTGTCGTCCTAGAACGCGATGCGCAAACTGGCGGCAATCTTCGCCACTGTGGCCACAAAGGATTTGCGCCTTATAAAAATTTTGGTTTGATGACCGGCCCGAATTTGGCCAAGCAGCTTCGCGAACTCACCAAAGTTTTGGATATCCGCACTTTAACCACAGTTCTCGATTTCACCTTACGTGGCAGTTTGCGCGTTCATTCAGCCCAAGGCATATCAGAAATGGCTGCCGACAAAATTGTTTTGGCCACCGGTACAAGGGAAACGTCGCGTGCCGCGCGGCTGATTGGCGGCACCAAACTGAACGGTGTTATGAATACGGGCGAATTGCAGCAGCGCGTCTATTTAAACGGCGAACGCCTATTTAAGCGACCAGTCATCGTTGGTTCCGAATGGGTGAGTTACTCAACATTGCTGACCTGTCGCCACCTCCAGGCGAAGCCCGTTATGATGCTGGCCGAAGACCACGATAACGCCGCGCCGCTTTATTTTGAGCTGGGTGCCAGATTGTTTGGAACCAAAGTTGTACATGGTGCTAAAATTCTCGCAATACATGGAAACACAACAGTTGAGTCTATTGAAATAGAACGTTTTGGAAAAAACCAGATTGTCGAATGCGATGCAGTGATACTCACTGGAAAATTTCGCAGTGAAAGTGCACTCTATTCTAATGGTTATCTGGAGTGCGAAGGCTATGCACCAGCGGTGACGCAAGATTTCAAAACCTCAAAGCCAAACATCTATGCCGTTGGCAATGTGCTGGGACATCTTGAAACAGCGGGCCGCTGCATGGCGCGGGGCAGAGAACTGGCCAAGGTTCTTAGCCCATGAAAATTCTTGCCATTGATCAAGGAACCACGGGTACCAAGGCTTTCACTTATGACGATGAAGGCCGTTTCAAATTGGTATTCAATGCCAATGTAAAGCAACACTTGCCGCATCAGGGCTGGGTTGAACATGACGTCGGTGAACTGTTCAACCATATTGAGTCGGCGATCAAGAAAGCCGGGCAAGTGGATGCCATAGGTTTGGCTAACCAGGGTGAAACGGTTATCGCGTTCGATGCCAAAACCGGTAACCCCATCTACAACGCCATCGTTTGGCAAGATGATCGCACCAAGGATATGTGCGCCAAACTCAAAGCGGAAGGAGCCGAAAAGCTTACCCTAGCCCAAGCGGGCCTGCCGCTTGATGCTTATTTTTCGGCATCAAAACTGCGCTGGCTGCTGGATAACGTGAAATCGGCCAAGGAATTGCTGGAGCAGGGCCGTCTGCGCTTAGGCACTACAGATGCCTATTTTCTCTATCGTCTCACGGGAGCTTTCATAACGGATGTGACGACAGCATCGCGCACCTCTTTGATGTCGCTCAATACGCTGCAATGGGATGATAAGCTTTGCGAACTCTTTGGTGTGCCGCGTGAATGCTTGCCAGAAATCCGCGCCTCAACCGGGCCATTCGGCGCAAACATCACAGCCTCAATGGTCGATCAACAGGCAGCACTTTTCGGGCATGGTTGCGTAAAGCCGGGTGACGGGAAAATAACCTTTGGCACTGGTGCTTTTGCACTCTGCCTTCTGGGCCATAACCGCCCGCTGCAAGATCATTCTGGCTTACTGCCTACAGTGGCATGGAAAATCCACGACGTAAAAGCTGAGTTCGCCGTGGATGGCGGCGTTTACAATGCGGGTTCCGCAGTGAACTGGGCCAAGGGCCTGGGTTTGTTCAAAGATTATGATGAGATCAACAGTTTTGAAAAGCCAACTGCCATTTCGCGTGGTTTGGTTTTCGTCCCTGCTCTCTCAGGCCTGGCATGTCCGCACTGGGATAGAAACGCCTCCGGCCTTTGGCTGGGCATGGGGCTTGACACCACGCGCGAAGACTTGATGCAGGCTGTTCTTGAAGGCATTGCACTTCGGGCATGCGAAGTGTTGAACGCTATGACGCGGGGCAGTAATCGTGGCAATGTAATCTCGATTGACGGCGGTCTAGCTAACAATCCTTATTTTGGCCAATTCTTAAGTAACGCGCTGGATCGGCGTGTGGTGGTGGCGGGCTCAGCTGATATCACGGCTTTGGGAGTGGCCCGCATGGCCATGGTGGGTGCCGGGGCCAAAACGTTGCCGCAACTGCCTTCACCAGCCAAGCAATTTGCACCCACACAGCCATTACCCGCCGCCTTTCATTCGCGCTTTGGAATTGCCATTTTACGTTCTAAAGGATGGAAAACGTTTTAAAAAAAATCGGGAGAGGCACATGGCAATCACAGGCACAACAGAAAAAAATACCGGACGTATTCGTTATGGCATGGTGGGCGGCGGGCAGGGCGCATTCATTGGCGCAGTGCACCGTTTGGCGGCACGTATGGATGACCATTATGAGTTCGCAGCAGGTGCACTTTCGGCTGACCCTGATAAGGCAATCGCTTCCGGCCGTGAACTGGGCCTCAGTGACGACCGCATCTATTCCGACTACAAAGTAATGGCCAAACGCGAAGCTGGCCGCACGGACGGTATTGAGGTGGTTTCTATCGTTACGCCAAACCATATGCATTTCCCGGTGGCTAAAGCTTTCATTGAAGCTGGTATTCATGTGATCTGCGATAAGCCGCTGTCGCTCAATCTGAAAGAGGCCAAGTTGCTTGAGGCCCTTTTAGAAAAACACCCTAAGGTAATCTTCGCACTCACGCATAACTATTCCGGCTATCCAATGATCCGCCATGCGAGGGCCATGGTGGCCAAAGGTGAACTTGGCGAAATCCGCTTAGTTCAAGGTGAATATCCGCAAGACTGGCTCACTACCAATCTTGAAAACACCGGACAGAAGCAAGCGGCTTGGCGCACAGACCCAAAACGTTCAGGCGCTGGCGGCTGCGTGGGCGACATCGGCACACACACGTATCAATTGGCAACGTTTGTATCAGGTTTGAAACTCGATGAACTTGCTTGTGAGCTGACGAGCTTCGTTAAAGGTCGTAAACTGGACGATAACGTGCAAGCGATGCTGCGTTTCGAAGACGGAGCCAGGGGATCAATCTGGGCCAGCCAAGTGGCTGTGGGCCATGAGAATGGGTTGAAACTGCGCGTGTATGGCACAAAGGGCGGCATTGAATGGGTGCAAGCTGATCCGAATTATCTGTGGTTCACACCGTACGGCGGTGAGCGGCGCTTGATCACGCGTGGTGGCGCAGGCTCTGGCCCTGAAGCAGCACGTGTAACGCGCGTTCCCCCAGGCCACCCTGAGGGCTATCTCGAAGGTTTCGCCAATATCTACACCGAAGTGGCGCACACCATTAAAGCCGCACGTTCTGGCAAGAAGCCACCCAAGGGTGTGCAATTCCCCGGCATCGCAGACGGCGTTGCGGGAATGGCATTTATTGAAGCTTGCGTAAAATCCTCAAAAGCCAATGGCAAGTGGGTGAAGGTGTAAACCGCGGTAGCAAACAAAACTATCACTTGCGCACTCTCTCGTGCTACGAACCGCCTCATCCCTGCGCACGCGCTATCGCTGCCGCATTCTGCTTCCTACAATTCGAGGATATCTCCATGGCATTTCCGCCGAACTATAATCAGGAACGTAATAACCGCGCCAAGGCCAAGCAGCGCAAGGCGCTGGAAAAGCAAGAGAAGCGCGATGAAAAATCAGCGCAGCGCAAACATGAAATTGAGCCTGAGCCTGAGCCAGCTATCGCTGAACCTAAGAAAGACGTCTGACCGTGGCCAAAAAAACCAAAGCCGAGCCGGATAATTTTATGATGTTTGATGTGACCTACGAAGACGGCACCAAATCATCGCGCCGCAAGATCAATGTTGTGGGTTTGCAAAAGGATGAGATCGAAGATTTCGCCCGCACTGAGATAATGACGCAAGACCGCAAAATCGCCGAAATGTCTGGCAAACCGCGCGGCAATATAAAAGAGCTTGTGCGCTCGGATTCCTGACCTTTATTTTAGCGCTGCAGCTGATGAGGCTGCAATGCGCCACACGCTGTTGCCCACATCATCAGCAACCAGCAATGCGCCGGTTTTATCAATGGCAACACCAACTGGCCGACCATGGGCCTTGTCATCCTTGCCAATAAATCCGGTCAATACATCAACAGGTTGACCCGAGGGTTTGCCAGCGGTAAACGGCACGTAAATCACTTTATAACCGCTGCGGGGCTTGCGGTTCCAAGAACCATGCTGGCCAACAAATGCGCCATTGGAAAATTCTGCGCCAAGGGCAGCGCCCTGGTTAAAGGTAAGCCCCAATGAACCGGTATGAGGCCCCAATGCATAATCAGGCACAATGGCTTTGGCGACCAGTTCGGGCTTTTGTGGACTGACCCGAACATCAACGTGCTGGCCATAATAACTGTAGGGCCACCCATAAAACCCGCCGTCTTGCACCGAGGTCATATAGTCGGGCACCAGGTCACTGCCAATCTCATCACGCTCGTTGACCGCCACCCAAAGTGCGCCCGTTTCTGGATTCAACGAAAGCCCATTGGGATTACGCAAGCCTGACGCAAACAGCCTGGTTTTTTTCGATGCCAGATCAACCTCTAAAATTGCGGCACGATTTTCTTCAACTGCCATGCCGTTCTCGCCCACGTTGCTGTTTGACCCCACCGTGGCATAAAGTTTTTTGCCGTCTTTGCTGACGATTACATCTTTCGTCCAATGATGATTAAT
This sequence comes from Hyphomicrobiales bacterium, assembly GCA_043749835.1. GTDB lineage: Bacteria > Pseudomonadota > Alphaproteobacteria > Rhizobiales > Aestuariivirgaceae > Aestuariivirga. The sequence goes on from JAYVCU010000172.1 coordinate 21,183, forward strand.
GGGCCCTGCTGGCAAATCCGCAATTTTTTCGCCCTTGGAACTATTATGGGTTTCGCCTTCCTTATAAGGGAATGCGAGGATTGCATCACTATCAGCCACATAAAGGGTATTATTGGCAAATGTCATGCCAAAAGGCGAATGAAGCCCGGTAATATAAGGTTCACGAACGTCGGCTACGCCGTCACCATTGGTATCGCGCAATAAGGTGATGCGGTTGGCACTGGGAACCGCGGCACCAGCGCCCGCCATGACGATACCCATCGCAACGCCTTTGACACCCGCCCGGTCTTCAGGCTTTGGTGGCGCATTGGTTTCAGCCACCAACACATCCCCATTGGGCAACACATGCAACCAGCGTGGGTGATCAAGCTCTTGGGCAAATGCTGCCACCGCCAAACCTTTAGCCGCATCAGGCTTCTCACCCTTCAGCCATGTGGCAGCAGTGGCAATGTTTACAGTTGGAAAAACAGTAGGGTTAGGCGGCGGCAAAACGGGGTTTGGCCCATATCCCTCAGTGATTGGCACCTTGGCTGATTCCAGACCAAAATAAAGTGCTGACGCAGCAGCAGCACCAACCATGACAATAACCGCAACAGTAGCGAGAAGAATTTTTTTCATCACAAGGCCATCAATTTTAAATTATTCGGTATTGATAACGCGGTACTGGTCATTGAGTTCCAAGCGATTACGCCTGCATGCGATTTTAGGCATGGCTGGCCTGGGAACTTACTCACCTGGCCACCTCTGATGTTACTGTATTTGCGTTCAAAAAAGCACGCAAAAAAAAGGCCCTCATTACTTGGGCCTTTTGCAGTTCTATCACGTGTGGCGCTTCAAGCCACTTTTTGCTTTAACTCACCCTTGGCATAGCGTTTGGCCATTTCGGAAACGGACAGCACCTTCTTGATCTTCGAAGCCTGCCCTGCCGTGTTGAATTCCTGCAAGCGCAATGTAACCAGCTTCTGCATCGCTTCCATCGCCGGTTTCAGGTATTTGCGGGGATCGAATTCCGATGGATCTTCCGCCATCACTTTGCGAATGGCACCCGTCATCGCCATGCGGTTATCCGTGTCGATGTTGATCTTGCGCACACCGTGCTTGATGCCGCGCTGAATTTCAGCAACCGGCACACCCCACGTTGGCTTCATCTTGCCGCCGAACTTGTTGATGATTTCCTGCAGGTCTTCGGGGACGGAAGACGAGCCGTGCATAACAAGATGTGTTGATGGCAAAAGCCTGTGAATTTCTTCGATCACATTCATGGCCAGCACTGCGCCATCAGGCTTGCGCGAGAATTTATAGGCCCCATGCGATGTGCCCATGGCGATGGCCAAAGCGTCCACATCGGTTTCTTTCACAAACTTCACAGCTTCCTGTGGGTTGGTAAGAAGTTGATCGTGGCTCAGTTTGCCTTCCGCGCCATGGCCGTCTTCCTTATCGCCCATGCCGGTTTCGAGCGAGCCCAACACGCCAAGTTCGCCTTCAACCGAGATGCCGCCCAAATGCGCCATCTGCACGACTGTTTTGGTCACTTCCACATTGTAATCCCAATCCGCAGCACTCTTGCCATCGGCTTTGAGCGAGCCATCCATCATCACCGAGGTAAAGCCAGATTGAATGGCGGTCATGCAGGTGCCGGGTTCATTGCCGTGATCCAAGTGCACACAAATCGGAATGTTCGGATAAATTTCGGTGACGGCATCCATCATATGTTTGAGCATGATGTCGTTGGCATAGGACCGCGCACCGCGCGAAGCCTGCATGATCACGGGTGCGTCCAGCTTGTCTGCCGCAACCATAATCGCCAAGGCTTGTTCCATATTATTGATGTTGAAAGCCGGCACACCGTAGTCATTCTCAGCGGCGTGGTCCAATAATTGGCGAAGCGTGATACGGGGCATAGTCTCTCCTGATGTTGGGAAATCGTTGGGGCGCGAATAGAGGAAATTGCTGCCTGGTTCAAGAACAATGAGGGGCGTACATCAAACATCAAGTATTGAAGCAGGTGAATGGTGTAAGGCGTCCTGCGTGTTAGGGCAGAACGCAGGTAAACTTCGGTTAGGCCAGGGCTAGCCTGTGCAACTGAAACTGCTAAATCCACTCCATGCCAAGTTTCACACCTCTGATTGAATCGCTTCCTTCCTCTGTCCCCTTTGTAGGCCCTGAAGCCCTCGAACGTTGCACTGGTGCGGCCATTAAGGCGCGCATTGGGGCGAATGAGAGTGTGTTTGGCCCAGCACCTTCAGTGATCAAGGCGGTGCAAGACCATGCTGGCGACAACTGGATGTATGGCGGTCCGGAGAACCACGATCTCAAACATGCACTCTCCGCGCACCTCGATATCGCGCCTGAAAACATTTGCGTAGGTGAGGGCATTGACGGTTTGTTTGGCTATGCCCTGCGCCTGTTTGTCGAAGCCGGAACACGTGTGGCCACGTCGCTGGGTGCTTATCCGACGTTCAGTTTTCATGTGTCAGCCTATGGCGGCAAGTTGGTAACAACGCCTTATGTGGAAAACTGCGAAGACCCATCCTCATTACTGAAACTTGCGGTGCACGAAAAAGCCCGCATCATTTATTTCGCCAATCCCGACAATCCGATGGGTACCGTGTGGCCCGCCGCTGACGTGCAACGTTTTATCGATGCTGTGCCAGAGGATGTGATGCTGATGTTGGATGAGGCCTATACTGAGTTTGCACCCGCCAACACGCGGCCAAAGCTTGACGTTTCGCGCAAAAATCTTTTGCGCTTTCGCACTTTTTCTAAAGCCTATGGCCTTGCTGGCGCACGCGTCGGCTATGTCATTGGCCATATGGACGTGATAAAAGCTTTTGATAAAATCAGGAACCACTTCGGCATGCCCCGCCTATCACAAGTGGCGGCTTTGGCTGCGTTGAAAGATCAGGCGTGGCTAGGTCATGTTGTTGAGCAAGTGAAAACCTCACGCCTGCGCATCTATGAGATCGCCCGCAGCAATGGCCTGACGCCTATTATATCTGCCAGCAATTTCGTCGCGGTGGATTGTGGGCGAGATGCTAAATATGCCCGCAGTATTGTCGATGGTCTGTTGCAAACACGGCATTTTTATTCGCATGCCGGCTGCGGCACCGCTTAATCGCTGCATCAGAATGTCCTGTGGCACAGTTAAGCCGCTTAATCTTCTGGCAGAAGCTCTGCCGAAAGTGCTTTAGTTTTTCGCGCCCTGGCGTTTCTTCAGCAACTCCGTCAACCAATCCGGGTCCATCTGCGGCACCGATGATAGCAAAAGCTCGGTATAGGCCGGATAAGGCGGGTTTAACACTCTGCTTTTCAAACCTTGCTGCACCACTTTGCCCCTGTGCATCACCACAATTTCATCAGCAATGGCACGCACCGTGGCAATGTCGTGGGTGATGAAAAGATAGGTTACATTGGTTTCGATCTGCAACTTCATAAGAAGCTTTAGAATTTCTTCCTGCACAATCTGATCAAGCGCTGAAGTCACTTCGTCGCAGATGATCACTTCTGGGTTTGCGGCCAAAGCGCGCGCAATCGAAATGCGCTGCTTTTGCCCACCCGACATTTCGCCAGGCAGACGGTCAATATAGCTTTCATCAAGCTCAATTGATTCCAGAAGCTCAACAACTTTGCGGTCGCGGTCAGCACCCTTAAGCCCAAGGTAGAACTCTAAAGGTCGCCCGATAATATCGCGCACTTTTTGGCGCGGGTTGAGAGCCGTATCGGCTGACTGATAAATCATCTGTATGCGGCGCAGCGTGTCACGCTCACGGTTTTTTAACGCGCCGGGAAGGGCTTGGCCATTAAATAAAATCTGGCCATGGGTTGGCGGAAGTAAACCGGTAAGGGCGCGCGCCAAGGTCGATTTACCCGAACCAGACTCGCCTACTACAGCAACGGTGCGCCCGCGTGGAATTTTGACTGACACATCATCCAGCACTTTGACGTGGTTGCCGTAAGAAGCAGAAACATTTTGCACATCCAGAACGATGTCATCGCTGCTGCGTTCTGTCTTGGTCAGGCTGCGTACCGCCCAAAGCGATTTGGTGTAATCTTGCGTGGGCTTTTTCAACATGATGCGTGTGGCTGCTTCTTCAACCAGATTACCGTAACGCAAAACCATAATGCGGTGCGCCATTTGCGCCACCACGGCAAGATCATGCGTAATGTAAATTGCCGCCGTGTTGAACTGCTCCACAATATCGCGCATGGCTGCCAACACTTCAACCTGCGTAGTCACATCCAGTGCCGTGGTAGGTTCATCAAAGATGATGAGATCAGGCCGGCATGACATGGCCATAGCCGTCATCGCGCGTTGCAACTGGCCGCCGGAAACTTGATGCGGAAAGCGCAAGCCGATGGTTTCAGGGTTCGGCAGTTGCAGGCGCTTGTAAAGATCACGCGCATCAGCCTCAGCCTTATCGCGCGTCATGATGTTATGACACTGCGCAGTCTCAATTGTTTGATCAATAATGTGATGCGCTGGGTTAAACGAAGCCGCTGCACTTTGTGCCACATAGGCAATGCGGCTGCCCCATAAACTGCGGCGGGTTTCATCACTTGCGCTGATCAGATCAATGCCGTCGAAGTTAATGCTGCCAGATGTTATGCGGCAGCCGGGCCGCGCAAAGCCCATGCTTGCAAGACCGAGTGTGGATTTGCCGGCGCCTGATTCCCCGATCAGTCCCAGCACCTCACCGCGCTTTAGCGTCAGGTCAATGCCCCTGATGATCGGGTTCCATGTGTCTTCACTTTTACCATCAATAACGATGTTCTTCATATCCAGAAGAACATCACCCTTCACGCGTATGGTATCACTTGCCATCGCGAAGCCCTGATGTTCGTTGCAAGAACCAGTCAACAACCAGATTGACCGCCACAGTAAGCAGCGCAATCGCAAAGGCTGGATAGAGAGGCAGGGCATAGCCATAGCCGATCAGCGTTTTATTTTCCGCAACCATAGATCCCCAGTCTGCGCTGGGTGGCTGGATGCCCACACCAAGGAATGACAGTGCGGCAATGGTGAGAAACACAAAACAGAAACGCAAACCAAATTCAGTGATCAACGGTGGCAGGATATTGGGCACGATTTCTTTAAACACAATCCAGCCCGTGCCTTCGCCGCGCAATCTGGCCGATTCGACATAGTCCATCACCACCGCATTCAGCGCCACGGCGCGCGCCAGTCGGAATACACGTGTCGCATCCAGCAGCGCCAGGATGATGATCAGATTGAAAATACCTTTGCCCACCACCGACAGCATCATTAAAGCGAAAATCAGCACAGGGATGGCAAGGAAAGCATCCACAACGCGTGAAACGCCTTGATCAAACCAACCGCGTTGCAGGGCCGCCGTAATGCCCAACGTCGAGCCAACAATGAACGAAATCAATGCCGTGATCAAAGCAATTCCGATGGTGTTTCGGGCCGCATAAATAAGCCGCGAGAAAAAGTCATGGCCAGTTTGATCAGTGCCCATCAGATGCACCCATGATGAAGGCAACATGCCTTTGGCGGATGTATCGGACTCAGGGAAAGGTGCTATCCACGGCGCAAAAATGGCGCAGAGCGCATAAATCAACATTACACACATGCCGAAGCGCGCACTGAGTGGCGCATCCCTCAATGTGCGGATGATATTTTCACTAAGCGTGCGTCGCCCTTTAATAATGCGCGTTGAAGTTTGCAAGCTACTCATTTGGGGTGGAGCAATCGTGGATTAGTAATTATGGCGACAATATCGGCCAACAAATTGAGCGTGATATAGGTTGCCGCAAAAATCAGCGCACAGGCCTGCACCACAGGCATATCGCGGCTGGAAACGGCGTCCACCATCATCTGGCCAATGCCGGGATAGACAAAGACCACTTCCACCACCACAACGCCCACCACCAGATAGGCAAGGTTGAATGCAATGACTGTGGCAATAGGCGCCCAGGCATTAGGCAAAGCATGGCGCATGATCACCTGCCATTTCGAAATACCCTTCAATTGCGCCATCTCAATATAAGGGCTGGCAAGTAAATTAATAATGGCGGCCCGCGTCATCCGCATCATATGGGCAATAATCACCAAAGTCATCGTGAAGGCAGGAAGAGCCACGCGGTACAGATGCTCCAGAAATGGTGTTGTGGAACTGACAGTTGAATTTGGAAAAAACCATCTCAACTTCACGGCAAAGATATAAACCAGAAAATAAGCAATGAAAAATTCGGGCATGGCAATAGTGGTCAGGGTGATGGAATTCACAATTCGGTCAAACCATGAATTACGGTAAAGTGCCGCCATGATGCCGAGCAAAAGTGCCAGCGGCACAGCCACGATGGCTGCTGTGGCCGCTAAAAAAAACGTATTATATAGCCGCGGCGCAATAATTGTCGAAACGCTGCGTTTGATGGTGCCCGTGGTACCAGAATAGGAATTACCGAAATCACCCTGCACGGCATTGCTAATCCATTCAATATACCGCACCGTGGCCGGGCGATCAAGACCAAGCTCATGATTAAAGTTTTTCACGTTTTCGGGTGTGGCACCTTGGCCTAAAATGTTTTGCGCATAACCGCCCGGCAACAGCTGGAGTGAGGAAAAGATAATGAGTGAAACAGCAAAAAGCGTGACGAAGCCAAGGCCCAATCGCTGCAAAACTGTTTTTAGCACTGGATGCATCGTAATGCTTAATCCCCGATTTACCTATTCCGGCTCTATGACCGAACTGCGCAAACGCTAGCAGAGCGCTTTTGGCCTGTCACAGAAATTTTCTGTGATCCGTTGAAAGTTATCCACGTGGGCCCAGCTTGGCCTTGCGTCCGGCCCCAGGCTTACGCCAATAGAGCACTATGTCGCAAAGCCCTTACATGCAAGGAATCCTACCCGCTGCGGAAATTACGCGTTTGACCCAGACAGGCGCAATCAAACTGCTGCGCCCGGCAGACGTAGATCAAGTGCAGCCAGCCAGTTTGGATTTAAGGTTGGGCTCAAAGGCTTACCGCGTGCGCGCGTCGTTCCTGCCCGGCCCCAAACAAACTGTTGCGGAACGCCTCAAGGGCCTTGTGCTGCATGAAATGGATTTGTCTTATGAAGCGGTGTTTGAAACCGGCTGTGTTTACATTGTGCCACTGATGGAAAGCCTGGCCCTGCCTAAGGGCATTGCAGCTGCGGCCAATCCGAAAAGCTCCACGGGCCGCCTTGATATCTTTACGCGCGTGATTTCCGACTATGCGCAGGAATTTGACAAAGTGCCGGAAGCCTATGAGGGCCCGCTCTATGCCGAGATCAGCCCGCGCACCTTCCCCATACTGGCGCGTCAAGGCTCCAGGCTTTCACAAATCCGTTTTCGCCTTGGCGCAAATTTAGCCACTGATGATTTGATCCGCCGACTGCATGCTGTTGAACCGCTTATCACCGAAGGTGAAGTCAACATTGATGGCGGTCTTGCCCTGAGTGTGGAATTATCGGGAATCAAAAAAGGCGAACCCATTGGCTTTCGCGCCAAACGCCATTCAGCCCTGGTGGATGTAGATAAAAAAGGTACCTTAGACGTTTTGGATTATTGGGAACCCATCTGGCAAAAAGATTCGTTGATCCTCGATCCGGATCAGTTTTATATTCTGGCCAGCCGCGAGGCTGTGCGCATTCCGCCAACCCATGCCGCTGAGATGGTGCCTTACAACCCATTAGTGGGCGAATTTCGCGTGCACTATGCGGGTTTCTTTGATCCAGGCTTCGGCCATTCGTCAGGCCATGGTGAGGGCGCGCGCGCCGTGTTGGAAGTGCGCAGCCATGAAGTGCCTTTTATACTTGAGGACGGCCAGATCATTGGGCGATTGGTCTACGAGCCACTGACCGCGCCGCCAGAAATTGTTTACGGCGGCGGTCTTGGTTCAAACTATCAGAAGCAGGGATTAAAGCTGTCCAAACACTTTAAGCCCTTTGTGCCCCATCAATAGCGCATGTAATTACGAAAGACACTTATGGCTGATCACGAACTACGGTTGGTGCTAAATGATGAAATTCACGGGCGACCCGGCCTGCCGGTCAACGCGCCTGCACGCATCACCCATCTTGCGTTTACTTTGGTCGAAGGTGATGCCTCTCCCTTAGCACATGTAGCCAGTTTGTGCACCGGGCTGGGGCTGCGCCAGCCTTTACCTTCGGCACTTCATCACGCTGTCGAAATTGAAAATGGCCTGCTCAAATTTGAACGTCATGGTGAGTTCTACCGCATCAGCGTAACCCTTGAAGGCAGTGGCCTGAAGAAAGAAGCGGTTGCCAGCTTGCCCGAAAATTGGGTGAGCGAACTTCCCGGCAAGCGCCTTGTGGCCATTCACACCCATGTTTTGGCCAAACCCGCCAAAACACCGACGGCCGCAGAACTCAGTGTGATTTTCGGGCGTGGGGAAATTGCCTGTTCTGGCGTAAATCAGAACAAAGCCACCGTCTGGTCAGACTTTCGCATAGGCGCTGATGGCTATACCCGCATTCTCATTCATGACCATGGCTTGTCGCCAATGCGGCTAGGACGGCTGACGCGTCGTCTGCATGAACTTGAAACGTACCGGATGATGGCGCTACTGGGCCTGCCGCTGGCGCGCCAGATGCAGCGCGAGTTGGGGCCACTGGAGCAGGCGCTATCTTCCACCATTTCCAGCATGCTTTCGGTTGATGGCGCGACCGAAGACGCCTTGCTTCTCAGCAAGATCACCATAATTGCACGTGATGTGGAGGAACTTTCCAACCGGTCGAGCTACCGCTTCTCGGCCACCCAAGCTTATGCTGCCTTGGTGGCAAAACGCGTGGCTGAACTGGGCGAAGAGCGCGTGATGAGTTATCAACGCCTGGGGGTTTTTCTGGATCGGCGCTTCAGTCCGGCCATCTCGACCTGCACGGCGGTGGCCGAACGCATCAATGGCCTGGCTTTACGCAGCGAAAGGGCCTCCAACCTTTTGCGCACACGTGTTGACATTGTGTTGGAAACGCAAAATCTGCAGCTGCTCCGCTCGGTTGATAGCAGTGCCCGCCGCCAACTTTTATTACAGCAAACGGTTGAAGGGCTGTCAGTCGTTGCCATCAGCTATTATGCCATAAACATTGTTGCCAAATTGATAGACGGTCTTGCTGATTATTTCCCACACACCGATGCCAAACTCATTGAGCTGATCTCAATTCCAGTGATCGTGATTGCAGTGGCCCTTGCAATCTGGCGCGTGCATGTGAGCCTGCGAGAGAAATAAGTAATAGGGCAAGACGGTCAGCAAATTTTCCAAACCTCTCCATGGGCGGGTCAAGTTCGCCGATAGAGGGGGTTTGGAAACTTAAGCCGAAAGGCTTTCGTTGAGCTGTGCCAGGCGCAAATCCAGCAGCGTCTCCAGCCGCGCCAGCACATCAGCCTCATAATCATGCAAATGGCCATCGGCCATGGCAATGCGTTTGGCTGTGACGAAAATCAACTGACGAAATCCAATCGACAAGCGATGTTTCAACAAAGTTGTAGGAGCCAGTAAGGATGGTTCTTTGCGATAGTGCGAAACGGCGCGCGACATTAATGTCCAACACTTATCTTCATTCAATTCGAAAATATGGCGCAGGCCTTCGTGTAACGCGCGAGATTGCTCTGCGGCATGAGAGCTCTCTGCGGGAATCACCGCAACCAGCAAAATTGCCGTGGCCAGTTGCGTATCCGACTCCAACGCCTGCACTGCATCATCTTTGGTGCTGATGGTTCCCAAATTTTCAAGCAAGTAGTTAAACACGAATCAGGACTCTCCCTTGTCTGGGAAACCTGAACTTAGGATGTTAATGATTTGTTAATCGTTATTTCATCACCGGCATAACAAACTCAGCGCCAGCCCGAATGCCGGTGGGCCAACGTGATGTGACGGTTTTGAGTTTGGTATAAAAGCGTAAGCCCTCAGGGCCGTGCATATGATGATCGCCAAACAGTGAGGCTTTCCAACCGCCGAAACTGTGGAACGCCATCGGCACAGGAATAGGCACGTTGATGCCAACCATGCCCACTTGGATTTGATGGGCAAATTCGCGCGCTGCATCGCCGTCGCGTGTAAAGATCGCGGTGCCATTGCCGAACTCGTGATCATTGATCATCTTGGCGGCGGTGTTGTAATCTTCCACGCGAACGACCGCGAGCACCGGGCCGAAGATTTCTTCTTTATAAATTTTCATGTCCGTCGTCACATTGTCGAACAGTGAACCGCCAAGGAAGTATCCACCTTCATAACCTTGCAGCTTGAGGCCACGGCCATCGACCACCAGGTTAGCGCCATCTTTGACACCTTCATCGATGTAACCCTTCACTTTGTCGAAATGCTGTTTCGTCACCAGCGGCCCCATCTCAGCTTCCTTGTCGGTGCCGGGGGCAACCTTGAGGGCACGGATTTTGGGTTCGAGTTTGGCAATCAATGTATCAGCAGTTTTCTTACCCACGGGCACAGCAACTGAAATTGCCATGCAGCGTTCACCAGCAGAGCCGTAAGCCGCACCCATCAGCGCATCGACGGCTTGGTCCATGTCTGCATCCGGCATGATAATCATGTGGTTCTTGGCACCACCCAAGGCCTGCACGCGCTTGCCAGTGCGCGTTCCTGTTTCATAAATGTAACGCGCAATGGGGGTAGAGCCAACAAAGGACACAGCCGCAATGTCTGGGCTAAGTAGAATGGCATCTACCGCTTCCTTATCGCCGATCACCACATTGAACACGCCCCGGGGCAGGCCGGCTTCTTCAAGCCATTTGGCAATTAGCAATGAGGCAGATGGATCACGCTCCGATGGTTTCAGGATAAAGCAGTTGCCCGCAGCAAGTGCGATAGGAAACATCCACATCGGCACCATGGCGGGGAAGTTGAATGGCGTGATGCCTGCCACAACGCCGAGCGGCTGACGCAGGGCGTAAGAGTCAACGCGCGTGCCAACGTTTTCGGTGAATTCGGTTTTCAGCAGTTGCGGCGCAGCTGTGGCAAACTCTACCACTTCAAGTCCGCGCTGCACTTCGCCCATCGCGTCAGATAAAACTTTGCCATGTTCGGCGGTGATAATGTCGGCTAATTCGCCAGAACGCTCTTCGGCGATGCGCAGAAATTTATTGAGAATGCGCGCACGGCGCAGCGGCGTGGTGTTGCCCCACGCTGGAAAGGCTTTTTTGGCCACTGCAATGGCTTCATTCACTTGCGCGGTGTTGGCCAAATTAATTTCGCCTGATTGTTCTCCTGTGGCTGGATTAAACACGGGGGACATACGGCCGGATTTGCCGTCAACCAGTTTGCCGTCAATGTGATGCTGAATTGCTGTGACCATGTATGCTCCTGAACTTAAGGCCTCTATGCAGCATCACCATTTGCACAGCAATGGGCCAAAAAATTTTATATCGTAATACCTCACGCTGCGGGTTCTGCCCGCACAAAACCGCCACGGTCAATATCATGCAGCAATTTATCAATCGTGCCACTGATGATCATGTCATGGTCCATGGCCAAGATTTCAATCTTCACATTTTGCCGCAGCGCATGCACCACGCCTTTTTCGATTGCGGCATTGATCGCAGGTTCCACCAAATCAAAAGCCCGAATGCCGGGCCCACTGATCACGATACGGTCTGGGTTCAATAGTGCAATCATCCGCGCCAGTCCAAAGCCAATGGCCTCTCCCGCTTGCTTATAAGCCTGTAGGGCAGATTGATCGCCGCACCTTGCGGCTTTCTCCAGGGCTAACATAATTTCTGGCTCTACGGCATGTAAGGGCGGTGGAGTTGTTAAGGGCAAGCCTTCAGCACTGCGTAAAATACCATAGTCTGATGCATAGCCTTCAATGCAACCAGCGCGCCCGCAACGGCACAAGGCCCCGTGCGGAATGTGGTTCATATGGCCGAATTCAGCGGCGGCACCGGTTGTGCCATGATGAGTTTTGCCATCGATAACCAACCCCATGCCAACACCATAACCCATAAAGATCACCGCCGCCGTGCCTTGGTATTGATAGTGCTCACGCGCCATCAGGCCTTCGGCAATCATATTTGCATCATTAGACAGGCTGCAAGCAATACCGGTGCGTTTGCGAATGGGTTCAGTCAAAGCAATGTTGGCCTCTGCGAAAGCAGGGCTCCACACCAAATGGCCAACCGCTGTTTCAACAGCACCCTGCGCCGCAATTCCGATTATACGGACATCTTGCGGCAGGCAGTTATGGACAGCCAAAAACGCCAAAATCAGATTTGCGGCAGTGCAGCCCACGTCGTGCGCCCGCAAGGCATAGGTTGGCATGGCCTTAACCTCATGGGCCACCCGCGTTCCAGCATAGTCAGCCAACACCATTTCAAATCTATCGATGGAAAGTTTCAGGGCAACCACATTTGTGGCCTTGGCATTGAGTCTTAAATCGACACTTGGTCGCCCACGGCGAACCTCAGTTTGCGCGCCGTGACTATCTTCAATCAGCAGTCCTTCACTCAGAAGTTGTGTTGTAATCGATGTAATAGTGGCCAGCGAAAGACCCGTTAAACGGCCAAGTTCAGTGCGCGGTGCGCGGCTTGCCGAGCGCATTGATTTCAGCACTAAGTGCCTATTCTGCCTGCGGATCAGATCACTGTCGGCCCTATTATTCATTATTTTCGGCCACTCCTAAAATCAGGTTGACTCAATCTCTTCACCCATGCAAGATTATTTTAAGTGTCGAAATAAATTGTCATACAAATAAAAATTGCGTGGCGGGTTGTGTCGAAACAGAGATTTGCTTCGTGTCTGCGGTGTTGCAGATACGATGCAATGGGATGTGCGCCGTAATAACACGGATGCCAATCTGAATTAAAGTTCCACCAGGAGGAAAACCAAATGAAGAATCTCGTGAAAGCCGTAATGCTCGGCGCTCTCGCTGCAACCGCCTTGAGCGGCCTTGCGCAAGCCAAGGGCAAAACCATTGCCGTGTCGTGGAAGACATTCCAGGAAGAACGTTGGAAGACCGATGACGCTGCCATTAAAGCAGTAGTTGAAGCTGCTGGTGACAAATACATCACCGCTGATGCACAAGGGTCTGCCCAGAAGCAAGCTGCTGACATCGAAGGCCTGATTGCTCAGAAGCCAGACGTGATCATGATTGTGGCTTTTGACTCCGATGCAATCCTGCCCTCAATCAAGAAGATCACTGACGCTGGCATCAAGTCGATTGCCTATGACGTGCAGTTTGAAGATCCAGCAGCTCTCTATGTCACGTTTGATAACGTCGGCGTGGGCCGTTTGATGGCCAAGGAAATCCTGAAAGCCAAGCCAGAAGGCAACTATGCTTTTATTAAGGGTGACAAGGGCGATCCAAACGCCACCTTCTTGTTCATGGGCCAAATGGAAGTTTTGGGCACCGCCATTAAAGCAGGCAAGATCAAGAACGTCTGCGAAACCTTCACCGATGGTTGGAAGCCAGACAATGCTCAGAAGAACATGGAGCAATGCCTGACCTCAACCAAGAACAAGGTTGACGCAGTTGTGTCTGAAAATGACGGCATGGCTTCGGGTGTTGTTGCGGCTCTGAAAGCCCAAGGCCTTGCTGGTAAAGTTCCAGTATCCGGCCAAGACGGCGATAAGGCAGCTCTAAACCGCGTTGCCCAAGGCACCCAAACCGTATCGGTTTGGAAAGACTCGCGCGCCCTTGGTAAAGTTGCAGCTGAAGCAGCTGTAGCCATGGCTAATGGCACCGCTGCTGACAAGCTGAAGGGTGTTATCAAGTTCAAGGACGGCAAGAAGAAAGTTGAAATGAACGCCATTCTTTTGGCTCCGGATCCAATCACCAAAGCGAACCTTGATGACGTAATCAAGGCTGGCTGGATCAAGAAAGACGAAGCTTGCGCCGGCGCAAAAGACGTTGCAGCTTGCAAGTAATCTCGTGCTAGTTTGACAATTTGCTGCGTCACCCTTCTGAATGAGGGTGGCGCAGTTTTTTTAGATAGACGATTTGGCGCAAGCTCTTTTGCGGCTGTCATTCCCATAAAAGCCGGAATGACAACAGCAAAGTAGCATACGCCGCATGAGATTTTTCGGAGGCCTGCTTGTCCACACCACCGCCTGCCAGTCATTCCCCCACAATGGAAACCGAAGGCGCTATTGCCCGTTTTTTCCGCGCCACTGAAATTGATGCGCGCATGTTGGGCATGATTGCAGCATTGCTGTTAGTCTGGGCCATCTTTGATGTGTGGAGCGGGATCATTTCGCATGATGATGGCCTGCTGGGTGGAGCCTTCCTCACGCCGCGCAATCTATGGACGCTCCTTGTGCAAACGTCATCCATCGCTGTTATGTCATCTGGCATGGTGCTGCTAATTGTGATGCGGCAAATTGATCTATCGGTTGGCTCAATGTTAAGCCTGATTGCGGTGAGTACGGCGGTACTGCAGGTTTATCAACTTGCTCCTGCATTGGGTGTTGGCCATCCCATTATTTGGGTGGCAGGGGTTGCCGCCTGTCTGGCGCTTGGTGCCGCCATTGGGGCTTTCAATGGCTTTCTCGTGGCCTATGCCAAAATTCCTGCCTTCATCGTCACCTTGGGTGGCCTCATTGCTTATAGCGGAATCGCCTTTCTTCTCGCTAAGGGCGAAACAGTGGCCCCGATGGACCAAACTTTCGAAGTTTTTGGTGGCGGCGTTCAAGCCAGCTGGCTGGGACCTTTCTGGAGTTGGACAATTGCTGCCATTGCTTGTTTCGTAGTTATATTTGCAATCGTGAATGGCCGGCGTCAGCGCATTCGTTTTAAATTTCCGCTGCGTCCCGTTTGGGCTGAAGTATTTCTTACTGCTATCGGCAGTGCGGCCGTACTGGGCACAACCCTGGTGATGAACTCTTATCCCTGGCCGCAAGGTGTGATGGAAGATTATGCCAAGGCGCATAATCTTGTCATTCCAGCCGGTGTTGAAAATCGCGATGGCATCGGCATTTGCATGGCGGACGATCAGGTGGTTCACTGCACCGATGGACTGACGCAATACACTGGTTTTTCACTGCCCGCATTGATCGCCATCGCCGTTTGCTTAATCATGACCTTCATTGCGACGCGCACCAGCTTTGGCCGTTATGTTTACGCTACAGGCGGAAACCCCGAAGCTGCAGAACTAGCCGGCATCAACACCAGGTGGTTGACGGTTAAAGTTTTTGCGCTGATGGGCTTTCTGGTGGGTGTGTCGTCGATCATTTCATCGGCCCGCTTAAATGCGGCAACGAATGCTCTTGGCCAAACTAACGAACTTTATGTGATTGCGGCCACTGTGATCGGTGGCACATCACTGTCAGGCGGTGTGGGCACGATTTATGGCGCAATGATTGGCGCACTCGTTATGCAGTCCATCGTTTCCGGCATGTCACTGCTGAATTTACCGGCCGCATCGCAAAACATGGTTGTAGGAGGTGTTTTGGTTCTTGCCGTTTATCTCGACCAACAATATCGCCGCAGATTAAAATAGCAGGAGGCTGACATGGCAAAAATACTGACGAAATCGCCTGCAAAAAAAGTGGGTCTCAATGAAATTGCTGCAAAACCAGCTGTGCAAACTGCCACTCCAGCACGCGGAACGCCTCTGGTGGAGATGAAGGATATCTCTATCGCTTTCGGAGGTATCAAGGCTGTCGATCACGCATCGATTGATCTTTTTGCCGGCGAGGTGGTGGGCCTGCTTGGTCACAATGGTGCGGGCAAATCCACGCTCATTAAGGTTCTGTCCGGCGCATATATACGCGACACCGGGCAAATCAGGGTGGAAGGAGATGAGGTTACCATCAATAATCCGCGCGACGCAAAGGCCATAGGCATTGAGACGATTTATCAGACTTTGGCTCTTGCCGATAATGTCGACGCCGCCGCTAATCTTTATTTGGGCCGCGAACTCAAAACGGTTTTAGGCACCTTGGATGATGCAGCGATGGAATCTGAAACCCGAAAAGTGATGTTCAGGCTGAATCCGAATTTCCGCCGTTTCAAAGAACCAGTGTCAAAGCTGTCGGGTGGTCAACGCCAATCTGTGGCCATCGCCCGTGCCATTCACTTCAATGCCCGAATTTTGATTATGGATGAGCCCACAGCAGCTTTAGGGCCGCAAGAAACCGCACAAGTGGGTGAGCTGATTAAGCAACTGAAAGCCGAAGGCATTGGTATTTTCTTGATCAGTCATGATCTCCATGACGTGTTTGATCTGGCGGATCGTTTGGTGGTGATGAAGAACGGCAAAGTCGTTGGCACGGCTTACACCAAAGATGTGACCCATGACGAAGTGCTTGGCATGATCATCGCTGGCAAATGCCCCATCGGCGCAATTCCGGGCCCCGGTGCCATGCGGGACGCGGCTTAACCCCTGCGGTGCGCCTACTAAAAATCGTCATACTCCGCGAAAGCGGGGTATCCATGTCTGGAATTGGGCAGTGTTGAAGATGGATTCCCGCGTACGCGGGAATGACTGCCATGAAAGAGTTGTGACATGAAGTTCAGAACAATTTACATTTTCCTGTTTTTGGTTCTGAGCGTTTGCTCAACCAACGCCTCACCTCTGTCGCAAGAGCAAATTCTGTCCCCCTGGTATGATCTGATACTAAAACTTGTGCGCCACACGGCAACTTATTCGCCGCCTCTCGCATCGCGCAATTTTGCTTATCTCGGCGTGGCCAGTTATGAAGCCATCGCTTCGGGCGATGATCATCTGGTTTCGCTTGCCGGGCAGCTCCATGATTTGAAAACCTTGCCGCAGCGTGAAAAAGGCAAATTCTATGATGAAGCCATCGTGTTGAACGCCACGCTTGGGCAGAGCATGCAAAACTTCTTTGGCAATACCGGCCCGTCAGGCCAGAATGCGTTGCGTGCGACGTCCGAAAAAATGCTGAACCAGGCGTCACACGGCGTTGCACCCGGTGTGGTTAAGCGCTCCGTGGTTTACGGCAAGGCCGTCGCCATGCATCTATTCCAGTGGTCAAAAAGTGATGGTGGTGCCACGATTACCAATATGGGTTTTCCGCTAACTTACGCGGTAAAAAGTGGCCCGTCGCATTGGCAGCCAACCAATCAACAAGCCGTTCAGCATATGCCGCTATTGCCGGACTGGGCGAAGAATCGCCCTTTCGCCATGCCCGCCGCCGCCACCTGCGATTTGCCGGCTCCGCCTGACTACAGTGAAGATAAAATGTCGGAATTCTACAAGCAGGCACTGGAAGTGCGCGAAACCGGTAATGCGCTCAACCCAGAGCAAAAAGCCATTGCACGTTTCTGGTCTGATGATCCGATGCTTTCACCCACGCCGCCGGGCCATTGGATATCCATTGTGATGCAAATTTCAAACCGCGATCATATGCCCGCCGCCAAAACCGCTGAGGCCCTGGCCCGCATTGGCATTGCGGTTGCTGATGCCTTTATTGGTTGCTGGCATACCAAGTTTGAATATGATCTGGTGCGACCAGTAACTTACATCAAAAAGAATATCGATCCGAAATGGGATACGCTTTTGATCACACCGCCCTTTCCCGAATATCCTTCCGGCCACTCATCACAATCAGG
>JAYVCU010000173.1:0-4971 GCA_043749835.1 Hyphomicrobiales bacterium
AGGCCTACGCGCCCATGGCCTTTGCATCATCAGCCCAATCGGGCATAACTAACCACCGGAGCGAACTCAAAACTGGATAGAAGCTTGGGGCAAGGTCACGAGCCAAAGCGCGTGAATGTCGACTTCCCTGTTTGGATGGTTAGCAAATTAGACAATGCGGCCAAGCACCTTGGTGTAACGCGACAATCGCTGATCAAGATGTGGATTGCTGAAAAGTTGAAGTGAAGGCGATTCTTTATTTAGCCAGTTCGCCGATAATTCGCACCCAACTTTTAATGCCGCGCTGGAAGCTGGTAAGATTGTATTTTTCATTCGGACTGTGGATCGCGTCGTCGTTCAATGCAAAACCCACAAGCACGGAGTCCATTGCCAAAATGTCCTTGAAGTGCCGCACGATGGGGATAGAACCGCCGGAGCCCAACAATACAGTTTCGCGGCCCCATTCGGATTTGAGCGCGGCGGCGGTTTTTTGGATGAAGGAATTATTCTCTGGCACTTCGCTGGCGGGAGAGCCGCCGCCATTGCCTGAAAACGTGATCTTGGCATCTTTTATCATGTGCTTTTTGGCAAAAGCTTGAAAGGCTTTCAAAATCTTTTGCGGGTTTTGCTTGCCCACAAGGCGGAAGGTGAGTTTAGCGTTCGCCTTGGCTGGCAGAACAGTTTTGGTGCCAACGTCAGTGTAGCCGCCCCACATGCCATTGACCTCTGCTGTAGGCCGCGCCCAGATTTGCTCGATCACACTGAAGCCTTTTTCGCCTGACGCATGGGTCAAACCCAAGGCACCAAGAAATTTCTTTTCCGAAAACTTGAGTGAAGCCCATTGCTTCTTGGTGGCTTGGGGCAACGGAGCCACGCCATCGTAAAAGCCCGGAATTTGCACTTTACCATTTTCATCATGCAGCGCCGCCAACATTTTGGACAGCGCCTTGACCGGGTTCACCGCAGGGCCGCCGTAAAGACCGGAATGAAGATCTATCAGCGGGCCCGTCACTTCGACCTCTTCATGAACAAGACCGCGTAGGCGCGTTGTAATTGCTGGAGTTTTATCATCCCACATATTGGTGTCACAGACAAAGGCGATGTCGCAGGAGAGTTCTTTTTTGTTGGCTTTAAGAAAAGGGATCAGCGAGGGTGAGCCGCTTTCTTCTTCGCCTTCAATCAGAAATGTGGCCTTTATGGGCAAACTTCCGGTAGCCTTGATCCAGGCGCGGGCGGCCTCTACAAAAGTCATCAACTGACCCTTGTCATCAGACGTGCCACGGCCATATAGTTTCCCGTTTCTGTTTTCAGGTTCAAATGGCTTGCTATGCCAAAGGTGCAGCGGATCCACGGGTTGCACATCATAATGACCATAGAACAGGGCGTGGGGGGTTGCTGCGGTGGCTCCTATTGGGGTGAAATGCGCCACTACCATCGGGCGGCCTGCTGTGGGCCGCGCCTGTGCGGTGAAACCCAAGGCAGCCAGTTCATTCACCAACCATAGTGCTGCGGCATCGCAATCCGCATTATAAGCCGGGTCAGTGGATATGGATGGGATGCGCAAAAGTTGAAAAAGCCGCTGTAAACTCTCGTCAAAGGCGACCTCCGCTTGAGTGAGGGCGTTGCTTAGGCTCATCAATCAGTCCTTCTCTTCAAAATCATACAGGCCGAACCGCGTTTTCAGCGAAAACAGTTTTGCGAATCCGCCTGGCCCTGCTTAGGTTTAGGACAATTTCCACCTTTGCCAAATAGTCTGCAAAACCGTGACCCAGTCAACCTCACCTTTTGTTCTTTCGCGCGACAGCCTGCAGGCCCATCAAGTGGGCTCGCGCTTTGGGCGATTCCGTAGGCGTGGCTATCAACGCTATGTCTTGTGGAAGAACTTTGTGGATTTCTCGCTGCTGTGGAAGCGGCGTTGGTTCATTATTGCCATGGTGCTCGGCTTTTTGTTGATGGGCTTGCCCTCGCCGGCTGGCTTAACCCATCAAGGCCAGATTGTGCTGTGCATGTCTTTGATGGCCACCATCTTGTTTATCAGCGAAGCGCTGCCTCTGCCCACCGTGCCCTTGCTGATCATTGTTGGCGAAGTGATTTTGCTGAAGATGGACCCAACTAAAGTGGCGCAGAGCCTGATGACGGATTCCGTTTTGTTCATCATGGGTTCGTTGATGCTGGCTGTGGCAGTGGTAAAGCAACGCCTTGACCGGCGCATTGCGTGGTGGATTGTGCAGGTGACAGGCACCAATGTTTACGCCATTAGTTTGGGACTGACAGTTGTATGCGGAATGCTTGCTGCCTTTATCGGCGAACACACTGTGGCGGCCATGATGTTGCCGGTGGGGGTGACGTTGATCACGCTCACATCCAATGATCCCAAAAAAATTCACAACCTGGCAGCCGTGTTGCTGTTCTCTATTTCCTACGGCTGTTCAATTGCAGGTGTTGCAACACCTTCTGGGGGTGCGCGCAATGCCATTATAATTTCCTATTGGAAAGATTTTTTCTACAATGCTGCTGATCCTGCCACGCAGCGCTATCTGATGGATTACCTGCATTGGGCGATTTATGCCTTCCCCTTGTTTTTGCTGCGGCTACCTTTTGTGACGCTGCTGTTAGTGTGGACGTTCAAGCCTGAAGTAACAGATATGACGCGAGCTATCACACGGCTGCGCACGCAAGTTTCCCTGCAAGGGCCGATGCGAGGTTCCGAGTGGATGACGATTTTGATTTTTCTGGTCACCATTATTTGCTGGGTGGCGTTTTCATCACAAGTGGGACTGGGCACGATTGCGATTGCAGGAACGGCGGCCTTTCTCATTTTCGGATTGGTGCGGTGGGAAGATATTAATGCTGGCGTAAACTGGGGCGTTATATGGCTCTATGCGGCAGCAATTTCGCTTGGCGTTGAAATGAAATCAACAGGTGCTGCCGAATGGGTGGCAACCAGTGTTCTAAACGGGATGACGGCTGTGGGGGCAACGAGCGAATTGGCCTTCAATGTTTCCGTTTCGCTTTTAACTGTATTTGTTTCGAATACGATGACGGCGGGAGCGGCTGTTGCTGTTCTGGCACCTGTGGTTCTGAAAACAGCGGTAGTCGCCGGACATGATCCGCTGCGCACTGGATTTCTGGCAGCGATATCTTCGGCCTTCGGCTATCTTACACCTGCTGCCCAGCCAGCCTTTACGATAATTTATGCGTCCGGATATTTAAAGAGCGTGGACTTCTTTAAAATTGGCGTTCGCATGATGATTTTATCTTTCGCTGTGCTGATTTTAACTGCGGAATATTATTGGCCGGTGCTGCCATGAAGTTTTTCCGTGGGCCCATTTTACCTGTTCGCCAAGAGGCAGCAGTGCAGAAGACCATTGCGAATTTGAAAGCCATCAGGCGCAACCGCTTTCGAATTTTGGCCTGCATAGATGGTTCCGAAGAAAGTTTCATTACTGTGCGTAAGGCGGCTCGATTTGGGGCTTCCAGAGAATGTGACGTCATCATTCTTTATGTGCGGCCGATTGACCAAGGTTTGCATTCCGGCGGCCTGCAAGTGCGACTGGCGCGGCAAAATATGTTAGAAGCCGGGTTTGAGTTACCAGGTGTTTCTCATCTCAAACGCGCACTCGATATTCTGAAGTCTGAGGGTTTAGACGTGACTGGGTGGAGCCGCGAGACGCAGAACCAAGATGCCTGGGGTGATCCTGCGGGCGACAACAAAATTGAATATCGATCAGCCGAGGGTCGCAGCGTTGTGCTGAAATTGAAGACCGCGCCCGATGTGGCGGTGGGCATTCTTGATCAATATGAACTTGGCCCATATAACTTGATCATTGTGGGAGAGCCTTCGCACTGGCGATCCGAACTGAAATCATTTTTTGGCAGTGGCGTGGTGCAAACCATTGTGACTATGGCGCCCTGCTCGGTTTTGGTGGCGCGCAAAGCCAATGAGCGCATGGGTTTCCTGGTGGCGACGGACGGCACGTCGCGTTCTCTGCAGACCGTGCGCCGGGCCGCCGTTTTGGCGCATGTGATGGGCCGCGACATCAGTTTGATTGCTGTGGCGCCTGATGAAGCAGCGCGAGGTGCGGCGATTGAGGCTGCCGAGAACGCGCGAGCTTTGTTAAAGGCAATGAAAATTCCAGTTCAGAAAATCCATATCGAAGTTGGTCCTATTGCCACGCGCATTGCACAAGCGAGCGCGGCTTATGGCACTGTCGTGGTGAGTGACGAGAGACGCTCGCGCTTGCAGCGCGTCTTCAAAGGCTCAGTTGCAACCGACGTGGTGAAAACAGCGCCGACGAGTGTTTTAGACGTGCGGTGAAAATTTAAGGTTTACGCGCTCTGTTCTTCCACTGAGTCCAGATATTCGTTTAAATGCTCGACGTTTTCAAAACGCATCCAGCCTTCGTCCGTTTCAGCTTCCACCGTGTCATCCGAAAGGATGCGTGCCGGGCGGCCACGAATAACTTTTTCATCCACGACATAGAGATCGCCATCATCGATTTCGGCCTCGGCTTCGGCCTGTGCGTTGCTTACACCTTCATGTTTAGCCTGCGCGGCGTTAGAACTCAGATGCCCTGGCTCTGGGGGTGGTGGAGTGAGGCTTTCCATACCGCCCATGGATTTAATGACGTCGGCCTTGGCTTGTTCGAGCGCATTGATCGTTTCGGCAACGGGATCTGGTTTTATGGCTTTGGTGGACATTGCTGCACCGGCGGCAACAGAACCTGTTGCACCAGCGACCTCAGTGGTTTTGCGACCAAAATTGCTGACGCTGGAAGCGGCCTCTTGAGGTGTCTCTGGCAGCGCAGCGGCTATTTTTTGAAGTTCGGCTACCGTATTAACGGATTTAGCTGGCATTGCCGCATATACGTTGCCTGTGTGCAATGCGTCGATAACGGCACCTAAACCCAAGGCCAGTATTCCGCCTATGAACAGGATGGCAGCGGTGTCAAGCTTGATGCCATAGACATCCATCACCCCTGGCTTAACGAA
>JAYVCU010000174.1:0-21264 GCA_043749835.1 Hyphomicrobiales bacterium
CAATTTATATTTGATCGACCCCTCAGTCATGCCTTTGACCCAGTGGCAAGCCACCGGCATTTCTGTTACATCGCTATTGGCGGGTTGGTTAATTTATGACGTGCTCTGCCGTTCACCGCTGGGTCGCAACACGGGGGTCTTGGCGCTTTGTGTCTTTGCTTTAATTGTTGGCGCAGCTTACGGTTTCACCCACATATTCTCAGGCCGCGGCGCCTTCATCCACATCGGTGCTTTCATCGGCACGATGATGGCCGCCAATGTCTTTGCCGTCATCATTCCGAACCAACGCCAGATCACAGCCTCGCTGTTAAAAGGCGAAGTGCCAGATTCACGCCTCGGCCAAATCGGCAAACAACGCTCCACCCACAACACTTATCTCACACTGCCAGTTCTGCTGATGATGGTCAGCAACCACTATGCTATCCTCACCGGCAACCACGCCGCCTGGGCCTTGGTGGGCCTCATCGTGCTTGGCGGCGGCCTTCTGCGCTGGTTCCTGCTGCGCCATGAAGTGGGTGATGATCTTCGTCAAATCGGCTGGGCTGTGCCAGTGATTGCCGCTGTGTTGGTCGGGGCCATGACGTTGACGCAACCATCGTCCTCACCTGCATACAATATCAAAGTTTCCGATGATGAAGCCTTTGCCATCGTGCAAAACCACTGCACGTCGTGTCATTCGGCCAAACCAACTGACCCGACAATCAAAGAAGCACCCAAAGGCATCATGTATTCCAGCGTGGCTGATATGAAGCATTACGCCACCCAAATCGAAACCCAAGCGGTGCGCAACCATGCCATGCCACTCGGTAATAAGACGGGCATGACCGACGATGAACGTGCTAAACTGGGCGCATGGATCGCAACCCTCAAATGAATCTCGCCGCCGCTAATGCCGCTGGTGCCTCAGACTTCGCCGACATTGCCGAACATGCGCCGTGGGTGGCGCAGTTTGCCTTTAGATCAGCACCCTTTGAATCGCGTGATGCGATGATCAATGCCTTCACCATGGCCGTTCATCACGCTGATCCCGATGACCAACTGGCGTTGCTGTGCGCCCATCCTGAACTTGCTACACGCGCCAAACTCACAACCGACTCCACTAACGAGCAGAAGGGCGCAGGCCTCGATACCCTCACGGCCAAAGAGTTCGCACATTTTACGGCGTTGAACACAGCCTATAAAGAAAAGAACGGCTTTCCTTTCATCTTCGCCGTGAAGGGTGCCTCAAAACATCAGATTCTTGCTGGTTTCAAAGAACGCATTGTCAATGACAGTGAAACCGAATTTGCAACAGCGTTGCAACAAGTCTGTCGTATCATCCGTTTCCGTCTCGAAGACAGAGTGCACGAATGACCAAGCTTATTACTGGCCAGCTCGTCGCCTTCGGCGCGGATTATACCCAATTAACCCATGAAACCAAAGGCGCGGTTGTTGTGGGTGATGACGGCACCATTCTGTGGCGTGGCCCGATGTCACTCTTGCCGCAAGCTTTCATCACAGCACCGCGTGATGACCACGGTGACAAGCTGTTGATGGCGGGCTTCATTGATGCCCATATTCATTTCCCGCAATATCGTATGTTGGCGGCATCCGCGAAAGACCTGCTCGATTGGCTGTCGCGCTACACCTTCCCCGAAGAAGCCCGCTATGCCGATGCATCCTACGCGGCCGCTTCCGCTGAGATTTTCCTGAACCGCCTCTTCAGCAATGGTACCACGTCGGCACTGGCCTTTTCGTCGTCGCATAAAATCGCCGCCGAAGCCCTTTTCAACGCCGCCGCACAACGCAACATGGCCTTGATTACCGGCAAAACCATGATGGACCGCGGTGCAGTTCCTGCTGTGGAAGACACGCCCGAACAATCCGGCATAGACACACTGGCCCTGCATAAGGCTTTTCACGGCAAAGGCCGCTTGCGCCATGCCATAACACCGCGCTTTGCCATCACCTCGACCGAGCGGCAGTTGGCTGTTGCAGGCGATGTGTTGAAAGACTGCGCAGGTGCATTATTGCAAACTCATCTTTCCGAAAGCCCGGGTGAGATTGCCAAAGTGAAACTGCTGTTTCCAAATGACCGCGACTATCTCGCCGTTTATGAGCGCTTCGGCTTGCTCACCGACCGAAGCATTTTTGCCCACGGCGTCCATCTCAGCGAAAGCGAAGCGCGTCGCATGTCGGAAGCGGGTGGAACCGTCGCCCATTGCCCAACCTCCAATAATTTCCTCGGTTCCGGCATGATGTCGATGACCCATCTTGAAGACGTGAAAATTGCTCTCGCCACTGATATCGGCGGCGGCACGTCTTACTCCATGTTGCAAACCATGGGCGAGACTTACAAAGTGCAAATGCTCTGCGGATTAAAACTTTCTGCCGCTCAACTCTTTCACATGGCCACCATGGGCAATGCCAAAGCCTTGCGTATTGATCACGAAACAGGCTCTCTCGACATCGGAAAATTCGCTGACTTAGTTGTGTTGGATCCAAAAGCCACAGCGGTTCTGGCCTCACGTCATGAGCTTTCAAATTCCATCGAAGATGTGCTTTTCGCTGTGGCGGTATTAGGTGATGATCGCGCCGTCGCCGCAACTTATGTTGCCGGCCAAAGGGTGTAACCATGGTGCGCATGCCAGAGCCAGATCAAAGCACGTTTGCCCGTCGCAGCGAAATCGCTGCAGCTTTGCGTAAGATTGTTTCTCACGATGCGGTAATTGACAGCACCACGCAAATGCGACCTTACGAGTCTGATGGTCTGACAGCTTACAGGCAAATGCCCATGCTGGTGGTTTTACCGCAAACGACAGCGCAGGTTTCCGAAATTCTAAACTACGCGCATGCTAACACTATCAAAATCGTACCACGCGGCGCAGGCACCTCACTCTCGGGCGGTGCCTTGCCACTTGAGGACGGCATACTCCTCGGCCTGGCAAAATTTAATCGTGTAATAGACATCGACTTCGCCAACCGCTGCGTTGTTGTACAGCCCGGCGTTACCAATCTCGCCATTACCAAAGCAGTAGAGCATAAAGGGTTTTATTACGCGCCAGACCCGTCTTCACAAATCGCCTGCACCATCGGTGGCAACGTGGCGGAAAATTCCGGCGGCGTGCATTGTTTGAAATATGGCCTCACCACCAATAATATCCTTGGCCTTGAAATGGTGTTGATCACGGGTGAGATAATTCGTTTGGGCGGCAAACATCTTGATGCAGAAGGCTATGACTTACTTGGCGTGATAACCGGCTCCGAAGGCCTGCTTGGTGTAGTGACCGAGGTCACGGTTCGCATCATCAAGAAGCCGGAAACCGCGCGCGCAATGTTGATTGGTTTTCCAACCAGCGTAACAGCGGGTCAGTGTGTCGCTGATATTATTTCCGCAGGCATCATTCCCGGCGGCATGGAAATGATGGATAAGCTCGCAATTCATGCGGCTGAGGCTTTCGTGCAAGCGGGCTATCCCTTGAATGTAGAAGCTTTACTCATCGTCGAACTCGATGGCCCACAGGTTGAAGTGGATCATCTGATCGCGCGCGTTGAAAAAATCGCCCGCACCAACCAGGCTAAAACCTTGCGCATATCAAACAGCGAGCAAGAGCGTTTACTTTTCTGGGCAGGTCGCAAAGCCGCTTTCCCTGCTGTAGGCCGCATCTCGCCGGATTATCTGTGCATGGATGGAACCATCCCGCGCAAAAAATTGCCCGAAGTATTGGCGGGCATTGCCGAATTTTCAAAAAAACACAGGCTTTCAGTGGCCAATGTATTCCACGCAGGCGATGGTAATTTACATCCGCTGATTTTGTTTGATGCAAATAAAGACGGGGAACTCCTACGTGCCGAAGAATTCGGTGCAGATATTTTGCGCCTCTGCGTGAAGGTCGGCGGCGTACTTACGGGCGAACACGGTGTCGGCGTTGAAAAGCGTGACTTGATGCACACCATGTTCAATGAAGCTGACATGGCACAACAGCTCCGCATCAAATGTGCCTTTGACGCGAAGAATCTGTTGAACCCCGGTAAAGTTTTCCCCACCTTGCACGCCTGTGCGGAGCAGGGCCGCATGATCGTTCGCGGTGGAAATTTGCCGCATCCTGATCTGCCGCGATTTTGACCGTGAAACCGCGCGACATCAAGCAACTGGCCGAAGCCGTCAAGGCTGCAAAAGCGCCCTTTGAACTCATCGGCCGCGGCACCAAGCGTGCACTGGGCAGACCAGTAGCTGCCTCGCCACTTGATCTTTCAGCCTTCAACAAAGTCATCGCTTATGAGCCAGAGGAGTTAATCCTCGAATGTGGTGCAGCAACGAAATTGCATGACATTCAAAAACTGTTACGCAAACACAGTCAAATGCTGGCCTTCGAACCGCCTGACTATTCAACTCTGTTAAGCGGTGAACATTCAGGCTCCATCGGCGGCGTGTTATCATGCAACCTGTCAGGCCCCCGCCGCTTAAAGGCCGGTGCCGCACGCGATCATATTTTGGGCGTAACGGGTGTGAATGGTTCTGGCGAAATTATTAAAGCTGGCGCACGCGTTGTCAAAAACGTCACGGGCTATGATGTACCGCGCCTGCTGGCCGGAAGCTATGGCACGCTGCTGGCTCTCACCTCGGTCATTTTCAAAGTGCTGCCCGCGCCAGAAACGGAGCAAACGTTGCATTTCAAATGCAAAGACGTGCCGCAGGCCATTTCCCTCATGGCTTTAGCGCTCCAAACCAGTGCCGACGTGTCCTCGGCTGCCTACCTTCCCACGCACGGCTTCTATGTGCGGTTGGAAGGCATTGCGGCTTCCGTTACGTTTCGCCGTGATGTGCTGTTGAAGGCAGTCACAGTGGGGTACGAAATCTTGCAAGAGGAGGAATCGCGGCATCTGTGGTCAGGCCTTCGTGACGCTGCGCCAATGCAAAAATTTACCAACAAACACATATGGCGTGTTTCCATTCCACCTATGGATGCACCGCGTTTTCTGGCCAGCGTTGGAAACGTCAACTATTATTGTGATTGGGCGGGCGGTTTAATTTGGCTGGCAGCTGCAAAGGCATTGGACGTGCGTCGACATATCACACAAGGCCATGCGATGTTGTTTCGCGCCGATGCGGAAGCCCGTGATAGAATGCAGGTTTTCCATCCACAGCCTCCCGCACTTAGCGCCCTGTCGGCCCGCGTAAAACATGCCTTTGATCCCCAAGGTCTGTTCAATCCGGGCCGCATGTATAAAGGAATTTGATGCAAACCAATTTCACATCAGAGCAACTTGCCGATCCAAAAATTGCGGCATCAAATGATGTATTGCGCAAATGCGTACATTGCGGATTCTGTACAGCCACGTGCCCGACTTATGTTTTATTGGGTGATGAAAACGACAGCCCGCGCGGCCGTATTTATTTGATGAAAGAAATGTTGGAGCAGGGCAAACCCGCCAACGCCGAAACGGTGAAACACATTGACCGATGTCTTTCGTGTTTGTCCTGCATGACAACATGTCCATCCGGCGTCAACTATATGCACTTGGTGGATCACGCGCGCCAACATATCGAAGACACCTATAGACGTCCTTTGTTTGAGCGCCTGTTGCGCAACGTGTTGGCTTTCGTCATGCCGCGCCCCAAGCTGTTTCGTTTGGCGCTCAAGGGCGCAGCACTAGTAAAACCGGCCGCACCATTAACAAGCGGTCGCCTAAAGGCGGTGCTTAATCTTGCGCCTCTAACTGTTCCACGCCGCACTCATTTTGGTTCGCCCGGAAATTACCCGGCACAAGGTCCAACGAAAGGTCGCCTGGCGTTGTTGCAAGGCTGCGTACAAAGCATTCTTGATCCTGAAATAAATGCCGCCACCATTCGTGTGCTGAATCGACTTGGCTATGAGGTTGTGGTAGCGCGCGGCGAGGCCTGCTGTGGTTCTCTCACCCATCACATGGGCAAAGAGCAGGATGCCATGGCCCGCGCCCGGCGCTCCATTGATCAGTGGACGGATGAAAACGTTGATGCTGTGATCAGCACGGCCTCTGGCTGTGGTGTCACCATCAAAGACTATGGTTTCATGTTTCGAAACGAGAAAAATTACGCCGCCAAAGCAAACGCCATAAGTGCCAAAACCAAAGATATTACGGAGTTTCTATCAGAGCAAGTCTTACCGCAAGGGCAGGGCACAGGCCTTGTGGCTTATCATTCGGCCTGTTCTCTGCAACATGGCCAGAACATAAAAACCATTCCGCAATCCCTTTTGCAACGCGCCGGCTTTGAAGTTGTGGAACCGCAAGACGCCCATCTCTGTTGTGGCTCAGCTGGCATATACAATATCATGCAACCCATAATCTCATCACAGCTCAAGGATCAAAAGCTTGCGGCCCTGGATGCATTAAAGCCGGAGATGATTGCCAGCGGCAATATCGGCTGCATCAGGCAGTTGGGCCGTGTTGGCAACACGCCGGTTTTTCACACGGTGCAACTGCTGGATTGGGCTTACGGCGGCGTCAAACCCGCTTATTCGCTGTAATTGAATAATGTCACCGGAAACATTTGAACTGTTACTCACCTGTGCGCCAGGGCTGGAAAATGCTGTGGCCGACGAAGCGCGTGAAAAAAGCTTTTCCGTGCAGGGCCAACTTGTCGGCGGCGTCCTGTTAAAAGGCGGCTGGCCCGACGTGTGGCGCGCCAATCTTACTTTGCGAGGTGCCAATTCCGTGCTGGCCCGCATCGGCAGTTTTCCAGCATCGCATATGTCAGAGCTGGATAAACGTGCGCGGAAATTTGAATGGGCGCGTTGGCTGCCGAAACATGTTCCTTTGAAAGTCACAGCCTCATGCAAAGCCTCGCGCCTCTATCATTCGGGTGCGGTATGCCAGCGCATTGAAACGGCACTGCGTGAAGAATTTGGCGCAGAATTCAGCGAAGATGCTCCTATCGAAGTCATGGCCCGCATAGAGCGCAACATCTGCACCCTAAGCATCGATACCTCCGGTGTGCTTCTCCACAAGCGCGGTCTGAAGCAAGCCACGGCCAAAGCCCCGATGCGCGAAACCATGGCGGCGATGATGTTGCGCCAATGCAGTTACCGCGGGCTGGAGCCAGTGCTTGATCCCATGTGCGGTTCTGGCACATTTATTCTTGAAGCAGCGGAAATCGCCCAAGGCCTTTTACCCGGCCGTGTGCGTCAATATGCTTTTGAAAAATTGCCGAGTTTCAATGATGGCGAATGGCAAAAAATGAAAATGCAAACACGCCGTGAAACCCAATTTCATTTCTTGGGCTATGACCGTGATGCTGGTGCCATAAAAGCAGCAACTGCCAATGCCGCACGCGCCGGCGTTCTGGATTGTGCCAGCTTTGCGCACCAACCCATTAGCGTCTTGAAGCGGCCAGAAGGCCCGCCCGGGTTGGTAATCTGCAATCCGCCCTATGGGGCCCGCATTGGCGATTTAAAAAAACTCAGCGGCCTCTATGCCAGCTTGGGCCACGTTCTGCGCCACGGCTTTTCGGGCTGGCGCGTTGGCCTCATCACCAATGAAGCCAGCCTTGCCAAAGCCACTGGCCTGCCATTTGCAAAACCATCTGAGCCCATTGTCCATGGCGGCATTAAAATCAGGCTCTATCAGTCACCGATTCTGCATTAACCCCTCTCCATGGGCGGACTTGATCCGCCCATGGAGACTTTCAAAGAGCACTGCTGCTTGAAGACTGGATCAGCGGGTCAAGCCCGCCGATCGAGAAAGGAGCGTTGCTATTGCTCTTTGCCAAAAAATTTCTAATCGGCGAAAAACTTCTGCGGTGCTCCGTACACGGACCATGTTCGGCTAAAGCGGCAGCGTGGGCGGCGGTGCCGTAACCTTTATGCGTGGCAAAACCATAAGCCGAATAAACCGCGTGCATCTCAACCATCAGCCGGTCACGTGTCACCTTCGCTATAATCGAAGCGGCAGCAATGGAAACGGACTTTCCGTCTCCGCCAATAATCATTTGCGTCGCACAAAATAATGTCGGCCCCCGGTTGCCGTCGATCAAGGCCAGCGTGGGTTTCGCCGCCAAGGCCGCCACCGCGCGGCTCATCGCCAGATAAGTGGCCTGCAGGATGTTGATCTCATCGATCTCAGCTGCTGAAACCAGCCCCACGCCCACTTCAGCAGCTGCCATGATGAGGGGGTAAAGCCTCTCGCGGGCAACTTCCGTCAGCTTTTTCGAGTCGTTCAAACCTTTTGGTATATTCCGCGGATTTAAAATCACCGCACAGGCACAAACCGGCCCCGCCCAGGGCCCCCGCCCAGCTTCATCCACGCCACAAATAACACTGTGCCCAGAGGCACGTTCATAAGCATAGTTGGGCTTGGATGATGATTTTGAAAGACTCATTGCCAGCTATTTAATTCATTCATAAGTTGGACGCTATGCCTTACGAATTAAAATTTGCGCGTCGCAGCGTGGCGCTCATTGCATTCGTGCTGTGGGCCGCGTCGCCCGGCTAGTCACGGCTGTAGCCACTATCCCTCAATTTTAGAAAAATCCGCAACCTCAGCCACAGCCTCGCGGATGCGGTTGAGCAAGCGCAGACGGTTTTCGCGGAAGGTGGCGTCCTTGTCATTCACAATGACGCCCTCAAAGAATTCATCCACGGGCGCACGCAGTTTGGCGATGGCTTTCATGGCGCCCTCAAAATCGTCATGCTCCACGGCCTTGCGCGCCAGCGCCGAAGCCTGTGAAATGGCGGAGTGCAAAGTTTTTTCTTCGCCCTTGATTAGTTGCCCGGGGTTCACATCGCCACGGTAAGCCTTGCCATCTTTTTTCTCTTCATCCCGCAATATGTTAGAGGCGCGTTTAACCCCGACCAATAAATTCTTTCCATCCTCCGTTTGAAGAAATTTAGATAAGGCCTCAACCCGGCGCACCACCATCAACAAATCATCCTGCCCACCGAGAGCGAACACCGCGTCAATCAAATCATGCCGCGCTCCTTGGTCTTTGAGATAGACTTTTAGACGCTCAGCGAAAAAGGCGACGAGGTCTGCAGCCTTGAGCTTCGCTACGTCCCTTGAACTGCTGATTATCTGGTCCTGGACTGAGAAAGATTCGACAGTACGCAATAAATGTAATTTTTGATGAGCCGCGAACATCTCGCCTTCAAGAAGTTTTAGCAGCGGCAAACTAACTTGTTTCTCAATAACAATTCGAGTGACGCCAAGTGCCGCTCGGCGTAACGCATACGGATCCTTCGATCCCGTCGGCTTTTCATCAATCGCCCAAAAATCCACCAGCGTATCTAACTTATCCGCCAGCGCTACAGCCTGCCCAACCTTGGAAATCGGAATGGAATCGCTTGGCCCCTGCGGTTTGTAGTGATCGCGAATAGCATCGGCCACTTCTGTATCAATGCCTTGTTCCAACGCTATGTAATGGCCCATCAGCCCCTGCAGTTCAGGGAACTCACCCACCATGCCCGACACCAGATCAGCCTTGCAAAGCTTTGCGGCAAGCTGGGCTTTTATAACATCAGCACCAATGGTCTTGGCAATTTCACCAGCCAGCGCTGCGATGCGTTTTACCCGCTCACCTTGTGAACCCAGCTTCGCATGGAACGTGATCGCATCCAGCTTCGGCAGCAAATCCTGCAACGGAACCTTGCGGTCTTGATCCCAGAAAAATTTCGCATCCGAGAGTCGCGCCGCAATCACTTTGTTGTTGCCGCGAATAATTTCTGTGCCACCATCCGATGCAATCTGATTGCTCACCAAAATATATTTATTGGCCAACGTGCCATCACGTGCGCGCAGATTAAAACATTTCTGATTATTCTTGATGGTGGTGATAATCACCTCCGGCGGCACGCTGAGATAACGCTCATCAAACTCACCCATCAAAACCACAGGCCATTCCACCAGGCCCGAAACCTCTTTTAGCAAAGCCTCATCTTCAATCAGCTCTAAACCCTGCGCCATCGCGAGGTTTTTTGCATCATGACGAATGGATTCCAGACGTGCCTTTTCATCTACAATCACATGGCCCTTGTGCAAGGCAGCATCATAATCCTCAAAGCGCTTCACGCTGATCTCACCAGCAGACAGAAAGCGGTGGCCCCTCGTCACATTGCCGCTTTTGATGCCGTCCACATCCAACGGCACTACTTCACCATCAAACGTGCAGATAATAGAATGCAGCGGCCGCACCCAGCGCAAACTGCCAGAGCCCCAGCGCATCGACTTCGGCCACGGAAATTCGCGGATCACCTTGGGCAGCAATTCCGCCACAACATCCGTCGTTGCACGGCCCGCACGATGGATCGTCGCCGTATAAAATGCACCCTTCTTATCGTCCTGTTTCTTCAGTTGCTCCAATGTCAAGCCCGTCGATTTTACAAACCCGTCAATTGCAGCTTGCGGCGCATCCACGCGCGGTCCCTTGCGTTCGTCCACCGTGTCTTTGGCCTTGTCATCCAAACCCTCAACCGAAAGCACCAGGCGGCGCGGCGTTGAATGCTGCCGTGCCCCCTCATAGTTCAAGCCCGCTTCCACCAAACCATTGGTGATCAGGCCACGCAAATCCGCCGCCGCCTTCACTTGCATGCGGGCGGGAATTTCTTCAGAGAAAAGTTCAATGAGAAGTTCAGACATCAGGCGCGCCCGCCTGCTGTGTTACTCCATGCCACGCAGCACGCCTTGGCCAACTCGCGCACGCGGCCAATATAGGCTTGTCGTTCGGTTACTGAAATCACGCCGCGCGCATCCAGCAAGTTAAATGTGTGCGAGGCCTTGATGCATTGGTCATAAGCGGGCAGAGCCAAAGTCGGCTTGTTGCCCTCAACGTTTTTTGCCAGCAAAGCCTGGCATTCTTTTTCGCATTCAGCAAAACGCGAAAACAGAGCCGCCGTATCAGCCTCTTCAAAATTATAACGCGAATACTCTTGCTCAGCTTGCAAGAACACATCGCCATACGAAATTTTCTCAAGCCCGTCGTGGCCGTTGAAATTCAAATCATAAACATTGTCCACGTCTTGCACATACATGGCCAAACGTTCAAGGCCGTAAGTCAACTCACCCGAAACGGGCACGCACTCCATGCCGCCCATTTGCTGGAAATAAGTGAACTGCGAAACTTCCATCCCGTCGCACCACACCTCCCAGCCAAGGCCCGCTGCTCCCAGCGTTGGGCTTTCCCAATCATCTTCGGCAAAGCGAATGTCATGCAGCATCGGATCAAGACCAATGGCGGCAAGCGAGCCCAGATACAGCTCTTGCAAATCGGGCGGTGATGGTTTCATGATCACTTGATATTGATAATAATGCTGCAGGCGGTTGGGGTTCTCACCATAGCGTCCATCCTTAGGGCGCCGCGATGGTTGCACATAAGCCGCCTTCCAGGGCCGCGGCCCAACCGAGCGCAAAGTGGTGGCTGGGTGAAACGTGCCAGCCCCCACTTCCATGTCATAGGGCTGCAAGATCACACAGCCTTTATCGCTCCAATAATTGTGCAGCGTAAGGATCAGGTCTTGGAAAGATTTGGTCGGATTCAATGCCATACGAGGCGAATAGAGTCACGGGGCCGAAGGGTCAAGCCCGCTGATAAACCTGCGCCATGGTGGTGAAATGACTTTCAGTTTTGGAATGTGGCATAGGGTGATAAGGTGCCGATTGCCAAACTGGCTGCAACTCACCATCAGTCACAAGTTTTTTCAGTACCGCACCAAATTCCCCCTCACGCCAAAGCGCTTCCCCGACCGTGAAAATCAAATACCCTCCAGGCCGCAATATACGTGCCAGCTCAGCAAAACTCGAAGCCGGCGCATGACCTGTGGTGAAAGTGCCCGTGCTCAGAATCGCAGCGAATGAGCCGGAATTGAAATCCAATGCCTCACCTAAAACACCACGGTGCAAGCCACTATAAATCCCACGTAAACGCGCCTTGGCTAACATGCCCATAGACATATCGAACCCGTGAAGATTACGAAAGCCCAGCGTATGCAACAACTGCCCGACGCCACCTGTGCCCACACCCGCATCAAGCAATGGCGCGCTTAAATCCGTCACATATCTGGAAATCAAACCGCAAATAACAGCCGGGTGGGCATACCCCGTTTGCAGCATGTCTTCATCATAAGATGCTGCCCACTCATCATAAGTTTTAGAAAGTTCAGCAGACGACGATGCACCGTAAACCTGGTGCAACCTCTTTTCAACGTCGCTCACACCTCTGGCTTGTAAACGCCAGTCACAGGATCAAGCTTCAACGTCGGCATTTTCGCAGCGAAATGACCGGCCTTGGCTTTCACTTTAACTTTTTGCGCTTCGACATTTTCAATAGCCCGCTTCAGCGTTCTAATCGCTAAATAGCCGATCACTAGCATCAACATATTCCGCAAAAAACCCATGGTGATCTCCTCTAATTCAACAAACTATCACAAGCCATAGCGCCCCCACAAGCCACGCTCGTCCAACGCCGTCAAGCCACGCTCAACAAACTCTGTGGCCAAACCATGACGCGCGTTCAGCCCGAAAAGTCGCGCCCTCAAACCTCTGGATTCCTTCATGTCGTTGATTTCAACTTTGTTGCCAAACTTGGCTTTCAAAACAGGTGTGATGTGTCCGATACCGTCGATCAATCCCAACTTTTCAGCACGATTACCCGTCCAGTAAGAGCCATTAAACAATTCTGATTCCCTGACCTTCAATTTTCCAGCGCGGCGGCGGCGTACCAGGGCTTTGAAACTCTCATGCATCTCGTCTAGAATGGATTTTAGTTTTTTAATATCCTCAGGCCTCTCAGGCTTGAAAGGATCATTGGTGCTTTTGGATAGGCCCGCTGTGTGCACACGCCGTTCCACACCCAGTTTGGCCAAAGCTTTGGGAAAACCAAACCCACCGGCAATCACGCCAATGGAACCTACGATGGAATTTTCGTCTGCATAAATTTCATCAGCCGCACAGGCCAGCCAATAACCACCCGATGCAGCCACATCTTCGCAGAAAGCATAAACTGGTATTTTGTTTTCGCCTGCCAGTGCGCGAATGCGTGACGCAATCAGCGCTGATTGAACCGGCGATCCACCGGGGCAATTAATCGCCAATGCCACAGCTGCCGGTTTCTGGCGAAAAGCCTTCACCAGAACCGGTTCTAAAGACTTGGCATTCAACATCGCCGATAGGCCTCGCCCTGAAGCAATAACGCCTTCAAGCCGGATTACATTCACAACAGGATTAGATGTGCCGAACAGGCGCTTGAGGCGTTTGAACATAGCGGTCTGATAGTCGTTGCGTCATAACACATCAAGCCCATCCTCCCTGGTCACTCCGGCGAACGCGGCAATCCAAACACGGCCAAAGCTCTGTCAGTTGAACCGACCAGGCTAGCCTATCAGGGATGGATTACTACTTTTATGCAACCATCCTTTTTGTCTCTAAAGGTCTTGTAGAGATCCGGTCCGTCTTCCAATTTTTTCGAGCGATGGGTAATTACAGAAGTGAGATCGATCTTTTCATCTTCCACCATTTTCAAAAGCTTTGGCATATACTTCCTTACAGAAGTTTGACCCGTCTTCATGGTCAGGCCCTTGTTCATAAAAGCTCCCATCGCCACTGGACCGACCTCGCCTCCATAAACACCCGGGACTGAAACGATCCCCGCAGGCCGGCAGGCCAGGATAGCTTCATTCAAAGAATACGTCCGCTCCGAACTCGTAAGCGTCTCTTTAACGGCAGATGCCACCCGCTCCATTGTTCCTTGCGCTCCATGACTCTCTAGTCCTACCGCATCGATGACCGCATCAGGACCTTTTCCATCTGTTAATTCGCGAATCTGATCCTGGACTTTACCCTTCCCAAAATCCACGGTGATGGCACCGTTCCGCTTTGCCATTCGCAGCCGTTCGGGCACGGTATCGATTGCAATAACTGATTTTGCACCTAATAAAAATGCAGACATGATTGCAAACTGAGCCACCGGACCACAACCAAATACAGCAATCGTTTGTCCTGCCTGAATGTCACAATTTTCCGCTGCCATATAACCAGTCGGAAAAATATCGGAGAGAAACAGCACCTGTTCATCTGTGAGGTCGTTGTTAACCTTTAGCGGCCCAACGTCGGCGAACGGCACTCTTACATATTCCGCCTGTCCTCCAGAATACCCGCCCGCGCTGTGGCCAAAGCCAAAAGCGCCTGCAAGGGGATAGCCATAAGCTTCAACTTGAAGTTCTTTCTTGCGGTTTGCCCGTTCGCAGCAGGAATACAGTTCGTTCTTGCACATGCGGCATTTACCACACGCTATATTAAACGGAACCACAACACGGTCGCCGATCTTTAGATTTTTGACAGAGCTGCCTTTTTCTACCACTTCCCCCATGCACTCATGACCCAGAATGTCACCTTTTTCCATATGGGGAATGAAACCACCCATCAGGTGTAAATCCGAACCGCAAATTGCACAGGAAGTGACCTTCACAACAATATCGTGGGGTTCTTCAATGGTCGGATCAGCCACCGTGTCGCATTGGATCTTCCCGCTGCCGTGCCAGGTAAGAGCTTTCAAATCCATTCTCCTTATCAATCAAAACAAAGTGCGATGAGATACCATCAAAGAATCTTGAGCCACTTTAACGTTATCGACGGTTTATGGTTCCTGCTTATCGCGATTGCTTGAGATTTGAAGTTTCGGGAATCCATGGTTGCCATGGTAAATGCGTCGAAGGTGGATACTCCGCGTCCGTGGAGTATGACGGCGCGGTTCAATTTATCACTTGGAGTAAGTCGTTACCGCAACCGCCACATGGCGCCATCGCGCAGGATGGCTTCGGCATCTGCCGTAAAACTGTTGTCATCATTGTGCAAAATCAATCCTGGCAGCAGCTGCAAAGGTGCGCGGCTGCCTTTCAAACCCTGCACCACCACGCGCGAGGCTGCCTTGCCGTCTCGCGCGTATAAAGGTGCCACGCGAATGTCACCAAAGCGCGGCTCCATGGCGCAAAGCAGTTTGCCAAGAGTTTCAGCGCGGTGAACAATTGTCACACTGCCACGTAACGTTACCATGGCATGCAAAAGCTTGATCCATTGATCAAGATCATCCGGCCCAAAAGCATGCGCTTGCGCTTTCAGTATGCTGGGTGAAGCTGTCACTTTGCCTTCATCAAAAAACGGCGGATTGGCGAAAGCGTGCGAAAAAGATCCATGCTCAGGCATCGTCGCCAAATCGCGGCGCATGGCATCTTTCACATCGGCATGAATCACCCGCACTGAATTTCCGAACTCATTGCGCTTGGCATTTTGCTCGCACAGCACGGCATAGCGCATGTTTGCTTCAATGCCGGTCACATGCACCAGGGGATTGCGCGCTAAAATGCAAAGCGATGCCACGCCGCCACCAATACCGGCCTCAAAGACGGTTTCGCCCTCTTTCACCGGAATGGTCGATGCAAGAAATACGGCGTCTATGCCTGCCCGGTAACCCTTTTCAGGTTGCAGTATTTGTAGCTTTCCACCCAAAAATGCATCATCAGTCATCGAATGGGGCACTGTAGAACCATTCGGAGATCGGGACGGTTGTGAGATCTGAATTTGCGCAGCTAATTCCATTACGGCTAAACCTAAACATTTATGGTTACGCAAACGTTACCGCAGCGCGCCTGGCCTGGCCAGCGGCAATGCGCCACCTTCGGTTTAGTGGTCAAGCCTGCTGTAATCATCAAAAGAGGTTAGCATGGGCGTTGTCATCGCGTTTGACAGTGGAACTGAAAAACCCAAGGCCAGCTTGGATAAGCTCGTCAAACTCACCCATGCGGATATGGCCTTGGTGAACGAGTTCATCCTTGAAAAAGCGCAAAGCCATGTGGAATTGATTCCGGAACTTGCAGGCCATCTGATTAACTCGGGTGGTAAGCGCATCCGCCCCATGCTCACCGTGGCCGCCGCGCGCATGTGTGGCTATTCTGGTTTGCATCATTTGAAATTGGCCATGTCGGTAGAATTCATGCACACCGCAACGCTGTTGCATGATGATGTGGTGGATGAAAGTGATATGCGCCGTGGCAAGCAGGCAGCGCGCATCATCTGGGGCAACCAGGCCTCTGTTTTGGTAGGCGACTATCTGCTTGGCCAGGCTTTCAAGATGATGGTGGAGACGGGTTCGCTCGATTGTTTGCGTATTTTGTCGGATGCCGCTTGCACCATTGCGGAAGGCGAGGTGTTGCAACTCTCGGTCAGCCAGGACACCGGCACGTCAGAAGATTCATATCTGAAAGTTGTTGGCGCAAAAACCGCAGCTCTCTTTCAGGCGGCGGCAAAAGTAGGCGGCGTGATTGCGAACCGCCCGCGCAATGAGCAAGAAGCGTTGGAATCGTATGGACGTAACCTTGGCATCGCATTTCAACTTATTGATGACGCGCTGGATTATTCTGGCAAACAATCAGATTTAGGCAAATCTGTGGGCGATGATTTCCGTGAACGTAAAATTACTTTGCCTGTGGTCTTGGCCTTCCGTCGCGGTGCCGAAAAAGAACGCACCTTTTGGAAGCGCGTGATGGAGCAGGGCGACCAGACCGAAACTGACCTAGCCCATGCCACCAAGCTGATGGAAAACCACAGCGCCCTATCAGAAACCAACGAACGCGCGAGGCACTATGGCTCCATGGCCTGCGATGCCCTGGCCATTTTCCCCGACAGTGAATGGAAAGACGCGCTGACCGAGGCCGTAGCGTTTTGTATTTCAAGAGCGTATTGAGGCTAACACTGCTATCTTTCTTCTCTCCATGGCCGGGCTTAATCCACCCATTCAGAACCACGCAAAGACTGGATCAGAGGGTCAAGCCCGCCGATAGAGATTGAAAAACGTTGCGTTCCAACCTACCTGCGCGTCAGCAGTGTCACATCATCTGAATGTTTGCAGCGCCACAGTGCTTCACCATAAGCCGAATTCCAATCGCGCATGCGTTGCCACGCCGAAGCTGGTGCCAAACTGCGGTCATCAACTTGCTTTGCCGGGATGAAAAACTTATTGCCCGCAGCAATCACCAAAACTTTGCCTGGGCCTGAAGTCTCACGCTCACCAGCGCGTTGCAAAGTCGCCTTGGTGGCTTCATCTGCAAGTGCAGTTGCATACTGATCGCACGTGATCGTCAACCCATTTACCCCCGCCTGCGCAGGCGACGCCACAAATAACACTAAACCCAATAATCCAATTTTACCCATGACAAACCCATCACGTTAGAAGTCGCCGATCTGGGTTCATCCTGCATTGGCACAAGTCGTTAGTAAAGTATTAACTATGGTTAACGGTTTGCTATTTATGGTTTTTATGGCGTTCGATAGCTTCCATGATCAAGTTTTCGGCCTCAATGGCATTGCCCCAGCCCAAAACCTTCACCCACTTGCCAACTTCCAAATCCTTGTAGTGGGTGAAAAAATGTTCAATCTGCATCACCGTAATATCCGGCAAATCCAGATAATTATGCACATTCTCATAGCGTCGCGTCAGGCGCGGCACCGGCACGGCAATTACCTTTTCATCACCGCCTGCTTCATCCTGCATCTTCAAAACACCCACAGGTTTGCAGGCCACAACAGCACCGGGGATGATGGCGCGTTGATTGGCAATCAACACATCAATCGGGTCACCGTCACCGGAAAGCGTATGCGGAATAAACCCATAGTTTCCGGGGTAGCGCATCGAAGTATAGAGAAAGCGGTCCACCACCAAAGTGCCAGCCTCTTTGTCCATCTCATACTTAATCGGCTCACCGCCAGCGGGTACCTCAACAATCACATTCACTTCTTTGGGCACATTGGCACCGTTTTTGATGGCTTGGATTTTCATGACAACTCCTTTTGGTGGAATTCATAACCCTATCTCAATTTGCAAATTTGATGAAGGCTGAATAGAGTTGCCAACGGAGGAAATAAAATGCTCAAAGCTGTTCACCCTTTACTTAATGCTGACGTCCTTTATGCCTTGCGGCAAATGGGCCATGGCGAAGACTTGGTTATCGCCGATACCAATTTTCCATCGGAGGGTATTGCCAAGCAAACCACCTTTGGCCGCGTTTTGCGCA
The DNA here is from genome assembly GCA_043749835.1 of Hyphomicrobiales bacterium. Taxonomy (GTDB): domain Bacteria; phylum Pseudomonadota; class Alphaproteobacteria; order Rhizobiales; family Aestuariivirgaceae; genus Aestuariivirga. The sequence continues at coordinate 18,012 of JAYVCU010000174.1, forward strand.
TCGATGCTGATTTGCCTATAACCGTGCGTGCCGTGCTTTCACAGTTCCCCTTAGACACATTTGTTGATGATGCCGCTCGCCGCATGGAAGTGGTGGGCAAACCAAATGAGATCTTGCCCATCCACCAGGAAGTTCAAAAGGAAATTGACGCTGCTGAAGGCGGTAAGTTCAAGCTGGTGGGTGTAGAGCGCTTCGCTTTCTATGAAAAAGCCAAGAACGCCTATGCCGTGATTCAAACTCACGAGCGCCGCTTTTATGGCTGTTTCCTTTTTAAAATGGGTGTAATCTCACCAGATCAGATATTTTGAGCATGGCCAAACAAGGCGTAGCCATTCTCGGCATCTATGCAGCAGACCTGATGTTCATGGCAGCACGTCAGCCTGAAATGGGCGAAACATTAATTGGCTCAAAATTCGCCATAGGTCCTGGTGGCAAAGGTTCCAACCAAGCGGTGGCTGCGGCTCGCGCAGGGGCCAGTGTTACTTTCATCTCACGTGTGGGCAAAGATACGTTCGGCGATGCAGCTTTAGCTATGTATAAAAAAGAAGGCATCACTGCGCTTATTCCACAAGATGAAAATCATGCCACAGGTGCGGCCTATATTTATGTTCAGGAAGGCACCGGGGCCAACGCCATCATCGTGGTGCCAGGGGCCGCAGGGCAAGTGGGCCTTGCCGATGTGGAAGCCGCGCATGACGCCATAATCAACTCGGCTGTGTTCATGGTGCAGCTGGAAACGCCCGTCGCGGCAGCCTTGGCATCGCTGAAGCTGGCAAAACAAAGCGGCGTCATCACCATTTTCAATCCTGCACCTGCCGCAAAATTAGAAGACGGCATTTATGCTCTCTGCGATTACTGCACGCCTAATGAAAGTGAAGCCAGCTTACTCACGGGAGTTGCGGTAACCGACCTGGCCTCCGCCCGCAAAGCCGCAGACGTGTTGCTGGCCAAAGGCGTTGGCACAGCATTGATAACCTTAGGTGGCCAAGGCTCACTCCTGCACGGGTCTGGAAAATCCGTCCACATCCCTGTTTTCAGCGGTGGCAAGGTAGTAGATACAACAGGCGCAGGCGATGCATTCAACGGTGGCTTTGCTGCGGCCCTGGCACGCGGCGCCTCAGCCGAAGAGGCCGCGCGTTTCGGAAGTGCGACTGCCGGCATTTCCGTCACGCGTATGGGCACAGCCCCATCAATGCCTTACCTGCATGAGGTCGAAGCCCTGTTGAAAGCCTAGAATTTTTCGTGCGGCGGGTGAATTCCGAAATAGCCCAACAGATGCACCCCAGCGCCAAGCACAATGAACAGCCCTACCAAAAGCAGCAAAGTTGTGGGAATCAGGCGCGGTGAATTCAAATTGGGCGGGCGACGCTCAACACGGTACATGTGCCCCATCAGCAAAAACCCAGCCATAAGGCAGCCCAGGCTAACCCAAAAATCTGCATAGGCCATCATTTAAAGCTGTTTACAACACGGGTTGACACTCGCAAGTCCATCGCCTATTCGAAACCACATTCAAAGGGGCTTCATGCCCCATTTCTTATGGAAAAACACCATGAAGGTTCGTAATTCGTTGAAGTCGCTGGCCAAGCGCCACCGTGATAACAAGCTCATCCGCCGCAAAGGTCGGGTTTACATCATCAATAAAACCAATCCGCGCTTTAAGGCCCGTCAAGGCTAAATTCGTTTCCGGCACGAATCAGTGCCGCGTTTAACTCCAAACGTAGTGTGCGGTTTTTTGTTTTCAAATGTCTCGCGCGCGCCTACAATGGCTAAATGAGATTTAGCCTGATCCTCGTAACGTTGCTGTTAGTGCCAGCACCCGCATGGGCGCAAGCCGCCGCATCAACCACAGTTGACGTGGCACCGAAAAATCCTGAAGCGGCCCGCCAGCAAAAACTTGATTCATTACTGGGCAAATTGCACAACCCCTCGCCGCACCAAGATGTTTCTCGTATCGAGCAAGAGGTTTGGGAGATCTGGTCGCATAATGCCTCATCAACTGCTGCAGTTCTTTTGCTGCAATCCTCGGCTGCTATTTCTGCTGGCGATCTTGATCCTGCCGAGCAAATGCTGTCGCAGTTGGTCGAAACCTTTCCCACCTTCGCCGAAGCCTGGAATCGCCGCGCCTCGCTCTATTACGTGTTAAAACGTTATGATGCCGCCATGATTGATATCGACAAAGCGCTTGATCTCGAGCCGCGCAATTTTGGCGCGTGGGTTGGCAAAGGCATGATCCTCTTCGCGCAAAATAAAAGTGACGAAGCGATTGTCGCATTCAAACAAGCCCTCGCCATTAACCCCAATTTGCCAGCGGTCAAAGACGAAATCAGACTGATCGAAAACCAACAACCACATGTGTGAATTCCATCACCCTCTTCATGGGCGGACTTAATCCACCCATCCAGTGGTTCAACATGTTTAGCAGCTCAAAAACTGGATCGGCGGGGTCAAGCCCGCCGATGAAGAGTTAAAATAAAAATTTGAAACGCGCTCAAATCAGGGGCAACCAAACCCAATCAATTCTTCGCAGTCTTCCCAGCAACCGTCAACAGGTCTACTCCAAGGTCAACCTTATCTTCCTCGTTGCTCAGCGGATCGCCCTTGCCTTCGGCAGAATGTTGCACCTCTGAAAGATCGGCCGCAAAGGCCGACGAACCACCACCAACATTGTTAAGAATGGCAGCTCGCGGCAACGCATCTTGATCCAGCGTGCCGATGAGTGGCGGCTGGCCATCGCGGCGCACCGCTGCATCATCGCGCAAGAACAGTTGCGGCCACCAGTCAATATCGCCACCAATCGAGGCAATCATCGGCTTGATCACCCCAGGCCCTTTGGCCGAACCATTTTTCAAGTCAGTTGCAAGACTGGTCTTGCTCTTAACGCCTTGCACCGGAACATCATCCACAGCGGCGGCTTCCATCAGCGTACCAAGGCTATCAGCCACAGGCGACGGCGTGTCACGCCCGCTCTGGCTTGGCGGCGGCGCTGAAGCTGCGTTAATACGGATCATTTGTGGTGCCACCTTCATATTGGCAGCGGCCATCAACATCACTTCAATGGGCTTAACGCGCGGCTTGGGCACAACGCGCCCAGTACTGACTTTGCTATCAGCTATGCCAGCATTTGCACGTTCGGCGTCGGCGGTATCAGTTGCATATGCCGCCGCTACTTGCTGTGGAATCACTTTCAGCTTTGGCGCTGTCGCCGCATCTTGCGAAAGATCACCCAGTGAGGCCATTTGAGATTGTGAAA
>JAYVCU010000175.1:0-4430 GCA_043749835.1 Hyphomicrobiales bacterium
TGTTAATGTGACAGCTGATAAAGCAACGAACTTCAAATAAGCAGAGCGCACGATAAACTCCATAAAATTTTATCGAGTTTTGCGCCCCTATTGTGAATTTGAAGTCAAGCAAAGTGGTTAAATTTTTATTAAGAGCAGGTTGAGAGGCAAGTGCCGGGACTAACCTTACCGCCACTTGAGGGGGCAAGTGCTGGGGCTGTTAATGGTTCCCTCCCCCTTACGCACCACGTGGGTGGTGCTTCTCTGCCGCTAATCTACATGCCAGTGATTTCATTTTTTCCGAAAACAATAACCGACAAAGATAAAAGGCCGGAATATCTCCGGCCTTTTCAAATTCTATTTTTTTAAAGGATTAAGCCGCAGCCTCTTCCTTCTTCTGTGATGGACCTGAGTCTTTGCCCTTGGCTGTCACATCGCGGTCGACAAATTCAATCACGGCCACAGCCGCGTTGTCGCCCATGCGAAAGCCAGCCTTCATGATGCGCAGATAACCACCTTTACGATCTTTGTAACGCTTGGCAATCACATCAAACAGCTTCTTGGCTTGCTCAATGTCGCGCATTTGAGCAATGGCTTGACGGCGTGCATGAAGTCCGCCCTTCTTGCCCAAGGTCACCAGCTTTTCAACAATAGGGCGAAGATCCTTCGCCTTTGGCAGAGTTGTAACGATCTGCTCATGCTTGATCAACGATGCAGCCATATTCGCAAACATCGCTTTACGATGTTCCGACGTGCGGTTGAGTTGGCGGCCTTTAAAACCGTGACGCATGATATTCTCCTAACAGTAAATCTTAATAATGACTCTCAAGCTTCTTAGCGAGCTCGTCGATGTTTTCGGGTGGCCAGTTCTGCACTTCCATTCCGAGGTGCAGGCCCATTTGAGCAAGAACTTCCTTGATCTCATTAAGCGACTTGCGGCCAAAGTTCGGCGTACGTAGCATTTCTGCTTCTGACTTTTGAATCAGATCGCCGATGTACACGATGTTGTCGTTCTTGAGGCAGTTGGCAGAGCGCACTGAAAGTTCAAGCTCGTCCACCTTCTTAAGCAACGCCGCATTGAAGGGCAGCTCATGGCGAATTTCTTCCACAACGTGGGCTGTGGGTTCACTGAAGTTGATGAACACGCTGATCTGGTCTTGCAAAATGCGTGCGGCATAAGCCACTGCATCTTCAGGAGACACAGCCCCGTTGGTTTCAACAGTCATGATCAACTTGTCATAGTCAAGGATCTGGCCTTCGCGGGTGTTTTCCACGCGATATGAAACACGGCGCACCGGCGAATAGATTGAGTCAACCGGGATCAAACCAATCGGCGCATCTTCCGCACGGTTGCGGTCGGCAGGCACATAGCCCTTGCCATTATTGATGGTGAATTCAATGCGCAGCTCAGCACCTTGATCAAGCGCACAGATCACATGATCGGGGTTCAACACATGCACATCAGCGCTTTGTTGAATGTCACTGGCTTTCACCAGTCCGGGGCCTGTCTTCTTTAGCGTCAGGCGCTTCGGGCCCTCAGCATGCATGGCAAAAGCAATTTCCTTAATGTTCAGGATCATATCCGTCACATCTTCGCGCACCCCTGCAATGGATGAGAACTCATGCAGCACACCGTCAATTTGGATGGACGATACAGCAGCGCCTTGCAGCGATGATAATAAGATGCGGCGCAGCGCATTGCCCAACGTAGTGCCAAAGCCGCGTTCCAGCGGTTCAGCAACGATCGTGGCGATACGCTTTTTATCCTTGCCAGATTGAATATCAATCTTGCTGGGGCGGATAAGTTCTTGCCAATTCTTTTGATTGACTTGCATGTTCATGTTCCCGTTAGCCTCCGAAAGGGTATGCCCTTCCAAACTCGGTTTTCAAACACGCGCGACACCAACGCCGCGCGCAAACTTAATTGCTTAGACGCGGCGGCGCTTTGGTGGGCGGCAACCATTATGCGGGATCGGTGTGATATCGCGGATCGACGTCACCTGAAGGCCACCGGCCTGCAAAGCGCGCAATGCCGATTCACGGCCAGAGCCTGGGCCCGTCACTTCCACTTCCACTGTGCGCATGCCGTGTTCAATGGCAGCGCGCGAAACCTGTTCGCCAGCCATCTGAGCGGCATAAGGAGTCGACTTGCGTGAGCCCTTAAAACCCATCTTGCCGGCCGAAGCCCAGACAATTGTATTGCCCTGAACATCGGTGATGGTGATCATGGTATTGTTGAACGAGGCGTTCACATGCACCATGCCGGATGATACATTTTTGCGCTCTTTTTTGCGCGGGCGAGCAGCTTCTTTAGCCATATGTAGGTGTCCTTATTTCTTCTTGCCAGCGATGGCTTTTGCAGGGCCTTTGCGGGTGCGGGCGTTGGTGTGAGTGCGCTGGCCACGCGTTGGCAAGCCCTTGCGATGACGTAAGCCACGATAGCAGCCCAAATCAGTCAGGCGCTTGATGTTCACAGCGATTTCGCGACGAAGATCACCTTCTACCGTATAGTCACGGTCAATAATTTCGCGGATAGCAAGAATTTCAGCGTCGGTGAGCTCATTCACACGCTTTGCAGCCGGAATTTTAACTTCGCCACAAATAACCTTAGCGTTGTTTGGCCCAATGCCATTGATATAACGCAGCGCGATTTCGACGCGCTTTGCCGTTGGAATGTTTACGCCTGCAATACGGGCCACTGTAATCTCCTTAATAAATCAGCAGCTTATATGGCTGCCGATGAAAATAAAAACCAAACTCTGCGCACCATTTGAAAGGCACAAGGCCGTGCCAAGAGAGAGTGCCCTCTCGGCCAGCCTGAACGTTGGATTAGAAAGTGCGCCCGCCTTAGAGGGGATTCTCCATCCCGTCAACCGCAAAGCCTTGATTTTCTAACCTCTTAGTTTAACCAACACAGCTTTTACATCGCCAGTCACTTTGGCGATGTCAGCCATACCGTCAATCACATGCAAATTGCCCTTTTGGCGGTAGTAAGCCACCAGTGGAGCCGTCTGCCTGTTGTACACGCCCAATCGGTCGCGAACGATTTTTTCATTGTCGTCGGGGCGGCGGGTAAATTCAGTTCCGCCACACACGTCGCACACGCCTGCAACTTTAGGTTTGGCAAATTCATCATGAAAGCCCTGCCCGCATGTGGCACACACATAACGTCCACTAATACGCTGAACCAAAGCCTCGTCATCAACGCGCATTTCAATTACCGCGTCGAGCTTCTGGCCTTTGGAATTCAACATGCTGTCCAAAGCATCGGCTTGCACCGGTGTGCGCGGGAAACCGTCAAACACCACACCGTTTTTAACATCGGGTTGATCAAGGCGTTCCGACACAATGCCGATAATCACATCATCTGAGACCAGATCACCGCGGTCCATAATGGCTTTGGCCTTCAAGCCAATGTCAGTGCCCGCAGTAATGGCAGCGCGCAACATATCACCCGTGGAGAGTTGCTTAAAACCCAATTTCTCTTCCAGAATTTTTGCTTGCGTTCCCTTACCTGCCCCCGGTGGCCCCAACAGTATCACATTCATCTACTGCGGCCCCGCAGCGAAGACTTTTTCATCATGCGCTCATATTGCTGCGACAGCAGATGCCCTTGAATTTGTGAGACGGTATCAAGTGTCACAGAAACAACAATCATCAAGCTCGTGCCGCCAAAATAAAAAGGAATGCCGGAATAGCCCACAATCATTTCAGGAATCAGGCAGATGATGCACATGTAAATGGCACCCAGCACCGTGATACGTGTGAGTATGCGGTCAAGATACTCGGACGTCTGCTCTCCGGGACGAATACCCAGAATAAAGCCGCCTGATTTCTTGAGATTCTCCGCCGTCTCTTTCGGGTTAAACATAATGGAAGTGTAAAAAAAGCAGAAAAATACAATAAGCAGCGCATACATCAAAAGAAAAAGTGGCTTGCCATGTCCCAGCAGCGCCACAATAGCGTTAAACCATTCTGGCCCTTTGCCTGCCGAGAAATTGGCAACCGTCAACGGCAGCAACAAAAGTGAAGATGCAAATATCGGTGGAATGACGCCAGCGGTGTTGAGCTTCAGCGGCAAATGCGAACTTTCGCCTTGGGTGATCTGCATGCCAACTTGGCGCTTGGGATATTGAATAAGCAATCGGCGCTGAGCGCGTTCAAAGAACACGATGAAGGCCACAACTGCAATCGCTAAGACCAAAACTCCCATAATGATGAAGGGCGACATTTGGCCGGTGCGACCTAATTCCAAAAGCGCGGCAACGCCACTCGGCAAATTGGCCACAATGCCGGAGAAAATGATCAACGAAGTCCCATTGCCGATGCCACGCGCGGTGATTTGCTCACCCAACCACATCAGGAAGACCGTTCCACCTGTTAGTGTAATAACCGTCGAGGCAACGAAAAAAGGCCCAGGCGTGAGCACCAGCCCGCCTCGGCCGATGAGG
>JAYVCU010000176.1:0-2271 GCA_043749835.1 Hyphomicrobiales bacterium
GCGGGTTGTGACCACTTCTTTGCCTTGCGCTCGCAGGCGTTCCGCCAGCAATTTGACTTGCGTTGACTTACCTGTGCCTTCGCCGCCTTCAATGGTGATGAACATCAGCCGCCAAACAACATGATCAACGTGCTATCTGCGGCCTTCTTCCACATCGAAGGAGTGGCAGACACATCGGCAGCCGTTTGTAACGGAGCCTCAGCAATGGCTTTGCCGTCGACATACACTTTCACTGTGCCTACATTTTCACCCGATTTTACTGGGGCTATCAAGGGGCCCTTAAAACTCAGGCGAAGTTCGGCTTTGTCTTGCTCGAACGGCGCTAATGACACGCGAAAAATATCTGGCACCACTAAGTTCACCCAGCGTTCTTGTCCGCCCCAAACGCGAACTTTGGTAACAATGTCACCGGCATCGTATAAGTTGATGGAGCGAAATTGACTAAAGCCATAGTCCAAAAGTTTTTGCGCTTCGGCTCTGCGCTTAACGACTGATTCTAATCCAGCGATTACCATAATTAGCCTACGCCCACCGCGGGTGGCAGATCCAACAAGGCCATAACCGGATTCTTTGGTGTATCCGGTCTTCATGCCGTCTGCGCCCGGATAATCCTTTAATAAGGGATTGCGATTTTGCTGGGTTATTTTGCTCCACGTAAATTGCGGTTCACTATAGAGTTTATAATTCTCCGGATAAGTCTGAATAATATATCGGGCGAGCGCCGCAAGATCACGCACACTCATGCGTTGGCCGGGGTCTGGCAAGCCTGTTGCATTGGCGAAGTGGGAATTCTTGAGGCCAAGCTCTTGCGCCTTGCTCATCATGCGTTGGGCGAAAGCTGGCTCTGTGCCGGCAATAGTTTCGGCCAAAGCGATGCAGGCATCATTTGCCGATTGAATAATTGCCCCATGCAACAAGTTATCCACGCTGATTTTGGAATTGGGCAAGGCAAACATCGTGGAACTGCCGGCATCGGCTCCGCCACGTTTTACGGCATCGGCACTTACTAAAATTTCTTGATCCAGTTTTAAGTCACCGCGTTTAAGCATGTCAAACACGATTGCCTGGGTCATGAGCTTACTCATCGATGCAGGCGGAATGGCAGTGTCGGCGTCTTTTTCAAAAAAAACAGAACCGGATTTGGCATCGATTAAAATTGCATTTCGCGCGAGAGTATCAAAAGCTGCTGCGTTACTTTCGGCTCTGGCCAAAACGCTGCTATAAGCAAACAGAGACGTAAGCAGAAGAATACGGATGAAAAGCATCTGATTAGTGTAGAGTAAATTATGTAGAAGATGAAGGCCTTTGCGGTTGGCCTTTGGCTATTGAGACGGGTCGACTTGGCATAAACTTGGATTTTGGGAGAATCACATGCAAACAATCAATCTCGGGCCAGCGGGCAGTCGGCAAATAGATACAAAACGCTGGATCCTCCCGGTGGTGGCTTTGGCTTTAATTGCTTTTGCACTTTCCGATTCGTTTTTTACCATTGACCAGACAGAACTTGGTAATGTTCGGCGCTTTGGCACGGTTCTCTATCCCAGAAATCAACCGCTGGGGCCAGGGCTGCATTTCAAGCTGCCTTTTATCGACAAAGCCGACACGTTGCGGGTAACGCTGCAAACAATTCACATTCCGGCTTTTGATGTTTTGACGGTGGACAATCAAAAAGTTTCGATTGAGGAGAACTTCAACTACACCATTAACCCAGCGCAGGCCTATCACGTGATGTATGAAGTGGGTCGTGCCGGAAATACCGACATTGAAGACCAACTTATTCCGGTCACGCATGACCGTACGGCGCGGGTGTTTGCCGTTCAAAATATGGTTAACGTGAATATTAATCGGGAAGTGATCCAAGCACAGGTGGAAAAGGATATTACCGCCTCGGCCGAGGGTCTGTTCGGCATCTCTGCCCATAGTTTGCAAATTGCCAGTATAAAGCCGTCTGAAAATTTCATGCGATCAATTGATGAGGCAACAATGGCGAAGAATGGCGCCATTGCTGCCGAAAACCAGCTTCGCACCAAACAGTTTGAAGCACTGCAGGTGGCGGCCACAGCCAAGGGTGCAGCTGATGCAGCCATTGAACAGGCGCGCGGCCAGGCCGAGTCTACCAAAGTGAACGCAGAGGCCAATAAACAGAAATTGGAGTTGGAAGGTGCAGGCTTGAAAGCCAATCTGGAAGCGCAGATGGCTCCGTTTGGCGGTCCAGATAAATATGTCCTGTATTTGCAGGCAAAAGCGGCGTTGAACTGGAATGGGCAAACG
>JAYVCU010000177.1:0-22982 GCA_043749835.1 Hyphomicrobiales bacterium
GCGTGGATCGCACGCGGCGAAGTGCGGGTTTATTCGAAGGACGCCTCTGCTGGTTCTGCTCCTTACGCCGTCATTCCAGTTCCCACGTCCGGTGCAGCCGAGTGGGTGATGCCGCTGGATGCGCCTTCAGAAATGGAATATGTTTTGCGGGTTTATGATCGTGATAGCCGCTTTGATGAAACGCGGCCATTGCCCATTAAACATAGCGCAACGAACTTGGCTCTGGCTCGAACGACACGTGAGGTCGTTGCCCCCGGTTATGGTGATGACCGTACCGCTGTCCGCAACATCAGCGTGTTCGGCGGGGCGGTCACAGTCTATGGCAAGAACATTCCGCTGGGCCATGATGTGCAGGTAATGGGAGAGCCTGTGCCGGTTGATGGCAGCAATGCCTTTGTGGTGCAGCGTATGTTACCACCGGGCGCACATGCCATTGATGTTTCAGTTTTGCAAGATAGCAAGGGCCTGCATTTCGTGCGCGAAATTGAAGTGCCAGCGGATGAATGGTTTGGCGTCGGGCTTGCCGATCTCACTGTCGGCCATAATTTCGGTAATGGCATTGTGGAGCACACAGGCGTTGATGAATTTCCTGGTACGTGGACGCGCGGCCGTGCCGCTTTCTATTTAAAAGGTAAAATCAAAGGCAAATATATCCTCACCGCTTCGGCAGATACGGGCGAAGGCACGTTGCAAGATATGTTGACTGGCATCGCCGGTAAAGATCCGCGAGCTATGCTCAAGCGCATCAGCCCCAATGACTATTATCCGGTTTACGGCGATGATTCCACGCTGGTTGAAGATGCGCCCACCAGCGGCAAATTTTATGTGCGCTTAGAGCGCGGCCCCAGTTCGGTGACGTGGGGCAATATCAGAACCGATATCACCGGCACGAAATTCATGGCATCGCAACGCTCACTTTATGGTGCGAGTGGTGTTTATCGTTCAGATCAAGTGACAAGAGAGGGCCATGCTAAACAGAGGCTGGATGTTTACGCAGCACAGCCCTCCACGGTGCCCCAAACCGATGTGTTCCGCGGTACGGGGGGCTCGGCTTATTTCATGAAACACCAAGACATTACCGCGGGATCGGAAATTATTAGTGTTGAAGTGCGCAACGCAGTTACGAGCTTTGTGGTTTCACGCACACAGCTTGCGTCGGGTACAGATTACAGGATTGATTCAGTCAATGGCGTTGTGGTGCTGAATTCCCCGCTGCCTTCGAACACATCAAGCGGTTATGAAAACTATCTTGTCGTGCATTACGCCTATGAACCGGTTACCGGAGATACGGGCGCTTATGTTTATGGCGGCCGTGCTGAAACATGGCTGGGGGATCATGTGCGGCTGGGTGCTTCTGGGATGCGTGAGCGTCAACAATCAGCAGACCAAAGCATTTACGGCGGCGATATGCGCGTGCAATCATCGGACCGGACTTATGTGGAAGCGGAAGTTGCCTATTCGGAAGGGCCGGGCTTTGGCTCAACTTACTCGATCGATGGCGGCCTGAGTACGCAAACCACGGCGGGTGCAGGCATTGTTGGTGTTCCCGCCAATGCGTGGCGCGTGGAAGGAGCCGCTAATCTTGAAGAAGTGACGAAAGGCAAAGCCAGCGGCGACATTGCTGGCCGCATTGAACATTATGACCCGGGCTTCTCGTCGGTTGAAACCCAAGCCAACACCGAGACAATCAAGTGGGGTGTTTTTGCTGACGTGAAAGTGGCTGGCGATGTGAGAGCCAAGGCTGATTACAGCGAAACCAATGTGACGGGTCAAAGTTTGACGCGTGCCGGAACAGGGCGGCTGGCCATTCCGGTTTCTCACAATTGGTTAGTTGAACCTTATGCGAAATATACCGAACAAACGGGCATTTCGATCGGAACCACACAAAGTGGCACACGCGGTGATGGCGGTGTGAAACTAACACGCATGTGGGACCGTGATCACCAGGCTTATGTTTTCGGCCAAGGCACGGCTGTGCTCAGCGGATCTATGCTGGCCGATAATCGTGGCGGCGTTGGATTCGTCAGCAAAATTACAGACCGCATCACCACTGCTGGCGAAGCGTCTTACGGTACGCAGGGTGTAGATGTAACGGGATCTATTGATTACGCCGCAACGGCGGATGATCATTATGTTTTCGGCTATCACCGTGATGCATACCGCAGCACCACGCCGGGGCAAACCTATCTGTTGAGTGGTGATGATCTTGGAACCATTTCAATTGGTGCGCATCACCGCTTCAATGACCAATGGTCAGCCTTTACTGAAAATAACTACGACTTTTTCGGCCAGCGCTACGGCGTCAACCAGGCTTACGGCGTTGCCTATACGCCTGCCCCCGCGTGGAAAGTTGAAGGGGCGGCTCAAGTTGGGCGCATCTATGACGGTTCGGTTAATCCAACGACACACCTAAAGAATCCAGACATCTACCGCGATGCCGCCTCGTTGGCCGTGATTTATCACGATAAGGGCGGAATAGACGGCAAAGTAAAGGGCGAAGCGCGCTGGGATTATTCGACGGACGGTACGGGCGAGATCATGTCTTACTTGCTGCAACTTGGCCTTGGCATGAAGATGAGCCAAGACTGGCGTGCCTTGGCTAATTTGGATGTGGTGCTTTCCAATGCCACAATTGACACTAAGAATTCAGCTTATATCAACGGGGTGGTGGGCTTTGCTTACCGCCCCGCAACGAACGACCGCATCAATGCTTTGGTGAAATATAACTTCCTTTATGACAACCCCGGAGCGGGCCAGGTGACAGCGGACGGCACAACCTATAGCCCCGCCCAGATCAGTCATGTGTTCTCGGGAGATGTTATTTATAATATCAATGAAAAGCTGGCCTTGGGTGCAAAATATGGTTTCCGCATTGGTGAGCTTCGTGACCGGGCAGCCGGTTCAGACTGGACTTATTCGCAGGCCCATCTTGGCGTGTTACGCGTCGATTATCACATCGTGAAAGAATGGGACATGATGGCTGAAGCCCGCGGGCTTTGGTCTCCCACCACAGGCAGCACCGACTATGGGTTCGTTGCTGCAATTTACCGCGAGATTGGCGATAACTTTAAGCTCGGCATTGGCTATAATTTTGGCGACTTCAGCGATGACATCACCCACATCAGCCATGATAATCACGGTGTATTTATCAATTTGATTGGGAAGTTCTGACGTTTGAATTTAGTGCAAGGCTAAGCTATGCAGTTAGGGATGAAGCCCTCTCAAGCCCCCGCCATTGATGACCTGCGCCGCCTGTACAAGGCCCGTACGCCCAAAATGTTCTATGACTATTGTGAGACCGGCTCTTACACCACGCAAACGTTTCAGGAAAACACTAAGGCATTTTCCACTTTTAAATTGCGCCAACGCGTCGCAGTAAACATAGATGGGCGTAGTTTGAAAACGAAGATGGTGGAGCAGGACGTTTCGATGCCCATTGCCCTTGCCCCTGTCGGTTCAACTGGGATGCAACATGCCGATGGTGAAATTCTAAGCTGTCGCGCTGCGCAAAAAGCGGGTGTGCCATTCACACTTTCGACAATGAGCATTTGCTCCATCGAAGAAGTTGCCAAGCACTGTGAAAAACCGTTCTGGTTTCAGCTTTATGTGATGCGTGACCGTGGCTTTGCGACAGATTTGGTGAACCGGGCCAAGGCTGCAAACTGCTCGGCCCTTGTGCTCACGCTTGATTTGCAAATTTTGGCGCAACGCCATTTGGATGTGAAAAATGGCTTGTCTTCGCCACCGAAACTCACGCTTCCCAATATTATCAATATGATGACAAAGCCTGCCTGGTGCATGGGCATGCTGGGAACGAAAAATCGCCAGTTCGGAAATATCGTTGGCCATGCCAAAGATGTGAAGGATTTATCCTCGCTGAATGAATGGGCCAATCGCCAGTTCGATCAAACGCTGGATTGGAGTTCGGTGGATTTTATCCGTAAGCAGTGGGGTGGCAGACTTATACTTAAAGGCATTAATGATGTGGAAGACGCAAAGATTGCCGCCACACTGGGCGCTGATGCAATCATTGTTTCCAATCATGGTGGTCGGCAGTTGGATGGTGGTGCAACCACGATTGAGATGTTAGCGCCCATCGTCGACGCCGTGGGTGACAAGATTGAAGTGCATATTGACAGCGGCATTCGCACCGGCATTGATGTGATGAAAGCGATCGCTCTGGGCGCAAAAGGCACCTACATCGGGCGCGCTTATATCTATGGGCTTGGTGCCGCGGGTGAAGCGGGTGTAACGCGCGCATTGGATATATTGCGTAAAGAACTGGATACCACCATGGCACTGTGCGGCGAGACTGATATTCGCAATGTGGGACGGCACAATCTATTGGGCTATGATGCCGCTTCAAAACAGCGTCAATCCAAACGGTGAACTGTGCGCCGTGCCGCAGCGTGGCACGATGATGGGCAATGGCGGTGGCACGTTTGACGGCGATTAGGGTGGATGGCATGATGGTCGAAATTGATCGAACGGCCTTTGCCATCAGAGGCAATAATGCTGCTCTGGTCGTTTGATGGTTATGATGCAGCAATTCCTTTTGTTCCTCACGCAAAGCTTTTGACACTGCCTTCAATCATTGCCATTTTGGCTTCGCGATATAAACCGCGCTGGCATTCAACTGCGCAGAAATGGGACGACACATGAAACTCCTCCGCTATGGCCCCAAGGGCAAAGAAAAGCCGGGCATTCTGGATCAACATGGCAAGATCAGAAGTCTTGCCAAAGTGATTAAGGATTTGGATGGGGAGGCGATTTCGCCAGCGGGCCTTGCCAAATTACGCAAAGTGAATGTGGCCAAGCTGCCGATGGTTGCGGGCAAACCGCGCATTGGGTCTTGCATTGCCAATCCGCAGAAGTTTATCGCCATTGGCCTCAACTATTCAGACCATGCGGCAGAAAGCGGCATGACTGTTCCGCCAGAGCCGATTGTATTCACCAAACAAGTGAGTTGCCTTTCTGGCCCGAATGACACAGTGACCATTCCGCCCAAATCTGAAAAATCAGATTGGGAAGTGGAGCTAGGCGTGATCATCGGGCGCAAGGCCAAGAATATCAAGCAAGCGGATGCCATGAAATATGTGGCGGGCTATTGTGTGGTGAATGATCTGTCGGAGCGTGAATTTCAAATTGAGCGCCACGGCCAGTGGACCAAAGGCAAGGGCTATGACACATTCGGCCCGGTTGGCCCATGGCTGGTCACACGCGATGAGGTGAAAGACCCGCAGAATTTGGATATGTGGCTGGACGTTAATGGCAAGCGCATGCAAACGGGCAACACCTCCACCATGGTTTACGGCGTGGCTTATTTGGTAGCCTATCTCAGCCAGTTTTTTACTTTGCATCCCGGCGACATTATCACCACAGGCACACCACCCGGTGTCGGCATGGGCATGAAGCCACCGCAGTATTTAAAGCCCGGCGATAAGATGGTGATTGCCATTGAAGGTCTGGGCGTGCAGCGGCAGGTGGTGAAGCGGGATAAGTAAAAAGCGAATAGGGAATGGCGAATAGCGAATAGGGCAGGAAACACTTTTTACCATTCGCTACTCGCTATTCCCTATTCGCCTCTTCTCTACTATTACCTGCACCATGAACGATAAAGCCAAACCATCCCGCCCCAAAGCCCGCGTGGCCAAGGGGTTTCGTGACATTGAAGCTGATGAAATTCGCGGCACGCGGGCTATGCTGGCCACCATTCAGCGGGTTTATGAATCCTATGGCTTTGAACCGTTGGAGCAGCCCTTCATTGAATATACCGATGCGCTGGGCAAGTTTCTGCCCGATCAAGACAGGCCCAATGCGGGAGTGTTTTCGTTTCAAGACGAAGATGAGCAGTGGCTTTCGCTGCGTTATGATTTAACTGCACCACTGGCGCGCTATGTGGCCGAGAATAATCAGAAACTGCCCACGCCGTTTCGCAGCTACCGCCAAGGCTGGGTGTTCCGCAACGAAAAGCCGGGGCCGGGCCGGTTTCGCCAGTTCATGCAGTTCGATGCAGATACGGTAGGCAGTGCTTCACCCGCTGCTGACGCCGAAGTGTGCATGATGGCTGCCGATACGATGGAGGCATTGGGGATTGCGCGTGGCTCGTATTTAGTGAAGGTAAACAATCGAAAAATTCTGGACGCAGTTATGGAAGTGAACGGCTTGCTTGGAAATGAAATGGCGTCCAAGAGAATGACCGTATTGAGAGCAATCGATAAGCTTGATCGTCTAGGCGTAGACGGTGTTGCACAATTACTCGGTAAAGGTCGAAAAGATGAATCAGGTGATTTCACTGATGGAGCAGGTCTTTCAGTTGACCAAGTTAATAGCATTCTCAACTTTACTGGATTTGGGGTTCGAGGCTCAGGCTCGCGTGGCGCAAGCAACGAAGTGACGATTGCAAACTTTGAAGACGCGGTTGGTGAATCCGAAATTGGTCAGCAAGGGATTGAAGAATTGAAAGCCATGATCGGGCAGACAGAGTCTGCTGGCTATGGCTATCAAAATGTTCGCATCGATCCTTCAGTTATCCGTGGCCTCGAATACTATACTGGCCCCGTGTTCGAATGCGAACTCCTCATGGACACCAAAGATGAAAACGGCAACACCGTGCGCTTTGGTTCTGTCGGTGGCGGTGGGCGTTATGATGATCTTGTTGCGCGCTTCACGGGCCAGCAGACTCCGGCCACGGGTTTTTCCATCGGTGTGTCGCGGCTTTATGCGGCGCTGAAACTTGTAGGCAAGGCCGCCACGCAAGACACACTCGCACCTGTTGTCGTGACCGTGATGGATAAAGAGCGCCAAGGTGATTATTGGACATTCGTGCAGCAGCTTCGCGGCGCTGGCATTCGCGCCGAGATGTATATTGGCACGTCCAACATGGGCAAGCAGATGAAATATGCCGATAAACGTGGGAGCCCATTGGTGGTAATTCAAGGCGGTGATGAGAAAGCCAAAGGCGAAGTGCAGATCAAGGATTTGCGCCTCGGTTCCGAAATGGCCGCGAACATAGAGTCGCGTGAAGAATATGCCTCACAGCGTCTAGCGCAAGTTTCAGTTCCGGAGGCGGCGTTGGTGAAGACTGTGCAAGACATGTTGGCGCGGAAATGAATTATCTCATTTTATCACCGCTCCTTAAGGCCGTCATTCCCGCGAAAGCGGGAATGACGACGCTAAGGATTGAAGGGTAACCGTGGCCGGACGCACGCCTGCAGAGCGCGAGTCTCTTGCCCGACAAATCACCGCCCTTATGGCGGTGTTTTGTCGGGCGGGCTTTGAGCAGATTGAGCCGGATATTATTCAGCCTGCTGATATTTTCCTCGAACGCTCGGGTGAGGATATTCGGGCGCGCACTTTTGTGTTCAATGATCCCGAAGGTCGTGAGTTGTGCTTGCGCCCTGATCTCACCGTGCCGGCGTGTCGTTTCCATTTAAGTCACGCTATGCAGCCCGAAAAAGAAGCACGCTATTCTTATTTGGGGCCAGCTTTCCGGTTTCCTGATGAAAAACTCAGTCCGCAAGAATTCACCCAAGCGGGACTTGAGTGGTTTGGCGCAACCGATGCAATCAATGTTGAAGCGCGGATGTTGAAATTGGCCATCTCTGCACTTGAAGCAGCCGGCGCTTCTAATCTCAAAGTTACACTAGGTGATGTAGGTCTGTTTGCCGGGTTATTGGCGGATGCGCAAATGCCCGGGCGTTGGCGCAGACGTTTGCAGCATCAGTTCTGGCGGCCAGAGGCTTTCAAATCACTGCTGCACAATTTCGCAATGGGCGAATCCAAAAAGCGCAGCAGCATTTCAGACGTGGTCGATACGCTTGCTTTCGTACCAGCTGATAAAGCGGCCACAGCGTGGTTGGACAAACACAATCTACCGCAACAGGGTGCGCGTAGAATTGAAGAAGTTGCATCACGCCTCGCTGAAAAATTCGACGATCGTTCGGAAGCGCCGCTTTCCAAAGATGTTATTACAGGCATCGAGAGCTACTTGTCGCTGCAAGGTGGTGCGTTTGACGTAGTTGCTGCGCTGAAAAAAATCGCGAATGGCCCCGCCTATTCATCCGCCTGCGCCGTATTTGATAAGCGTCTTGCTGCATTGGAAGAGCAGGGCTTGAACCCCAAGCGTTTCCAATTCTCCGCCAGCTTTGGCCGCGAGATTGAGTATTATACGGGCTTTGTGTTTCAGATCGAAGTTGGCGGCGTGGCCGTTGCGGGTGGTGGCCGTTATGACGACATGTTGCGCGATCTTGGTGCACCATCACAAATTCCGGCTTTCGGCTTTGCCATTCACACTGAGCGTTTGCAGGCGGTGTTGGCATGAGCTCGATCACGTTAGGCATTCCGTCCAAAGGCCGCTTGATGGAACAGGCTCAAGACCAATTGCTCAAAGCAGGCTTCGGCATTGAGCGCATTGGTTCTGATCGCGGCTATCGCGGTCGCCTAACGGGAATTGCTGATGTTGAAGTCGCATTCCTTTCGGCAGCTGACATTGCTACTGCGCTTAAATCAGGTGAGATTGATTGCGGCATCACGGGCGAAGATTTGCTGCGCGAAACCATTGCACCAGACAATAAAATTGCCGATGTGGCATTGCGTCTGAACTTTGGCTTTGCAGATGTGGTAGTGGCCGTGCCCAACTGCTGGCTGGATGTGGCGCAAATGGCTGATCTGGATGACGTGACCCAGCAGTTTTACTCTGCACACGGACGACGTTTGCGCGTGGCGACGAAATACATCAACCTGACGAGGCGCTTCTTCGCAGCCAAGGGTGTAACGGGCTACCGCATTGTGGAAAGCTTAGGCGCTACTGAAGGAGCCCCTGCGGCGGGCAGTGCAGATTTGATTGTGGATATCACCACCAGTGGCTCAACACTGAAAGCCAACGCATTAAAAGTATTGGATGATGGATTGATTTTATCATCCTGTGCCGTCCTTGCGGTTACAAGCCAAGCACGGGGCAGTGCCGCAATAACGCACATAGGTGGGTCACTTACAGATATTTTAAGCATTTAAAGCGCTTTGGGATTGCGCTGCAAGGCCTTCACCACATTGCAAATCTGCAATTGCCCTGCCAATATACGGGCGGGGTTCATAAAATTAAGCGACTTGTCGCTGGCTTGACTTCATAAATCTGGACTGACTCGGCTGTGGTATCGCCCCCGGTCCCCGCCTAGCAACAGTGCGGATTTCTTGTCGCTGCGGCGAGTGAGAGGCTTGCGGGCAACTGCAGGCCTCTCTCATCTCTCAAATATATATTCCATCATTTGACGGCGAGGATGAATGGCCCTTTTATCGCGTGAGTTTTGATTCGGGAGAATGTCATAAGAGCCGCTGCCGCACTGATCACTGTACTATTAACTCTTGCTGCACCACAGGTTCAAGCTGCAATCTGTGGCGACAGTTCGCAAGGCTTTGATGGTTTTTTGACAAAGATCAAAAAAGAAGCAGCGGCGCAGGGTGTATCTGGAGAGGCACTGGGTGTTCTTGATACGGTTCAATATGATGCGAATGTCATCAAGCGGGATAGGGCACAAAACGTTTTTGCGCAAAGCTTCCTGCAGTTTTCCGGACGCATGGCGACAAACGCCCGCATTTTGAAGGGCAGGGCTTTGATTGCGCAGAACAAAGCAACTTTTGATGCTGTTCAGCAGCAATATGGCGTGCCTGCGCCGGTGATTGCTGCCTTTTGGGCGTTAGAAACTGATTTCGGCGCTGATATTGGCCACTCACCAACTGTTCAATCTCTTGTCACGCTGGCTTGGGATTGCCGCCGGCCAGAGAAATTTCGTCCACAGATTATTCCGGCTTTGCATCTTATTCAAAAGGGATGGCTAAGACCTGTAGAGATGCAGGGAGCATGGGCTGGCGAAATTGGCCAAACGCAGTTTATGGCC
Source organism: Hyphomicrobiales bacterium (assembly GCA_043749835.1). GTDB lineage: Bacteria > Pseudomonadota > Alphaproteobacteria > Rhizobiales > Aestuariivirgaceae > Aestuariivirga. The sequence goes on from JAYVCU010000177.1 coordinate 9,897, forward strand.
TATGATTATTTAACCAGCGGTGTTGATTTTGATGGCGACGGAAAAGTGAACTTGCGTGACTCTGTGCCGGATGTGGTGGCCTCCACGGCCAATCTTTTGAAGAAGAGTGGCTGGCTGGCGGGTCAACCTTGGTTGCAGGAAGTAAAGCTGACGGCTGATTTACCTTATGATCAGGCTGATCTGGCGATTAATCACACCCGTGCGGAATGGGCTAATTGGGGTGTTGTTGCAGTGGCAGGTCAACCGCTGAAATCAGATAAGGTACCCGCAGCTCTGCTGTTGCCAATGGGTAAAAATGGCCCGGCATTTTTGGCGTATCATAATTTCACCACGGCCTATTTGAAATGGAACGAAAGCTTGGTTTATTCCACGACGGCAGCTTATCTGGCCACGCGCATTGCAGGTGCTGAAACGGTATCTCCTGGGCGCGGCCAAGTGAATGTGCCCAGTTATGATCAAGTTTTAGCATTGCAAAATTTCCTCACATCGAAAGGGTATGATGTGGGCAAAGCCGATGGTAAAATCGGTTCAGGCACGCGGGCTGCTGTGAAAGCCGAACAAATCAAAATTGGCTGGCCTGCAGACAGTTACCCCGCGCCTGAGTTTATTGCGAAATTATTGGGACAATAATCACTCAGCAGGCTGGTGTGTGCCGATTGTTGTTGATCGCAATTCGGCACTTTTGCGGGTCAACAGGCCAGATAGTTTCTCCATATAAATATAAAGCACTGGTGTAATGAACAGTGTAAGGGCCTGAGACACAACCAGGCCGCCAACAACAGCGATCCCCAGCGGCTGGCGCAATTCTGAGCTTGCGCCTGTGCCAAGGGCAATCGGTAGCGCACCCATCATAGCGGCCAGTGTTGTCATCATGATTGGTCTGAAGCGCATCAGGCAAGCCCTGTGAATCGCGTCTTTGGCATTCATGCCGTTGCGCCGCAGTTTGATGGCCACGTCAATCATCATGATGGCATTCTTTTTCACAATGCCGATCAACATCAGCAATCCAATCACGGCGATGATCGAAAGATCAAAGCCCCCCAAATAAAGCGCACCTAAAGCACCCGCGGCAGCCGCTGGTAGACCTGACAAAATGGTGAGCGGGTGAATGAAGCTTTCATAAAGTATGCCCAGCACGATGTAGATTGTTAAGATGGCCCCGAGAATGAGTAGACCTTGACCGTTGGTTGAATCCTGGAAGGTTTTAGCGGTGCCGTAATAACCTGTGATTACGGCTTGGGGCCAATTTAAATTGTTCTTCAATTTCGCCACTTCATCAGTGGCCGAACCCAATGCTACACCTGTTGGCAAGTTGAATGAAATTGTGGTGGCGGGCAGCTGGCCAATTTGATTCACCGTGAGAACGCCCTCCTGCCGCTCAACACGAGCGAAGGCCGCCAACGGAACCAATGTGCCCGTGCCAGATGCGATCTGCAATATTTGCAAACGTTCTGGCGTCCAATCTGTCTTGGTATCAAGCTCGGCGATAACAGAATAGCTGCTGCCATTTTTATAAATCGTTGATACCTGTTGACCGCCAAGGCCTGCGTAAAGCGTGGTGCGCAATGTGTCAGACGAAACACCAAGGGCCTGCATCTTTTCTTTGTCGACCACCAAATGCGCCTGCTGAGCAGTGCTTTGCGCATCCGAATTCACGTCTGTGAAAAAATCACGATCTTTGATCATTGCGTCTTGCAATTTTACCGCCCACGCGCTCATCAACTGAAAATCCAATGATTGCACAATAAGCTGATTGGCGCTGGCCCCGGGCCTTGCACCGATGGAAAGATTTTGCACTGGGTTGGCGTTGGCGGTGATGCCTGGAATGCTGCTTAGAATTTTGCGTAAATCTGTCATTACTTGTGGCAGTGCCGCACGTTCCGACTTTGGCTTCAACTCCACGAACATGCGGCCACTGTTCATGGCACCGCCGCCTGAGCCCACGGTGGATGCCACATGAGCGATGCCGTCATACTGGCTGACTTTTTCAGCCAATTTGTCTTGAAGGCTTTTCATTGCAGTAAAGGAAATATCCTGTCGGCCTTGGGTTCCTATTTGTAACTGTCCGATGTCCTCGGTGGGAAAAAAGCCTTTTGGCAAAGTCTGGAACATATAGACTGTCGCAAAGATCGACAGCAGGAACACGGTGAAAGTGATGGGGTGGAAGCGCAGCGACAAATTTAACAACCGTTCATAGCCGTTGGTCATGCCATTGATGATTTTCTCAAAAAACTGTCCGACAAATCCAGGCGTTTGATGAGCCCGTAAAATACGTGATGCCATCATGGGAGTCAGCGTAAGCGACACGACCATTGAAACCAGAATGGCCACCGTCACGACAACGGCGAATTCATTAAAGATACGGCCGATCACGCCGCCCATCAGCAGCACAGGTATGAAAACGGCCACCAGTGAAACGGAAATTGACAGAATGGTGAAGCCCACTTCGCTGGCCCCTGCGATGGCCGCTTCAAATGCGCCTCGGTGCTCTACTTCCATATGCCGGACAATGTTTTCCATCATCACAATGGCATCATCCACCACAAGGCCAACAGCCAGCGTAATGCCCATCAGCGAGACGTTATCAATAGAAAAATTCAATAGATACATTATGCCTAATGTGCCGATCAACGAGATAGGAACGGCGATGGCTGGAATGATCGTGGCCCGAAGCGAGCGGATAAACACATAAACAATTCCAATCACCAAGAATATCGTAAGGCCCAGTGTAAACTCTGCATCAGCAACAGCGGATTTCACCGAAGAGCCACGATCGCTCATCACGCTGATTGAGGCAGTGGCAGGCAGTTGCTTTTCAAGATCGGGTATGAGCACCTTTACCTTGTCAACAACGGCAACCGTATTTGCACCTGGCTGACGCTGCACGGCCAAGACGATGGCGCGGGTGCCGTCGTAAGTGGCAGCAGAATTGATGTTGGCCACGCTGTCGATCACCCGCGAAACATCCTTCAGGCGTATTTCGCTGCCATTGCGAATGGCGATTACCTGATTGGCAAATTCAGAAGCATTGGAAAGTTGCGTATCAGCCAGCAGTGTAAGTTGCTGCGAGCCCGTCACCAAAGTGCCAAGTGGGCTATTGCGATTGGCAGAAGCTACAGCCGTCTGCAACTGGCCAACGGTCAAGCCCTTGGCAGCCAGTGCATCAGGATCAATTTCAATGCGTACGCCAAAGGCTTGCGATCCAAAGATTGATAGCTGCGCCACACCGTCAACCGTTGACAGTGTGGGTGACAAAACATTTTGCGCTAAGGCATCCAACTCGGTGAGTGAGGCTATTTTACTCTTCACGGCTAACAGCAACACCGGCGCATCCGCCGGATTTACCTTGCGATAATTTGGTGGCTCGGTCATTTCCTTAGGCAGTGAACGGGTAACGCGGGAAATGGCTGCCTGTACGTCTGCGGCAGCTGCATCAATGGAGCGGTTCAGTAAAAACTGAATGGTGATGTTGGTGGAACCCAGTGAGCTTGATGATGAAATTGTATCCACCCCCGCAATGGTGGAAAACTGTTTGATCAACGGCGTGGCAACTGAGGTGGCCATAATATCTGGCGAAGCACCGGACATATCGGCCGATACATTAACTGTAGGAAATTCCGCGCGGGGCAGTGCCGCAACGGGCAAAAGCGTCCAGGCAAAAAGGCCAGCCAGCAAAATTGCAACAGAAAGCAAAATGGTTGCAACTGGGCGGTTAATGCAAAACGTAGAGATGTTCATGGCTGTTTGCTTTCACCTGCGGCTTGGTCTTTCTTCTTACCGTCTGATTGAGCGGTGGTTTCATCCGGCAACGCTGTGACAGATGCAGCGGCAGTTGCATCACTGGGTTTTGCGCTGTGCACTTCGCTGCCATTGTTGAGCTTGGCCTGGCCTTCGATAACAACCTGCGCATGTTCAGATAAGCCTTCAGAAATTGCCACGCGATCACCGTCAAAGCCCACCACTTTAACTGGCGTTGCTGTGACTTTGTTTTGATCATCAACACGCCAGACAAATGAGCCGATCTGACCCAGTTGCAGTGCTACCGTCGGCACGGTGAGTGCCCCGATAATTTTGCCATATTCGACTTCCACGTGAACACGCTGGCCAGGCCAAAGGATAAGTTTGGCGTTGCCGATTTCGGCGGCCATCGCGATGGTGCCGGATGTCGTATCAACACTGGAATCGATAAAAGTGAGTTTGCCTTGGTCGAGCACCTCGCGTGAGCCTGAGGCGATGACACGCACCTCCACTGGCCCTTTAGTAATTGCAGACTGCACAGCAAGGAGAGATTGTTCCGGTATTCTGAAATTCACTTTCAGGGGTTGAACTTGGGTCACTGTCATCAATGCACCCTGTGCGCCGCCGGTTGATGTAACCGCGCCAACTGATGCTGCAATCGCTCCTAATTTCCCATCGAAGGGGGCTTTGACTTTGGAAAATTCAACTTGCAGCTTATCTGCATCGATAACGGCTTGATCGGCACCGATCAACTGGCGCGTCGCATTTTCGGCGGCCACGGCATTGTCAACATCTTGCAAGGTTCCCGCATTTCGCGCCGCCAGCGTGCGGGCGCGTTGCAGTTGAATTTCGTTATTGGCGAGCAGCGCTTGGTCTTTGGCCAGAGTAGCCTGATCTTTGGCCAAAGTGGCTTGAACGGTGCGGTCATCAAGTTCAATTAAAATATCGCCGGTTTTCACCAGTTGGCCGTCCTGCACGTTTACTTTCGTCACTTGACTGGCCAGGCGGGCATTGATGTTAACCACTTGCGGTGAAGCGATGGTGCCGTACGTGTGCTCGATTAATGGAAAGTCAAATTTAGCCGCTTGTGCAAGTTTGATGGCGATAGGAGGGGCAGCACGTTTGCCTCCACCGTTTGGCGCAATCGCAGCACCTGCAGCTGACTGGTGGACTTGCGGATGAACATAATTCAAAGCCAAATGGCCAATATTATATTGCCACTGGGCAAGCCCAACTGCGCTCAACACCGCCAACCCAATTACCGCTTTTGCACCGCGTTTCATTATTCGTCCTTAAAGTTAATCAGCATTATGCGGGAAGTCGAGGGCAACACATTATTGAGCCCCATCTCGCCGCGCAGGCCGAAAAAATAGGTGAGCATTATGACATAATTCCGTCCCTAGGCATGGCCAAAACTAAAAGTTCGGCAAGCTTGACAGTACCTGTTGCAACACTGTGTTTTGTACTATGCTTTTGAGCCTTCATCACGCCACGGAGGATTGAAAATGCCCATGAAGCGTTACCGTTTCAGAACAGAACATTCGCGCTTGGCGGGGCAAGGACGTCGCACCGCTTGATCAACCGGACCTTATGGAAAGCCGGGTGTTTTTTCTACCATTCACAGTTAATTCAGTTGAAGAAAGAGAACAACAATGAACAAGAACACAATTTGCCTCTGGTATGATCGTGATGCCGAAGAGGCCGAACGGTTTTATGCCAAGGTCTTTCCTAACAGCCTTGTGGGCGCGGTTCACCAAGCTCCTTCCGACTTTCCGGGTGGCAAGGCAGGCGACGTGATTACGGTTGAGTTCACGGTTTGCGGTGTTGCCTGCCTTGGCCTGAATGGTGGAAGTTTTTTTAAACAAAGCGAGGCATTTTCGTTTCAAATCGCCACAGATGACCAAGCTGAAACTGACCTTTATTGGAACGCAATTGTTGGCAATGGCGGTGCAGAAAGTGAATGTGGCTGGTGCAAAGATAAATGGGGTCTTTCGTGGCAGATCACGCCGCGCGTCCTGACCGATGCAATTGCCAAAGGAGGCGATGTGGCCAAGTACGCGTTCGACGCGATGATGAAGATGCAGAAGATTGATGTCGCCAAAATCGAAGCGGCGGTGCGCGGCTCGTCGGGTATGAAATAAAACAATCGCCACCACAAAAGGAGAAAATTATGCCAGTTCAACATTATCACGGCGGTTGCCAATGTGGCGCTGTTACTTATGAGGTAGACGCTGATCTTGACCAGACAATTACTTGTAATTGTTCGCGTTGCCAAAGGCTCGGCTCGGTTCTCGTCTTTACGCCAATTGAAAACTTCAAGCTGGTGTCTGGTGATGCCAGCCAGACAGAATTTCTCTTTAACAAGCACGCGATTCATCACTTGTTTTGCAAGATTTGTGGCATCGAAAGTTTTGCGCGCGGTACCAAGCCCGACGGAACTGCAATGATTGCCATTAATGCCAATTGTCTTGAGGGTGTCGAGCCACGCACGTTGAAATCCCATCACTATGATGGTCGCAGCAATTAGGACAATGGAAATCACGCTTTATTACTCGCAAACCGCAAACCCTCGATCAGCTATTGCAACCTTTCAGTTGTCAAAATCATTATTGGTTCGTCTGCATAGGCACCGTTTTCTCACCTGTATATGAAAAGAGATTGAAATACAAAATCGAGTTTTAAACAATCAAAGCGTTCCGTTGAAACCTACTATTACAGCTTTCAAAACTTCGCCCGATCGCGGACAGGGACAGGCGCGCGACATGCGTGTGCGTTGGGCGCTTGAAGAATTGGGCCAGTCTTACGACGTGCGTCTTGTTTCGTTCAAGGAGATGAAAGAACCCGCGCACCTTGCGGTTCATCCTTTCGGGCAGATTCCGACCTATGAAGAAGATGATCTAGCCCTCTTCGAATCGGGGGCGATTGTGTTCCATATTGCCGAGCGCCATGAAGGCCTGCTGCCAAACGACGCTAATGCCCGGGCGCGGGCGATCACTTGGATGTTTGCAGCGTTGAACACTGTGGAGCCGCCGCTGGTTGAACGCGGGATGGCCATGCTGTTCGAGCGCGACAAGCCCTGGTACGAGAAATGCCAGCCCTTGCTCGACGACCGCGCACGCAATTTGCTAAAGTATCTTTCCCGCCGCCTTGGCGATGCCGAATGGCTCGATGGTGCGTTCAGCGCCGGCGACCTTATGATGGTGGGTGTGCTGTTCCGGTCAAAGCCATCGGGAATACTGGACGAATATCCGAACCTCTCTGCTTATGTCGCCCGTGGGGAAGCGCGGCCCGCCTTCAAGCGTGCTTTCGCCGCTCAGTTAGCGGTTTTTCGCGCAGTAAGCTTGCAGTCCGCCGATGCACAGTTCATCTAACCACCAGATCAAGCCAGGAAGTTCCAACCATGACTCATATAAACCGAACCAGTACGAAGCGCGATGACAACCCCGCCAGCGGGGCAACTGTAGCCTACCAAACGACCTTTGGCTGGAAAGACATCGCCGTCCTCGTTTCTCGCTTGATTTTTGCCGGGTTGTTCGCAATGGCTGCCACTTTCAAATTCCTCGGCATGGGTGACACTGCAAACTTCATTGCAGCGGCCGGGCTCCCTGTGTCTCTGTTGTTGGCTTGGCTTGGAGCCGTTTTTGAAGTTGCTTTGGTGGTGTGTTTTCTCAGTGGAATTTATTTTACTGAAGCAGCGCTTCTGGCCTTAATCTATGTGTTGTTCTTAGGCTTCGTGTTCCACGGGCCATCCCATTGGGCAACCAACCAATCTGAGTTTGGATTCTTCGTTGACCACTTTACTTTCGCTGCTGGACTGCTGTTTGCAGCGGTCCACGGTCCAGGGTTACGACTGGCCCTGAACTACAGCTGGCTTAGTCGTTCCTAAATGTAAGGAGTGCAACATGCGTAATATAATAGGTTCAGCATTTGTATCTCTTGATGGCGTGATGCAGGCGCCAGGTGGGCCGACTGAGGATCCGACCGGCGGGTTTAAACACGGCGGTTGGTTATTCAACAATTTCGACGAAGCTGTTGGCAAGGCGGTCGGTGATTTGTTCAGTCGTCCATTCGATCTGCTGTTGGGGCGGCGGACTTACGATATCTTTGCTGCCTATTGGCCTTATGCTGAGGGCGACAACAAGCCGATGGGAGAGATGTTTGACCGAGTTCACAAATATGTCGTCACCCACGGCAACCATAATCTCGATTGGCAATACAGCCACCTCGTTTCAAGTATTGACGCTATTGCGCAGCTTAAAAATACGGATGGACCTGATCTCATCATCCAGGGCAGCAGTAAACTTTATCCGCAACTGCTTGCTGCGGACCTTCTCGACACACTGACTCTGATGATATTTCCGGTTGTGCTTAGCAGTGGCAATGGCACTCATAGTGGGGCCATGCGAATGATTGACAGCGCGGTTTCGCCAAACGGCACGATTATCGCCAGCTACGCGTCTGCTGGCCCCGTAAAGGCAGATAGCTTCGTGAACGAGCGGTTGAGTAATGCGGAAATTTCTCGTCAAGAAGCGATAGTGAAGGGGACTTGGTGAGACTCAGTATTGTCACTTTTTCTGAACATACAGCGCTGGCACAATCAGCTAATAGAATCGCCCGCGTGGCGCGCACCCTTTAGTGGACGAGAAACTTAACAACAGGAGAATATCATGAGCACGATGCAAAATCCATTTATCTGGCACGACTTGATGACACCTGACGTGGAGTCAGCCAAAGAATTCTACGCGGCTGTTGTGGGCTGGACTTTCACGTCGCAAATGCCAACTTACACCGTTGTCAATGCCGGCGGATACGGAGTCGCCGGCATTATGGATACGCCGTCTGAAATGAAGGGCATGCCGCCCATGTGGAATGGATATGTATTCACGCCGGATGTTGATGCGGCCTGCAAACAGGTAGTGACGCTTGGCGGCAAAATTTTCCGTGAGCCTTGGGAGGTTCCCGGCGTGGCACGCATGGCGGTGATCGGTGATCCAACGGGTACGAGTTTGCTGGTTATGCAGCCTTTTCCAACAGAGCCGCAGAACATGCCGAAGCCTGGAGCAATAGGTACCGTGGGCTGGAATGAGCTCCATACTGAAGACCTCGATACGGCTTGGAATTTCTATTCCCACATGTTTGGCTGGACCAAGGGTGAAACCCATGACATGGGGCCGATGGGGCCTTACCAACTGTTCCAGATCGACGGCAAAGATGTAGGCGGCATGATGAAGCGCATGGAACAGATGCCAAAGCCCATGTGGCTCTATTATTTTAATGTGGACGGCATTGACGCTGCTGCTGCACGTATCACCAAGGCGGGTGGAAAAATTGCCATGGGGCCGCATCAAGTGCCGGGTGGGCAGTGGATTGTTTCCGGGTTTGACCCGCAAGGCGCACATTTTCAATTGCTCAGTACAACGCAGTAGGAGGAGACGATGCCCTATACACTTAATTTTCACCGGGTTTTGAAAGCGCCACCAGCGCGGGTGTACAAAGCGTTTCTTGATTCCGCAGCCCTGGCCAAGTGGATTGCACCGGCAGGCTATACTTGCACGGTGCATCACATAGACGCCAAGGTGGGCGGCACGTTCAAAATGTCATTCACTGAGTTTGACTCAGGCGCCAGCAATGGTTTCGGAGGTACTTACCTCGAACTCGTGCCGCACGAGAAGCTGGTTTACACTGATGTGTTTGATGACCCGCATTTGAAGGGCGAAATCAAAGTGACGGTGTTGCTCAAGAACGTAACATGCGGCACCGATCTCACCGTCATACAAGCTGGCGTGCCGGATATTATCCCGGAAGAGATGTGTCATTTGGGTTGGCAGGATTCGCTAAACCAACTGGCGCAGTTTGTGGAATTGGGTGGGGCCATTACGCGAGGGTGAGGCAATGGAAAAGCTGTCGACCTTTTGTTGGGCGATTGTTTCCCAATGCTCTGTTGCCATCATGACAATGGTAGCGCGCGTGGCATTGATAACGTCATCCCAGCCGTCGTTGCGCTACATCACTTCGATTTCGGTTGAGCCGTTGACGCAACGCACGCGGTCGGTTGACAAATAAAGTATATACGGCTATGCCGTACTAAATGGACGACGGTGAATTCCAATGGGATGATGCCAAAGTGAAGCAGAACGTCGCCAAGCATGGCGTTTCGTTGAAGCTGCCAAACTTATTTTTAAAGACCCATTTGCCGTTGAATACAATGATGACCGCGAAGACTATGGCGAGGAACGCTTCATCATCATTGGTTTAGTTAATGGGCGACTACTATTCGTTGCATATACCATAAGAGATGAGTCCATTCGCATCATTTCGGCCCGCGCCGCTGAACCACTTGAGAAACGGGAATACCATGAGCAAAACACCTAAAGTCTTATCTTATGATTGGAGCCGCCTCGACTCAATGTCTGATCAGCAACGGCACGCCGCTGCATTGAGTGATAACGAAGCCAAGTCACTCACGCCTGCTGATTTCAAGCGCATGAAAAGAACACCACGCGCCAAAATCATCCGTCGTGCGCTAGGGCTTTCACAAGAGGAATTTGCCGCCAAGTTTCATATTCCTATTGGAACGTTGCGCGATTGGGAACAGGGTCGCAAAGACCCCGATGCAGCAGCACGGGCTTATCTTGTGGTGATTGGGAAAAACCCGAATGCGGTGGCGGAGGCGCTGATTTAACTTGCTAGCGCCATTCGGCGCGAAGGTTTTGGAACTTTATGACCCAAATCTTTCGCAGCTTCGATCCAAGTTGAAATTGCGTCCTGCACATTGATTAAAGCTTCTTCGGGCGTTTCGCCGTCGCTCATACAGCCGGGCAGATCAGGAACCGTCGCGATAAAACCGCCGCCGTCTTTGGCGGGAAGCGGCTCGACAATAACGGTGTATTCCAGCTTGTTCACGATAGAAACCTTAGCTCGTCAATAAATGAAACCAATTGCTTTATATATACAGGTTTAATGGGGTGTTTGAAGGGCACTGTCAATTTGCGAAAGATTCGTGGGTGGGCAACTTTGTAATGCGATCCACCACCACGCACTGGTTCGCACAAAATGTCGAATTCACGGCAAAGTGCTGAGAAATCAGACATCTTCCAATCGCTCTGTGGGTTGGCCCTCATTGCTTCGAGACATTTGCTCACGTTACTTTCCTTCAAATCTATCAACTCGCGATAGAAATCAAATTTAAGCAACTGCCAATGCCGCGCAACATAATAAATCACCTAATCCGTACACGGAGAATAAAATCCCCCACCTTTCAGCGAGGAGTTTTAAATTTACAAATCTAAATTTTTTGCTTGGGTCGATTAATTCCTCCAAGTTTTTCCCATGCTTTAAAGCGATGATTGGCTGCACCAAAAGCGATATTCATAAGTTCTGAAACAGCATAACGAGTTTTGCCGATGTCAAAAAGGCGATAGCAAATCTCCACGCCGCGACCCGTAAATTTTTCCACTCCGCCTACAATGTGCTTATTCGAGGGATCTTTTGGATCGAAATCTAGAGTTTTAGAGCTATCAGGGACAAGTAGAGCTTTCAAGCTCGCGATGCCGGCGATTGCTCGTTCAAAAGATGAAGAGATGTCTTTAAGAATCATATTTACGGCATCAGCGTTATAAGAAGGCTGAGTGTTACGATTGTTCATTTTAAATTCCTTTAATAATGTGGGCTGTTACCCATTACCTTCCTTATAGTAGTTAAAGGAACAAATCAATTTATTTCTTTAAGGTACTTACCTAAAGTGTCACTAATTAATAATATTTAATAAGTAAAGTAATTTTCTTGGACAATGGGGCAAGCAAAAAACCCCAGCCTTTCGACTGGGGTTTTGCATTTCGTATTGCGCGTTAGACTTAAAAATCCATCCCGCCCATGCCGCCGCCGCCCATGCCGCCGCCGCCTGGCATTGATGGAGCCGCGTTCTTTGGCTTCTCGGCAATCATGGCTTCTGTGGTGATCAGCAATGAGGCAACCGAGGCTGCGTCCTGCAAGGCCACACGCACCACTTTGGTTGGGTCAATGATGCCAGCGGCAATCATGTCGACATATTCCTCAGTCTGGGCGTTGAAGCCGTAGTTGCCGGATTTCTCCAACAGCTTGCCCACAACGATCGAGCCTTCAACGCCAGCGTTTTCCACGATCTGACGGATCGGGGCTTCCAGCGCCTTGGACACGATCTTAATGCCGGCCATGGTGTCGGAGTTATCCGAGTGCAGCGCGTCAACTGCCTTCTTGGCGCGCAGCAGTGCTACACCACCGCCAGCCACAACGCCTTCTTCAACGGCAGCGCGGGTGGCATTCAAAGCGTCATCGACGCGGTCTTTGCGTTCTTTCACTTCGACTTCGGTTGAACCACCAACCTTGATTACCGCAACACCGCCAGCCAGTTTGGCCAAACGTTCTTGCAGCTTTTCCTTGTCATAGTCGCTGGTGGTTTCTTCGATCTGGGCTTTGATCTGGCTGATGCGGCCGGCAATGTCAGGCTTCTTACCGGAACCGTCCACAATTGTAGTGTTTTCCTTGTCAACACGAACGCGCTTGGCGCGGCCAAGCATATCCAGGGTAACACTTTCCAACTTGATGCCAAGGTCTTCAGCAATCATCTGGCCGCCCGTGAGGGTGGCAATGTCTTCCAGCATGGCCTTGCGGCGATCACCAAAGCCTGGGGCTTTCACGGCGCAAATTTTCAGGCCGCCGCGCAGCTTGTTGACAACCAAGGTGGCCAGGGCTTCGCCTTCAATATCTTCAGCAATGATCAGCAATGGCTTGGAGGTTTGCACCACAGCTTCGAGGATTGGCAACATGGCCTGCAATGAAGACAGCTTCTTTTCATGAAGAAGAATGTAACAATCTTCCAGCTCAGCCACCATCTTGTCGGCGTTGGTGATAAAGTAAGGTGACAGATAGCCGCGATCAAACTGCATGCCTTCAACCACTTCAAGTTCAGACTCGGCGGTTTTGGCTTCTTCAACGGTGATCACACCCTCATTGCCAACCTTTTGCATCGCCTTGGCGATCATGTCGCCGATGGACTGTTCGCCATTGGCAGCAATGGCGCCAACCTGGCCCACTTCTTCCGATGACTTGATTTTTTTCGAGCGCTTCTTGAGGTCTTCAATGGCGCAGGCCACGGCGATATCAATGCCGCGCTTTAAATCCATGGGGTTCATGCCAGCGGCAACATTCTTGGCACCTTCGCGCACAATGGCTTGGGCCAAAACCGTGGCGGTGGTGGTGCCGTCGCCAGCGATGTCATTGGTTTTCGAAGCCACTTCGCGCACCATCTGGGCGCCCATGTTTTCGAACTTATCCTCGAGTTCGATTTCCTTGGCAACGGTCACACCATCC
>JAYVCU010000178.1:0-8797 GCA_043749835.1 Hyphomicrobiales bacterium
ACGTTTTTCCAAGCTCCAAAACGCTCCGGCACATCGCGCCAAGGAGCACCAGAGCGGAACTTCCAGATCACCGCTTCAACAAATAGCCGATTGCCGCTGCCACTGTTGCGCCCAACACTGCCCGGTCGACCCGGCAGCAACATTTCGATCCGTGAAAACTGATCATCGCGCAAACCATAACGCTTCATCGCAAAGCCCTCCAAAGAAGGCTCCCCATGAATCACGCTTCAACTGATTTGCGCATCCCCTAATTGATGGCATGCCGTAGATGAATTGTTCTTCTACAGGTTAAACAACTCGCATGGCTGAGGTGAGCGGCTCATTGGTGCGCCGCAGTTGCATGAGCACAGCAATGCTCACCGCTGCAAAGCCAGCAATACAAAGCAAAACCAAATATGCCCAAGGCACATAAAGTGCGTCTGGCGGTGGATCAAAGACTTGCGTCATCAGTTTGGTCAACATCCACGCTATTGCCCATCCGAGGGCAAGTCCTGCGACGGTACCGAAAACATACACTACCAAAGCTTCACTCCAAAGAAACGCCCCAAGATGCTGCGATGTTGCGCCAATGGCTCTGAGGATTGCAAAGCTTCTGCGGCGTTCGGCTAAGCCCAGCGCAAAAACCAATCCAATTGCCCCGGCAACCAGCGGGATTGCAAATGCCAGCTCAAGGCCCGTGAGGCTGTGCAGGTCAACCGCCACCAGCGATGACCCGATGCGACGCACGGCTTGACCCAACTCAGAAACGACGAGGCCTTTTTGGCTGGCAAGGGTTGATTGTAGATTTGCCGCCAGCGTGGAGGGTTCAAGAGAAGCCTTGATCAAGACAATCTCGGACGTTGGAATGCCGGTTGCACTGGCAATATATTTGGAATTGGCAATCAGGAACGAATCTTTTGGTGCTGTTGGAAACTCACGCGCAATGCCAACAAACTTAAACGGCACCACATGATAGGCATGATCAGATGCAAATTGCAGGCGAAGGTTGATGGTGCCGCCCTCCTTGAGTTGAAAATCCCCCACGGTTTCATCGGAGACCAATACACCATCAGGTGTTGCTTGCAGACTTGCCAAAGTGGCTTTGGCATCGGCATTCCCGAAGTAGGCATTTGACATGGCAGTTGCTTTGCCAATGGCTGCAGGATCAATTCCATAAAGATCCTGCAAATCATTGCCCACATATGCGAAGCGATGCTCCATCGGTTCTGCGGCTGCAACACCGCTAGACTTGCGAATGGTGTCCAACGATGGCGATGCAGGATTTTCAATGGTACCAGTCACAGTGACGTCAGCACCATTTGTGAGCGTAGCGTCAACAGTGGCTTGATGTTCATAAGTCGTATTGAAGATTGCGGTCGAAGTTGCAAATGAAACGGCCAAGGCAACGATCACCACACCTTTCGTGATTCTAGCATGCTCGCGGCTCATGGATGCACTCACTGGCTTGGCAAACGCTTTCGCAAAAGGGGACAAAGCCGCCCTCAGGAAAGCCATGCCCTTCACGAGGAAAAACGAAAATACCCGCATAAGCAGCAGCCCGCTGCCGATCCACAATAACGCGGGTGCAGCATAGGCCTTGTAGTCGACAGTTGCGGTGGCCACGCCTTCAGGCGCAGCGACGACTTGATAGCCCGTGGCGGAAACCTGCCAGAAGATCAGCCATGCAATGGCGATTGCCAAAACATCGAGCCACAGTTTTTGCCAAGCGGGCTTTGCCTCTCTGACGAGGCGGGCATGTGCGGCATTTTCCAATGCAGTACGACGCAGCGCAAACCAGGAGGGCAAGAGAAACACCGCAAGACTTGCCGCCAAACCACCCACTCCGGCACCGGAAAACCAAGCCATGTCAGCCCCAACGAGTGGCCCTTTGACAAACATGGGAGCAAGTAGTCCAGCCGCCAGAAGGCCAACGAATACGCCGATGACACCTACGATACATGCTTCGATGCTGACTGTTCCCAATATTTTCCGGACGTCCGCGCCGCGCAATTGCAGCAATGCAATCTCGCGACGGCGCCGATCTGCGGTTGAGAGAACGATCATCACGGTCAGCAAAATCGATATGATAGCGCCGGGCAATCCGAGAAACAGGAACAGCACGCGGGCAAAAAGCGAGTCTTGACGCACGCCGTCAAGCCGCGCGGCCAGATTGTTGACGATAACACCGCTGCCAGCCAATTTCGCAGAAAGGCTGTTCGCCATTTCTTGGGCAGTTACAAATGCATTTGACGGGCTACTGGGCAACACCGCGTGATCCAGTGAAATGTGAATTTGACGTTGGGCTGTCTGCGGCAAGGTATCGAGTTGTGTTTGAAAGGCTTCACGCCATTGGCTTTGCGGAAGCAGGATCACATTGTCCGGTGGTGCGGTTCGCGCGAACTGAGGCGTTGCCGCTACAATTTGAAAAAGTTGGTCTGCATTTGGCAACTCCACAACTCCAGCAATTTTTATGTCGATCGGCTGTTGTCCCAGTCGTGCAACGGTGACAGAATCTCCAGGAACGGCATGAAGATTTGCTGCTGTCTGTTGTGACAGTAGTGCACCCGCCAAAGATCCTGATAGGAGACGCAGTTGATTTGGAAATTCACTTGCAAAATTGGCGCTTAATCCGAGTGCTTTGCCAGCACCAGTTGTTTGCGTGGTGCCATCTTTGGTGCTGGATAGCGAAATGACATCCGCATAATCAACGACTGCAAGACTTTTGAAGCCCGCTAAACTCTTTGCCGCCGCCTCCGCAGATCCTGTGTCCGTTGTGCCCACCATCTGCACTTGCCAGTCTGGCGAAATGCCAAGCACGGCGCGCTCTGTCATGTTTGCAGCACTCTGCCGGATAAACACGCCGAGTAACGCCAGAAGACAAACTGCCAAGGCCACGCCGATCGCAGCGGGAAAGATTGAAGCGCGGCGATTGTTGATTAAACCGTAGATCCAGTCACGCATCAGCTTTGACCTTTTTCGATTTGTGCGCTGAGAGTTTTCCGAAACTCATCTGCCATTGGGTTGGAAATGTTGCGGCCAGAGTAAGATCATGCGTTGCAACGAGCAAAGTTGTGTTTGTGTTTTTGATTGCAGCGAGAACCTGGGCCATTACATATGCCCCTGTCGCTTGATCGAGTTGGCCTGTTGGTTCATCGGCCAAAACCAAAGCTGGTTTCGTGATCATTGCCCGCGCAAAGGCTACGCGCTGCATTTGCCCGCCCGAGAGTTCGGCTGGCAAACGATCCGCCAGCTGCTGAAGGGATAAAAGGTGCAATGCCTCAACGGCTAGTTTTGAACTATTGGTGGTCTCGCCGAGCATCAGCAGGGGCAGCTCGACATTTTCGGCAACCGTCAGTGAGGGCAAGAGGCTGGGCGATTGAAACGCCATTCCTATATAGCGCGGTCGCAACGCCTTTGACCCCCACATCGGCCATGTAATGTGTCCCGAGGATGGCTGATCCAACCCTCCAATCAGCGCCAACAGACTGGATTTTCCGCTGCCAGAAGGGCCGACGATTGCAATGTGCTCGCCCGCGCCAATTGTGCCGCTGATATTTTGAACGGCGTGGACAAGATTTGAGCCCGCACCAAAGTTCAACGCCACGTCTTGCAACTTGACGAGCGTATCAACCATGATCAATCCTTCCGTCCTTGATGGGAAGGACGCGAGTTGCCTGCTTCGATAAAGCCTGGTTATGCGTGGCTACCACAACAGCGCCACCGTTTTCACAATGCTGTTTCAAGATAGCAATGATCGCTCCCTCGGCTTCGGCGTCAACTTCGCCCGTAGGCTCATCCAAGATGAGAATCCCCGGCTTTCGCACCATCGCTACGGCGAGAGAGGCGCGAGCACGTTCACCGCCAGAAAGTTCCGAGGGCAGCGCGGCTTGGCGCGATCGTATTCCCAACTGCTCCATCAGCATCTGTGTCTTGGCGGTGTCGACGACCGCACCAATGCCTTGCGCAAAATGTATATTTTGTTCGACTGTAAGATGATCAAACAGATTATTGGTTTGTAACATCATGCCAATGGCACGAGATCTGATCTGTGATTTGACAAGCTCGTCGCGCCGCGTCATGCGTTCGCCCTGCACGATAACTTCACCGCCATCTGGTTCATCAAGCCCCGCAAGGCACATCAGCAATGTCGATTTTCCGCTGCCCGATGGGCCGATGAGCGCAATCAGTTCCCCTTTGGCGACCCTCATGTCAACACCGCGCAGCGCCTTCACCTCTTCATCGCCTGAATGGTAGAAGCGATAGAGTTCACGCGCTTCAATCAGCACTTAATTCCACCGGAAACTTGAAGACATTAAATTCCACTGGTCAACGTTGTCTGAGCCGAGCGGCGCAGAAAGATAGAGCGAAACCAACTTGCCATCCTTGGCGAAATAAAAGCGTTCGCTCTCCATGCGAATTTGCTTGCCAGTTACCGAATTGGGTTCAGAGTTTTCTGAATATGCAACCTTCACTGCCTCGCCGGCAGGCAGCTTCTCAAGGCTGATTTTTCCAAGAGTGACCGCACGACCTTTTTGTATATCTGCTACAAGTGTTTGTTTGGCATAGTTGATATCCAAACGTTGAGCAATTTGCGCAACGGTCGCTGCTACCACATTATATTTTGCTTGAAAACTTGTCGTATCGCCTGCGTCTTTGCGTGCCCAGCCTTCGGGCACTTTAAAGCTGAAACCCGCTGGTGATTTGTAAGTGATAAAGACTTGGCTGTCAGGAATATCACCTGCAGGCGAAACCTCCGGTGTTACAGGAACCTCGGTTCCGGCGCGAGATTGTGATGTTAAGAGCAGGCTCAAGGCGACAGAATAAAATATCATTGTTCTGCGGTTCATTTTTCGATCCGTTCCCACAACTAAACTCTGCAACCGAGCCAATTGTTCCCTATTTCGGTTAGTTTAGTGCCTTCAAATCGCTCTATTGGACGGGGACCACAACGGAAGTTCCTGGTTGCGGAGGTCCGAGCAAGACTCACATCATCAACCTTTTGGAACCACCCTGCCGCCGTCATAGCCGCGATCAGCTCCTCGCGGCTCCCAACCACAGCCACATATATAGGATTACCAAACTCAAACTCATCAAAAGACAGGTGTATGGCCGCGCAAAGCTTGATCTGCTTCATGTCAGGATATCGGTGCCGCATGATCCAAACATCAGTAGAATGGCGTCAGAGCCCTTATTCCATGCAGATTCACACTCCGAAAAGCACAAGCCAGAACCGTTAAAGGAACGTGCTACAGCATCGGCAATTGCTTGGCACCTGCAAACCAGGCGAATGCTCAAACTACTTTTCCAACGCGGGATATGGTTCCGTCTACATGCAAATGCTTTAGGCAAACAATCTCAATACTTGCCGCCGAACAGATGAACACCTGTCCGGTCGAAATATTTATCTCCTGAAGACGACGAGCCAAGCGAATACATATTAACCCGCAGCGTGTTACCCCACTCTTCCGGGAGATGGCGTCGTCCTTCGCGGCGGTGCGTGTTACCCACCCGTAATAAGTCAGAGCGCTTGTGCAGCGGAAGTGTGAAAGCGTCCACCCAATCATCGTATTTCGTAGAAGGAAAGGCCAGAAGCTCATTGAGAAACGCGTCGCGGCCTTCCATGTTCTCATTAAACACTACGATACCTTTCTCCACAAGTGGGGTGACATCCATTGCTCGAACGATTTTCGAGCCCGACACTATTGTCGTGCCGACACGACCATACTCCCGTTCAACCAGCATTGCCGCAATGCCAGCACCCGGGCCATTGGACTCAATAACCGTAAAATCTGGTTCGTATTTCTTATCCAGCAGTGCAAAGTATTTGAGCACACCCGGCATATCATATTGCACCCGATGGGCGTGGAGAACATACCAGATACTATCATGGTATCCCCAGACAATGAACGCTGACCAGTCGCCTCCGCCGGTTGTTTGCGCAATGTCGGCTGTAATGAAAACATATTGGAATTCTGGAAGTTTACTGATGAATTTGATCCATTCTTTTTTGAACAGATTGCCGTCAGGGGGTTGCGGGTTCTGTTGGTACTGCGCTTCAAAGGCCATTGACCCAAGGTCGATCTTGCGTTCGTCTAATTCCTTGTGTCCAAAGCGTTCGGGGTGAATCAGCTCTCCTTTTTTGCGGTTATAGAAAAGGTTTTTACCCATGGCGATTGTCTGATCTTCACGCGCGATGGCTTCGATCTTAAGCTGGTCAAAGTTGCCGTTTCCGAGCAGATGTCCGGAGAGATCATCGATATGTCCCCTTTGGGAAACGACGAGGATCCGGCCATCCTTGTTATTCAGCCGGTTGGCAATTGCTGTATCAAACGTGTTATTGATTTTAGTGCGATGGGCCTCCGAATGAATGAGGGCCATGTCATTGGGATCGTCAATAATGATCCAGTCAGCGCCCTTGCCCGTGAATGAACCGCCAATACTGGAGGCAAGACGATAGCCCAATTGTGACGTTTGCAGAATATCCGAGCTCGCCTTGAGCAAAGATACTTTGCCAACCTCCTTGAACTGCAGGGCCGGATTGAGATCTTGATACCATTTTTTCTGCGCAATCATCCGGCATTTTTGGTGGAAATCCGCAGCAAGGCTATCGGAATAGGAAAGGCACATGATCTGGAGAGATGGATCCTGCATCAAAAGGAACATCGGAAGCGCAACACTGCAAAGGAGCGATTTTCCCATGCGCGGGTGGATATTAAGGATGAGGCGTTTCGAGTCGCCAGAAACCATCTTTTCAAGCGCAGCGCACATGACGACCATGTGCCAATTATGGAGATACCCATCTCCTGGCATCACATTTTTCATAGCGCGGACAAAAAAGGGATAGAGTTCGGACCGCAACGCGGCTTGGATCTCTTGCTTCAATTCGCCGCTCATGCTGGCTTACTCCCCTTTTTGATCTTGTGTGATTTACCAGTGCTTTTTTGGGCGCCGACCGTGACGCTCGCGCCTGCCGCATTTTTTACGCCATAGCTAAAGAGAAGGGCGTCAACGACGGCCTGATCCTCAGCAGCATCTACGCCCGAGGCTGCTTCCACCTGAGCCTGCATGTCAAAAGTCAGGACCAGATCGAGGAAGTTCCGCTTAATCTTTTCATCGCCTCTAAAGGCATCACCAATGACACTTAGTACCAAGGCCTCACGGCGCGAAACTTTCTTGGGCTTGCCGCCGATATTGACGGTAACCTTGGCGTCCATGTGCTTTTCTAGCAATCGCGCTGTGGAAATCCGGCCCTTCGGCCGGCCCTTCGGATTGCCTGATGTTCCATCTTTGAACTGGCTGTGCTTGGGTGGCTTGCAAAAACCAATGATGTGATCACCCATGACCCACCTCGCTCTCAGCGCAAGGGCTACTCAAATGCAAGACCTGCTTGTGACGAGACGTGCGAAGCTCATCAAGTGTCAGACCCGTTGCCTGGTGGACAGCCTTCGCCCCCGCCATCTTTTCCCAGCGGGCAATGGCAACTTCCACATACTTGGGCTCAAGTTCTATCCCAAAACAACGCCGACTAGTCTTGGTAGCCGCGAGAACAGTGCTGCCAGAGCCCAGAAAAGGATCGAGAATGACATCGCCACGCTTGGTGCAGTCTAAAATGATCTCAGCCAGCATTGACCAAGGTTTTACCGTTGGATGGGCCGCCAAAGCTTCTGTGCGGTCCTTGCCAAAAGCGCTGTAGCCTCGGAAGTCCCAGACATTGGTGCGGTAGCGGCCAAATTTGCCGAGCTGCACATTGTTGATTACTGGCCCATCGCCCGCACACGCCACAACGCATGGTTCATGCTGGCCGCGATAGAGGCCTCCCATGCCCCCACTGAGTTTGTTCCAGATGGCAAGATCAACCATGCGCAACCCGGCCTTGCGCACGGCACGATAAAGTTCTTCAAGGTGGCGCCGATCCATGAAGACGAAAAGGAGCCCGCCGGGCTGAAGTTCTGCAGCGACCAATGCAAGCATGGTGCGCAAAAAGTCGGTGAACTGATCGAAGTTCATTTCCCCCACACCCATGGCAAAATCCTGGTGCTGGTTCTTGCCCATCCCTGAGGCGTGGCCCGCAATTGGAATATTGTACGGCGGGTCAGTCAAAATAGCCGCAGCTTGATGTCCGTCCATCAAGGTTTTATAGGTTGCCGCTTCAAGACTGTTGCCACAGATGATGCGGTGGCCACCCAAAAGGAAGACATCGCCGCGTTCAACAATAGGCGGCGTGGCGAGCATCGCGTCGGCGAAACTTTGATCGTACTCTTTGTCATCATATGCACTTGAAGCCGGGTCCGGAGGACCAGCCAAATAGCCAAGGGCAACGTCAATTTCAGCGACTTCGAATCCCGTTATGTCCAGGGCATCTGGGTCATCAATCGCAATTTCTTCAAGAATGTCGGCGACCGCTATTTCATCCCAGGTTGAGCGTTCCGGGATCTTGGCAAGAAGCAGCATGATGGCTTTGGTCTCGGCCTCCGTCAGACTTGAGAGACGGACGACGCCAATTTCATTGGCACCCAACTCATGCATGGCGGCGACCAATTCAAAACCCGAAATGATCACGTTCTGGTCATCAACGAGGGCGGGAAAGATCTGCTGGCCAGTCCGCGCAATTGCCCGCATCAGAGCCTGCACTGCCTTGTCTGCGAGCTGCTTTGGCACATGCTTGGGAAACTTTAGCGCATCAATGTCAAGCGTTTCATGCTGCAGATTGGCCACAATGAAAGCCGCATTATTTGAAGCACTATGATGATTGATATTCATTTTACCTCCGCGGTTTATCGGACTGCGCGGAGAGGAGGGGTCTTGACGGAGCGGGGAA
>JAYVCU010000179.1:0-14808 GCA_043749835.1 Hyphomicrobiales bacterium
GATCAACCTTTTATTCAGCGTACCATCATTCAGGTGATTGAAAAGCTCGGCGGCCAGCGCACTCTTAAAAAACTTTATCTGCGGCATCAAGAAAATATACAGCGGGGCGATGGTTTTTTCGATTCCGCAATCAATCTTCTACGCATCAATGTGGATTTTGACCTTCCGACGCTTTCCAAGGTTCCTCAGACGGGTCCAGTAGTATTTATTTCCAATCATCCATATGGCGTTTTAGACGGCATAACCTTAACGTGGCTAGTCCTGAAAGTGCGGCCCGACGCAAAAGTCTTGGCCAACGACGTGCTGTGCCAAGATTTAAATGCAGCACGACATCTACTGCCGGTTGCTTTTGCTCCAACGCGCCAATCCAGGCAAACCAACGTGAAATCACGTCGGGAAGCCCAAGCCGTTTTGAAGGCTGGAGGTGCTGTTGGAATTTTTCCCGGCGGCGGGGTTTCCACATCTGAACAAGCCCACCGCGGCATGGCTGTTGATCTGCCTTGGGCGCCATTCACGGCCAAACTGATCCGCATGTCGGAGGCCACCGTTGTGCCGATTTTTTTCACTGGGCAGAATTCACGCCTGTTTCAAATCGCCAGCCATCTCAGTCTGACCTTGCGTTTGTCGCTGGTATTTCGCGAAACAGCGCGGCGCATTGGTACCGATTTAAAAGTGCGGGTGGGTGAACCATTCCCATTTTCAGAAATCGCCCATCTCACAGACCGCGATGCCCTGATCCGCGAACTACGCAAACGCACTTATGCGCTGGCTCGCCCGCAAGACATGCAAGGCGAAACAACAAATCCGCATTTGCGCCACGGACGGGTTAAGGGTTGGAAATGAGCTGATACAGATGAGACGAAAAAATTCTGCGCACTTGCGGGAATCAACGAAGTCTTACAAATTGTTTTAAGTCGAGGTACTGAGATGTTGAAAACGAAATTGACCGTTGTGCTTTCCATGGCAACGCTTGTTTTTGCGTCGCCACTGCACGCCGCAGATTGCGCCGCTGGGGGAATGGTGCAAGATGCCGCCGATGCTTTTGCGAAAGCGTCCCGCAAACATTCAGCTAATGCTTTTGCCGCTTCAGCAGCCCGCTTTGCGGATATGCGCGCCTTAGCCATGTTCGCATTGGGGCCTTATCGCTCACAACTGCCAGCCGGAATGGAAGGTAAATATGTTAGTTTGGCTAAAATTTTTATGGGCCGCTTTATGGCGCAGAATGCCGGGCGCATAGGAGACTCTGCCTTAACAATAGTTTCGTGCAACACGCAACTTGTAAGTGCCCGCATGGGTGGCAACACTATCTCATTCAAACTCGCGGGCAACCGCATCGCCGATGTTACCGTGTCTGGATTTTCAATAGCCCATGCCATGCGCGAGAAGTTTGTGGGTATCATCTCCAACAGTGGCGGTGATGTGAAGGCCTTGATCAGGTTTCTCGAAGGCTAACATGTGATTGGCTAATCACATTTTTGCCACATGCAGGCGACATGGGCTGAACCAAAGTTGGAGGATCTATGAATAGATTTATGATAGCCGTCGTCAGTTTCACCTTTGTGCTGGCGGGCTGCTCAACTGATCCCTTTACAGGCGATCAAAAAATCTCAAACACCGCTGTAGGTGTGGGTGCGGGGGCTGGCGTTGGAGCCATAGCTGGTGCAATTTTAGGCTCTGCCGTCAGCGCTGATGCACGTAAGGCCGCGCTCATTGGCGCTGGTATTGGGGCTTTAACAGGTGGTGGTATTGGTCTTTACATGGATAACCAGGAAGCCAAGCTGCGCCAACGTTTGGATGGCACAGGCGTATCTGTCACACGTGTCGGAGACTCAATTGTTTTGAACATGCCGTCCAACATCACTTTCGACACTAACAAGGCCGATGTGAAGCCGCAATTTTACAACACACTGAATTCCGTTTCATTGGTGTTTAAAGAATTTAAACAAACCCTGATCAATGTGACAGGCCACACGGATAGTTCAGGTGACGCCAACTACAATTTTGATCTTTCACGTCGCCGGGCTGCTTCGGTCGCACAATATCTTTCGGCCCAGCAGTTACAGTCTGATCGTTTTTCGGTTGAAGGGCACGGGGCTAGTGATCCAGTGGCTTCAAATGCCACTGCTTCGGGCAAGTCGCAAAATCGCCGTGTTGAAATTACCATTTTGCCTTTGACTTAAAGTTTTGCAATCCACTTGTTTCACCGTTGTTCTGGGCGGCCTCAGCCATGGGGCCGCTTTTGATTTAATGAATAAGATCGATGACCATCTGCTGCTTGATCCCATTTCCATTACCATCAATGAAACAGACGAACCAGAAGCCTTGTGGGAAACCATCGTGTGGTTTGAAACAGAAGAAGATGCCACTGCGGCAATGGATGTGTTAAGGCACGAAGCGCCACACGTGCAAATCGTAGAAGTTGCTGATCGCGATTGGGTTCGCCAATCTCTGGCGGGTTTAACGCCGGTTAAAGCGGGCCGGTTTTATCTGCACGGTTCGCATGACCGTGCCGTAAGGCGCATGGGTGGTGTAAGTTTAGAAATCGACGCTGGCACTGCCTTCGGCACAGGTCATCACAACACAACTTCGGGCTGCCTTCTGGCTTTTGACGCCATACTAAAAAAACGCCGACCCAAACGCATTTTGGATTTGGGAACGGGCACGGGGGTTTTGGCTTTGGCTGCGGCTTTTACCGCGCGCGTAAAAGTCTTAGCCACAGACATTGATTCAGAAGCCGTCAGGGTTGCGAGGTTGAATGCAAAACGCAATCATCTTGGCCCATGGCTCAAGGAACTGGTTGCAACGGGGCTGCACCACCGTACAATCACTGGACGCTCCCCCTATGATGTTATTTTTTCAAACATATTGGCGCGGCCATTGGCGCAACTGGCAACGGGGCTCAGCCGTTTGCTGGCACCAAATGGTGCAATCATCTTGTCAGGTTTGACGCTCGATCAAGAACGCTGGATCCGTGCGGTTTATTGTGGACGCGGGCTCTGTGTGCAACGCTCAATACGCAATGGCAACTGGGTCGCCCTTGTGATGATAAAAAAACCTCGCCGGTAATGGCGAGGTTGCTCATCAGGCTTTCACCAAAATTATTTACGGCCCCAAACGCGGGCATTAATATCACGGCGCATAAGCCCAATATCGGCCAGCAGACGATCATCAAGTTGGTGCAACTGGCGAACGGCACGCGTGCCCACAACCACATTTTTCATCCGCGCCATTAATCCCGGAGAGGCACCAGACTTCGCATTGCGTACCGTTTCAAAATTCAAACCTAACATTGTCATTTTACTCTCTAATAAATTTAATTAACTGTTTGCCATGCAATTTTTGCATTCATCCGCCTAATTCTGTAAGTCCCTGGATAAACGTCGAATATAAAAATATTATGACTAATAAAAGCCTATTTACGGTTACTTCATGCCAAGAAAAGTGTAAATATATCGTTAATTTGTTATTAGCTATGCATATATAGCATATCTACTCCGCAATAGTGAATAATCGTTGGAAAGGTTAGATTGCCGCTTAGCAATAAAGGCAGAGGCCAATTTATGATTCTATCCAACATTCAAAAACTCGCGGCACTTCGTGGTTTAATGCACACAAAGAAACTCGATGGCTGGATTGTGCCGCGCCAAGATGAGTTTCAGGGTGAATATGTTGCGCCTTACGCCGAGCGTTTACGTTGGCTTACAGGGTTTTCCGGCTCCTGGGGCACAGCTGTTGTTTTGAAAACCAAGGCCGCCATTTTTATTGATGGTCGATATACCACCCAAATCAAAAAGCAGGTGACGGGCAAGGCTTATCAATTTTTACACCTCATCAAGTCGTCACCTGCGACATGGATCAAGGCTAATTTCAAGCGCGGGCAAAAACTGGGTTATGATCCGATGCTGCATACTATTGCAGAAGCTGCGCGTTACCGCGAAGCCTGCGACGCTGTAGGTGCCACGCTCGTGCCGCAGAAAAATAATCTGATCGATCTGCTTTGGTTTGATCATCCCCAGCGTTCCGCTTTTCCTCTTTTTGTGCAGCCCGATAAATTCGCAGGTCGCTCCGCCAAAGCGAAACTTGCCGATATGGCCAAGGCCATTGCGGCGCAGGGTGCTGATCATGCTGTGTTGGCTGAGCCCTCTTCGGTGGCTTGGGTGTTTAATCTACGTGGCTGCGATGTAGCCTACACGCCAGTGGTTTTGGCTTTTACAATTCTTCACCGCAAAGGCAAAGCAGAATTATTTGTCACGGCTGATGCGGTGCCAAGCGACGTTCGTAAAGCATTGCAGGGGTTAGTTATAATACGCAGCCCCAACGCCTTAGCACATTCTTTGACGGCGCTTTCTCAAAAGCGGGTTCTTGTTGATGCACAGTCAACTCCTGACTTTGTTTTTCAAAAATTGAAATCCACAAAAGCCAAAGTGGTAATGGGACGTGATCCATGCACGTTGCCCAAAGCGCAAAAAAATTCTGTTGAGCAACACGGTGCGCGCGAAGCGCAGCGCCGTGACGGCCTAGCGCTTTCGAATTTCCTGCATTGGTTTGCAGTTGAAGCGCCAAGGGAAAACCTGACAGAAGGAGCCGCCGCTGCAAAACTTTTGGAGTTTCGTCAAAATACCAGACTGCTGCAGGATTTGTCATTCGAGACCATTTCCGCAGCGGGGCCAAATGCCGCTATTCCACACTATCATAAACCCAATGCGCAAGGCCGCGCTGTTAAATTGAATGAAATTTTCTTGATTGATTCCGGTGGTCAGTACCGTGACGGCACAACTGACGTGACGCGGACAATGATCGTTGGCAAGCCTACCGCCGAAATGAAAGATCGTTTCACCCGTGTTCTGAAAGGCATGATTGCACTTTCATGTTTGCGGTTTCCAGAAGGAACCTGTGGTGGGCATATTGATGCACTGGCACGCGCCAGCTTATGGGCGGCAGGGCTCGATTTTGACCATGGTACGGGGCATGGCGTGGGCAGCTATCTTTCAGTGCATGAAGGCCCAGCGCGCATCTCAATGGCAAGTCAAGTGCCCTTGCTCCCGGGCATGATCCTTTCGAATGAGCCTGGCTATTATAAGCCGGGGCATTACGGCATACGCATTGAAAATCTTTTGCTCGTCACTGCGCCCGAATTAGTCAAAGCCGGTGAACGCAAGATGATGGGCTTTGAAACGCTAACATTAGCGCCGATTGACAGGCAGCTGATAGACCCATCGATCCTCACGCGCGAAGAACGTCAATGGCTTGATCATTATCATCAACGGGTTTTCAAAGAAATTGGCTCACACATGTCTGGTGCAGCTGGGGCATGGATGAAGCAGGCCTGCGCCAGTTTGGGTTAACTCCCTGCCCGGCCAAACAAAGCTGCATAAAGTTTGCGGTCGCGGCCATAAACATCGGTGCGGAATTCGATGCCGTTTTCGTCTGAATAGGCTGTGGCGTAAACAATATGCACAGGCACAGCCTGCGGCAAATCAATACGGGTGTTTTGACCACCAGCCCAAATTCCATCGACCGATACTTTGTCCAAGCCTTTGCGGGCGAGCATTGAATAGGCCAGTTCAATAGGTTTCGAAAGGCGAATGCAACCGTGGCTGAAGGCCCGGGCTGAATTAAAAAATTTATCTTTGGCAGGTGTATCATGCAGATAGATATTGAAGCGATTGGGCAACATAAACTTGACTTTACCCAAAGCATTTTTTGGCCCCGGCTTCTGACGGAAGGTGAAAGGGAATGAGCCCGCACCATATTGCTGCCAGTTCACGCTGGCCCAATCCGCCAGCTTGCCGCCCACGTAAAGTTCAAAATCACCAGCATAGGCCAATGGATCGGCCTTGAGCTTCGGCAGCATTTCGCCCAAGGCGATATTATAGGGCACCGTCCAATAAGGGTTCAGTTCGATATATTGCATGGCGCCGCTGAACTCTGGCGTTTGGGTGGCGACAGCCCCCACGACAACATTCATCCGGTCAATCGTCGTACCTTTGAGCACATGTTCCAATTCAAATCCGGCAATGTTGATCAGAAAATGCTCCGCTCCTAAATCATCCGGCATCCAGCGCCAACGCTCCATGTTTAGCATGATTTGTTTTTGGCGGTCTTGCGGCGGTACATTCATCGCCACCAAAGTTTGTTTGCCCAGCAGGCCCTTGGCATCCAGGCCGTGGCGCGTTTGGAAACGGACAATGGATGCGGCCAGCTCATTGTCATAAGTAGAAGAGTTAGATTGTTGCCCCGCAAAATCACCTGTGAGCGACAGCAGTTCACGGATTTTGGGCAGCCGGACATCAGAACCACCCGGAGCAGTTGCAGGGCCTGCACCGATTACAGGCCAATCCAAACCATTAATGATGGCGTTTGTATAAACTTTTAGCACACGTTTCAGTGCTTGATAATGCGGATTGCGCGGTTCAACGCTTAACAGAAATTGATCTGGATCACGGCTGCGCCCCATGTCTGACAATAGTCTCAGCACGTCTACGGTTTTTGCGTTCCGAAACAAATTCGGATCTACCTTTTGCGGGGTTACACGCCCAATTTTTAAATCAGATGCATAGGTGATTAAAAAAGCCGAAAAATAAAGCTCGGCACGTGCTGCCGATTCGGCATCGCCTGAATTGGCCGCATCGCGCATTTGAGTGAGCGCTTCGACGGGATAATCGCCTTTGTTCAGACCATCATAAATTGCCAAATTTAACCGCGCAATAAATTGATCCATATGTGGGCTGCCCACCCAGTAAGGCGCGGCGTGGTTAGCGCTATAATAAGCCGTAAGTGCCGCACGGTTGCGCTCTACTGGCAGTTCCAAGCGTTGACCGCTGTTCAAAAGCCCATCGACGGAAGCAGAAACCGTCGCGGGATCAACAGCCCAAGCATTACTGCCGCACAAAAACATACACATTAATATTAGCAGACGCGCAAATATATGCATGAATAAACCCTGGTTAATATGACCTGCGAATCTTCAATTCTATCACACATTCAGCAAGAGATACTCTCGTTCCCAAGATGAAATCGTGCGGCGAAAATGTTGCATCTCAGAAAACTTGACGTCGATATAGGCTTCACAAAATTTTTCACCTAAAGTTTGTCGCAAGATTTTTGTATAGCTTAACTTATCAAGAGCTTCGTCCAAGCTGATGGGCAACGTGTGGGCATAACGATAGGCCGAGCCGGTGACGGGTTCGGACGGTTTTATTTTTTCGACCATACCCAGATAGCCCGCCGCCAAAGATGCTGCAAAAGCAAGATAAGGATTGGAGTCAGCGCCCGGCACGCGGTTTTCGACACGAATGTTGGCGGCGTCGGAAGCGGGAACCCGCAGCGACACAGTTCTGTTGTCCACGGCCCAATGCACATTTGTGGGCGCATCGGAGTCTGGCACCAACCTCCGATAGGAATTCACGTTGGGGGCAAACAGTGGCAAAGCCGCCGCCATATAGCGCTGCATGCCGCCAATGTGATTGAGGAATAATTTAGAAGGCTTGCCATCACGACCTGCAAAAATGTTTCTGCCAGTTTTAGCATCTAACACAGATTGGTGGATATGCATTGATGAGCCAGGCTCATTGGCATGAGGTTTGGCCATAAACGTGGCATAAATGTCATGCTTCAATGCCGCCTGTCTGACGGTGCGTTTGAATAAAAACACCTGATCTGCCAACTCGAGCGGATCACCATGGTCAAAATTGATTTCCAGTTGAGCTGGGCCGCTTTCGTGAGAAAGCGTGTCCACATCCAACTCTTGAACCTCACACCAATCATAAATATCTTCAACAATTGGATCGAAATCATTGGCGGCGTCTATGCCGTAAGCTTGGCCACCAGCTTCCGTGCGGCCCGAGCGGCCAACGGCAGGGTCGAGCGGATAGTCTGGATCAATGTTCTTTTTGACCAGATAGAATTCTAACTCCGGCGCAATAATGGGTTTCCAGCCCTTGGCTTTGTAGAGTTGCAAAACATTGCGCAAAATATGGCGCGGCGAAATGGTTACAGGGTCATCATTCAAATGGTAAGCATCGCAAATCACTTGCGCCGTGGGTTCGGTATACCAAGGCACCAAGCGGATGGTGTCAACATCTGGCTGCATATAGATGTCGATGGCACTGTCACTCACCGCTTCGGTGTCTGAGACAAAGCGGCCATTGATAGTAAGGGTAAAAACTTCCTCAGGAACCCGCAAACCCTTTGTTTTATTGCCAGTCAGAAACTTTTTAGGCGGCAGAATTTTGCCCCGCGCGGTGCAGTTCATATCCGCAACTAAGCATTCCACCTCGCTGATTTTCTTGGAGGAGATAAAGTCTTCAAATTTTGCTTGGCTCATGACAATTCATGTGTTGTTGGCATTGCGGCACTGTAGCCTGCCTTATTGACGAGGGCAAATTGGCAGGTCTATCACGGGTTATGACCACCTCACTTTCAGCCCAATCTTACTATCAAGCCACAGCAAATTGCGTGGTGGCCACAGAGCCGTTGATGGGCGATGCCGCCACTGATGTTTGCGTTATTGGTGCTGGCTATACAGGCCTATCTGCAGCGCTGGAGCTGGCGAAGGCTGGCTATAAAGTAATGGTGTTAGAGGCAGAAACAGTTGGCTTTGGTGCATCGGGGCGCAATGGTGGGCAAATTTGCACGGGATTTTCACCGGGTCAAACGCGCCTCGAAGCGCAGCTTTCCAAAGTGGATGCCAAGCGCTGCTTTGACATGGCGGAGGAATCCAAGCAACTGATTGAAACGCGCATTGCGGAACATAAAATCGACTGTGATCTGACGTGGGGATATTTGCACTGCGTGCCAAAGCCCCATCAATTTGCGCATTTGCAAGAATGGGCAGCAGAATATGAAGCGCTGGGCTATGGCGGCAACACTTTGCTGACCAAGGCTGAACTTGAAACTAAGTTAGGCTCCAGAATTTACCACGGCGCACTTCGCGAGCAGCGTGCCGGGCATTTGCATCCCTTAAATTATTGTTTGGGCCTTGCAGAGGCATCACAGAAAGCCGGTGTGATAATTCACGAACATTCAGCCGTCGTTGATGTAGACACCGGCCCTGCCCCAAAAGCGCGCACAGCAAATGGCACTGTGTCAGCCAAGTTCATGGTCATCGCTGGTAACGCCTATTTAGGTGGATTGGTGAAACCAATGTATCGCCGCATTATGCCTGTTGGCAGCTATATTGTCGCCACCGAACCCCTGGGTGAAAACCGCGCAAAGAGTTTGATTACCGAAAACGAGGCCGTGGCCAACACAAACTTTATCGTCGAGTACTTTCGGCTTTCAGCCGATCACCGCATGTTGTTTGGCGGGCGAGCCAGCTATTCTTCTTTAGCTCCCGCCAACGTGGCAGAAGCTATACGGCCAAGAATGCTGGCTGTTTTTCCCCAGTTGAAGGACGTGAAATTGGATTTTGCCTGGGGTGGCTTCATCGCTATCACGTCTAACCGCCTGCCAGATTGTGGGCGTCTTTCACCTACGGTCTATTATGCACATGGATATTCCGGCCAAGGCGTGGCGCTTTCGGGCATCTATGGAAAATTAATGGCGGAAGCTATTCGTGGGCAAGCTGAGCGCTTTGATCTTTTTGCCAAAATCAAGCATTTGCCCTTTCCCGGCGGGCCCATGCGCACACCACTTCTTGTTACTGCTATGGCTTACTACCGGATTAGGGATGCATTGAACTAAGCTTCGTCAAATCACTGGCAAGTTCGCCATAACCTGTGAAGCGGTATTCGTAAGCCAGGCCCAGTTTGGCAGCGGCAGCTTCCGCGGCCTTACGCAGCCCCTCGTCATCGGTTTGCGCCAGGTAAATGACTTTGGTATAATTGCCGAAATAGTCATCGCGCAGTTCAGGGTGACGGTCGAGGCCCAGCCCTTCCCAAATCAGCTTATCAAATTGGCGGGTGATGTAGTCGGTCAGAAAGAATGATGTCATGTCAGCTGCGGCACCGGCTGCAAAAACGGTGTTACCGGAATAAAAGGCATAGCAATGCGGCCCGGCAATGCGTTCAACACCTTCTTCCAGCAACATTGCATCCAGTAAACCGCCTGTTCCGCAGTCACCATAGACCACATAGATTTTCGTGTATTCATCCTTGGCTTCGCGGATTTTTTCGCGTAAGGCCGGAACGATGAATTGCGGCGTGTTGTGCCATTTGGCGGGCAAGCATTGAATGTCAAAGGCCTGCCAGTTGTTTAGTTCGATTAAATCAACAATCTCGCGCGCCAAAGCACCACACGCCAAAAGCAGGGTTTCGGCCTTGCGAGCTTTGCGCACGAATCGGTCAGATGGCTGCAGGTCTAGCTTCGTCATCAACTAAAATTCCGATCACTTTCACAAATCGCTAACCAATTTATTAGGGCGCAGGCTTTCTTAATGCCGTCTGAGCAGGTTCTAAATCATGAAAAACATTAGATAATTCCGTTAGTTAACCAGACTTCAACCATGCGCCACAATCACCCATAAAACAATCGCAGTGTGTCTAATTGCAAGTTTGCATTTTAGGACGCGTTAAGAGGTTGCGGGTATTTTAACAGCAAGTTCAGCGACACGGTGTTGGTGAACGGTGCTGTAGAATACAAATGGAGAGTTTAATATGAAGAAGTTTCTCAAGGACGAATCTGGCGCAACTGCAATTGAATACGGCCTGATCGCCGCTGCAATGGGCTTGATGCTCATCATTGTTATGCCAACGATCGCCAACAACACAAAGACAGTATTCCAGAACTTGGCTGGCCACATTCTTTCTGGTCAGTAATAGCTGGCGCACAAGCCTTCGGGCTTATGCCAAAAACGTTAAAAAAGGTGCCGGAGCAATCCGACGCCTTTTTTGTTATTTACGTCCAATAGATTAGCCCTTGGCCAATTGGTTGTGTTTGCGGGCAATCAGCGCCTTGGCGGTTTCCACAGCCACGGCAGCATCACGACAATAAGCATCGGCACCTACGGCTTTGGCAAATTCTTCATTCAACGGCGCGCCGCCCACCAGCACAATGTAATCATCGCGCATGCCTTTTTCTTTCAACGTGTCAATTACCACTTTCATATACGGCATGGTGGTGGTCAACAGGGCTGACATGCCGATGATGTCTGGCTGGTGCTCTTCTGCGGCCTTTAGATAATTTTCAACCGGGTTGTTAATGCCAAGGTTGATGACGTCAAAGCCCGCACCTTCCATCATCATTGCAACCAGGTTTTTGCCAATGTCGTGGATGTCGCCCTTCACGGTGCCAATGATCATTTTGCCTAAACGCGGCGCACCAGTTGCAATTAACAGCGGGCGCAAAATTGCCATGCCGGATTTCATAGCGTTGGCAGCCAGCAGAACTTCCGGCACAAACAAAATACCATCGCGGAAATCAATGCCCACAATACGCATGCCTTCAACCAGGCCTTCGGTAAGGGTTTTATAGGGCGTCCAACCACGGCCCAACAGGATGTTAACACCCTCAACCACCTCTTCTTTGAGGCCATCATAAAGGTCATCATGGATCTGCTGAGTCAGTTCCTCATCGTTGAGGGAATTCAGGTCTAAATCACCAGCGTCACTCATTGCAGCACTCCATACCTATGGGAAAGCAGTCTAGGCGCGGCATTGATAAGCCCACCACACCATGCGACATGCACATGCCTGAATGCGACGGTTGAGGCAAGCCTTCGCACACGCTATTGTCCACCAAATCAGGAGAGAATACTTGACCCTTAATTTTGACGTCGCCAGCGCCCGCCAGCACTTTCCCGCTTTGACCGTAAAAGACCATGGCCAGCCTCGTATCTATTTCGATAACCCCGCTGGCACACAAGTGCCACAGACGGTTATTGACGCTATGGTGGATTGCCTTACGGCGAAAAATGCCAATCTCGGCGGACTGTTTAAAACTACTAAAGATGCAACCGCTCTGGTGGATGACGCGCATCAAGCCATGGCGGATTTTTATAATGCAGCAGACCCACATGAAATCGTGTTCGGGCAGAATATGACCAGCCTCACGCTGCATTTCTCGCGCTGCCTGGCTAAGCAATTTAAGGCGGGCGATGAAATCATTTTGAGCCGTATGGACCATGATGCCAATGTAGGCCCGTGGTTACAGATGGCTGCGGATGTTGGCATGGTGGTGAAGTGGCTAGACTTTGATCCCGCCACCTATGAATTTGCTGATGATGCCCTCACAACGGTGTTGACCAGCAAAACCAAACTGTTGGCCATGGGCATGGCTTCCAATTGCACAGGCACCGTAAATGATACGGCAGCCTTTACCAAGCAGGCCAAAGCCGCAGGCGCACTTGTCTATCTTGATGTCGTGCAAATGGCCCCGCACTATTCCATCGATGTGCAAACGTTAGGTGCCGATGTGGTGGTGTCCTCCGCATATAAATGGTTCGGCCCACATCAGGGTATTCTGTGGGCGCGCAAATCACTGCTGCAAGAAACCTTTGCTTATAAGGTTCGCGCTGTTTCCGACAACGATCTCGGCCATAAGTTTGAAACCGGTACACAAAGTCATGAAGGTATGGCTGGCTGTGTTGCTGCCGTGGATTATTTGGCGCAATTTGGCGAAGGCCCAACGCGGGCCGCAAAATTGAAATCGACGTGGGCCAAGCTTGCCGTTTATGAGCAGGGCATCACGCTGCACATGATTAAAGGCTTGAAGAAATTCAAAGGCCTTACCGTCCGCGGTATCACTTCGGCCAATGCCATGCACCGCCGCGTTCCCACTGTGTCGTTCACGGTTCAAGGCGTTCACCCTGACAAGATCGCCGCACATTTGGCCGGCGATAACATCTTCGTTTGGTCTGGTCATAATTATGCGCTGGAACCCATCAACCGCATGGGGTTAATGGATAAAGGCGGTGTTACGCGCGTGGGGCTGGCACATTATAACACGGCAGAAGAAGTGGATGCTCTACTCGCTTCGCTGCACAAATTTTTAAAGTGAGGAATGATGGTATATCGTATCGCAATCGTAGGCCTCGGCAAGATTGCCAATGACCAGCATGTGCCCTGCATCGCCAAGAATAAAAATTTTAAACTGGTGGCCACGGTCAGTCGCAATGCTACTTTGCCAGATGTGCCGAGTTTTACCTCAGTGGCCGAATTGATCAAAAGCAAAGTGAAGGTAGACGCGGTTGCGCTGTGCACCCCGCCATCGGTGCGATTGCAAATGGCGCATGAGGCGCTGGAGGCCGGCTATCATGTGTTGATTGAGAAACCGCCAACCCCTACCATCGGCGAACTTTTCGCCATGAAGGCCTATGCCAAGAAGAAAAAGCGTGTGCTTTACGCCACGTGGCACAGCCGCATGAATGATGCGGTAGAAGAAGCACGGCGGCGCTTGAAGGGCACGCATATCACGTTGCTCAAAATTACATGGCGCGAAGACGTGCGTCACTGGCATCCAGGGCAAGAATGGATTTGGCAATCGGGTGGATTCGGCGTGTTTGATCCCGGCATCAATGCACTCTCCATCGTCACACATATTATGCCGCGTGAAATTTTTGTAGATCAGGCCACCATCGAAGTGCCCGCCAACAAAGCCACACCGATTGCGGCGCAGATCAAATTCAAACATGGCGATGGTGCAGTGGCGGATATGTCAGCCGATTTTGATTGGCGCCAAACCGGCACGCAAACCTGGCAGATTGAAATGGCAACAGCAGATGGCATAATTCTAAATCTGCTCAAGGGCGGCACGGTGCTTCAGGTAAATGGCAAAACCATCCTCGAAGCACCGATGGAAGAATATGAGCTGATCTACAAACATTTCGCCAAGTTGTTGAAAACCAGTAAGCCCGATGTCGACGCTGCGCCCTTACAACTGGTGTGTGATTGTTTCATGCTGGGCAAGCTGAAATTGGTGGAGAATTTTGAATGAGGTTGGCTGCCCAAAATCAGCGACATAATCGATAACTACTATGGAGGCAAAATGCCCGGATTTCGTCCTGATATAGATCCCACTGGTCTGCAAGAATTTTCAGTGGTTTTCACTGATCGTTCGCTCAATCACATGTCCATCAAGTTTCAAGGCGTGATGCGGGATATTTCCCGAGTGCTGCGCGAGGTTTATGCGGCTGATGCGGTAGCCCTCATTCCCGGCGGTGGCACCTATGCGATGGAAGCGGTGGCGCGCCAGTTTACCAATGGCAAACATGCTTTAATTATTCGCAATGGCTGGTTTTCGTTTCGTTGGACGCAGATATTCGATGCAGGAGGGTTTGCTGCCAAGTCGACAGTAATCATGGCGCGGCAGAATGCCAATGAAATACGCTCCCCCTATGCGCCGCCGCCAATCGCAGAGGTCATCAAAAAAATTCACGAGGAAAAGCCGGATGTGGTGTTTGCGCCACATGTGGAAACCTCATCAGGCATCATATTGCCGGATCATTATTTGAAAGCATTGGCCACTGCCGCTCATGAAGTGGGGGCGTTGATGGTTCTGGACTGCATTGCTTCGGGTGCAATTTGGGTTAATATGAAAGTCACTGGCGTGGATGTGCTGATTTCCGCGCCACAAAAAGGCTGGTCCGCCTCGCCATCTGCCGGGTTGGTGATGATGTCGGAACGGGCCGCTGCGAAATTGGCAGAGACCAACTCCACCAGTTTTGCTGTCGATCTTAAAAAATGGCGCAGCATTATGGCGGCTTATGAAGGTGGGAGTTTTGCCTATCATGCAACACTTCCGACGGATGCGCTCGTTGGGCTTCGTGATGCAATGATCGAAACCCAAGAGCTGGGTTTTGAAAAATTGAAAGAGGCGCAGTGGCAGTTGGGCACAGCCGTTCGCGCACTGATGGCCGCAAAGGGCGTTCAA
>JAYVCU010000180.1:0-12329 GCA_043749835.1 Hyphomicrobiales bacterium
TTGACGTTCAGATGGTCGGCGGCATGGTGCTGAACTCTGGCACCATTTCTGAAATGAAAACCGGTGAAGGCAAAACCTTGGTTGCCACACTTCCGGTCTATCTCAATGCACTTGCGGGCAAGGGCGTTCACGTGGTGACGGTGAATGACTATCTGGCGAAACGCGATGCGGCCTGGATGGGCAAAGTTTATTCAGCGCTGGGTATGACCACGGGTGTCATTGTTCATGGGCTGGACGACAGTGAGCGGCGCGCTGCTTACACCTGCGATATTACCTATGGCACCAACAACGAGTTGGGTTTTGATTATTTGCGCGACAATATGAAATATCATCTGGAAGAGATGACGCAGCGTGGCCACCATTTCGCGATTGTCGACGAAGTGGATTCGATTCTGGTGGATGAAGCGCGCACGCCGCTGATCATTTCCGGCCCGGTAGATGACAAGTCTGATCTTTACAACACGCTGGATCGTTTCATTCCCCAACTTGCCGCAGCTGATTATGATTTGGATGAAAAGCAGCGGCAGGTGACGCTTACTGAAGGTGGCAACGAACATCTTGAACAGTTGTTGCGCGAAGCGGAAATTCTGAAAGAAGGCAATCTTTATGATGCCGAGAATGTGACAGTCATTCACCACATTCAAAATGCCTTGCGTGCGCATAAGTTATTCACAATTGACAAAGACTATATTGTGAAAGACGGTGAAGTCGTCATCATCGATGAGTTCACCGGCCGTATGATGCCGGGGCGGCGTTATTCAGAAGGTCTGCATCAGGCCATTGAAGCCAAGGAACATGTTCAGGTTCAACCTGAAAACGTAACGATGGCTTCAATTACTTTCCAAAATTATTTCCGGATGTATGAAAAGCTTGCGGGCATGACGGGCACGGCTTTGACGGAAGTGGATGAGTTCATCGATATCTACGGGCTTGATGTTTTAGATGTGCCAACCAATGTGGCGGTGGCGCGTTTGGATGAGAACGATGAAGTTTACCGCACTGAGCGCGAAAAGTTTAATGCCATTACGGAAACAATCAAGGATGCGCAATCACGCGGGCAACCGGTTTTGGTGGGTACGGTTTCAATTGAAAAATCGGAAACGCTTTCCAATGCAATGACCGCTGCTGGCATTAAACACAGCGTTTTGAATGCGCGCTATCATGAGCAAGAAGCACAAATTATTGCACAGGCTGGTGCTCCCAGTGCTGTGACCATTGCCACCAATATGGCGGGCCGCGGTACTGATATTAAGTTAGGCGGCAATTTGGACATGCGCACCGAGCAGGAGCTGGCGCATTTACCAGAAGGGCCGGAACGTGAACGTGCCATTCAGAAAATTAAAGATGAGATTGAAAGCAATAAGCGCGTTGTGATTGGTGCTGGCGGTTTGTTTGTGATCGGCACAGAGCGGCATGAAAGCCGCCGCATTGATAACCAGTTGCGCGGGCGGTCTGGTCGTCAAGGTGACCCAGGCCGCTCACGCTTCTATCTTTCATTGCAAGATGATTTGATGCGCATATTCGGCACGGACCGCCTGGACGGCATGTTGCAAAAGCTTGGCCTGAAAGAAGGTGAAGCGATTGTTTCCACCTGGATCAATAAGGCTTTGGAGACTGCACAGAAAAAGGTGGAAGCGCGTAACTTTGATATCCGCAAGAACCTGCTGAAATTTGACAATGTTATGAATGATCAGCGCAAAGTTATTTTTGACCAGCGCATTGGTATTATGAAAGGGATTGAAGTTTCCGAAACCGTGGATGACATGCGCCACGAGGTTGTTTCTGAACTCGTATCAAAGCACATTCCTGAAAATGCCTATGCCGAGCAGTGGAATGCAGCAGGCCTTCGTGAGCGTTTGCGCGAAGCTGTGGCGATTGATTTTCCGGTCGATGAATGGGCGAAAGAAGAAGGCATTGCGGAAGAGCAAATTCGCGAGCGCGTGGCCAAGGCGGCTGATGAATTCTATTTAGCCAAGCGCGAGGAGTGGAGCAAAGCCATGCCCGAGCAAAACCTGCCGCAGCAGATTGAAAAATCTGTGCTGCTGCAAACGCTCGACAGGTTGTGGCGTGATCATATTAT
This sequence comes from Hyphomicrobiales bacterium, assembly GCA_043749835.1. Classification (GTDB taxonomy): domain Bacteria; phylum Pseudomonadota; class Alphaproteobacteria; order Rhizobiales; family Aestuariivirgaceae; genus Aestuariivirga. The sequence goes on from JAYVCU010000180.1 coordinate 2,081, forward strand.
TGCCAATGATTATTTGCGCCAGGTGATACATTTGCGGGGCTATGGCCAACGTGATCCGCTGAATGAATATAAAACGGAAGGCTTCACCATGTTCCAAAGCATGGTGAGCCGTTTGAAAGAAGCCGTGACGAGCCAGTTGATGCGCGTGCAATTACAATATGATCAGCCGGGCGCTTTGCCGCAAGAAACACCATTGCCACCGATGGAGCTGCATCACATTGATGCCACCACAGGCCGAGATGAAGGTGGCACACAGCAAGTGGTTGTGGGCGAGATGAAATTGGAGAGTGCAACTAAAAAGCCGAAAAAACAGGCCAAGCTTAACCCGAAGAAACCCGAAACCTGGGGTCACGTTTCGCGCAATGATGGTTGCCCCTGCGGCTCTGGCAAGAAGTATAAGCACTGCCATGGAGCTTTGGTCTAGGTTTGCATGTTGGGCTGGCTTGACCATAAAGTTCCGCCGCCCCTTGTGACGGCGATTATTGCCGCCCTGATGTGGTTGGGCCATCGTTGGCTTGGCAATGATGTGGCAGGCGGTTGGTTGTTTTTTCTCGGATTAGCATTTTGTGTGGCTGGCGTTGGCGTCGCAGTAACCGGTTTTAGAACAATGATGGCAGCGCGGACTTCATCCAACCCAATACAAATTGATTTGGCCACACATTTGGTGAGCAGCGGAATTTACTCGCGCACACGTAACCCGATGTATTTAGGCATGGTTATGGTGCTCATCGGTGTTGAATGTGTATTTGCCAATACGTGGTTGTTGCTCGGACCAATTGCCTTTGTAATTTTCATTCGGTGGTTTCAGATAGCACCTGAAGAGCGGATGATGCAGAAGAAATTTGGTGCGGAATATAATGCTTATCGTCAGCGTGTGCGCCGCTGGATCTAGGTTTTTTGCGCTAACACATCTTTTGCTGAAACCAACGCACCGATCGTGATCAGCCCACAGGCCGCAGCAATTGACCAATGCCATGCGGCATATCCGGAAGCCAACAAGATCAGCGTGGATAATAAGGGTGCAACATATGACACCGCGCCCAACACCATGATGTCACCGCGCTTCATTCCAAAATCCCAGGCATAGAAGGCTGCACCTAAGGGAAAGAGGCCGAGGGCAAGTATGGCAGACCATTGCATAACTGTTTGCGGAATGATCGTTGGCTCAAATATCACATGCAGTATAAATGTGACAGCGGACGTGATGAAGCAGAAGCCTGCAACAACATCGGTTGGCACATTGCTCATGTGCCTTGAGGCCACGGAATAAGCTGCCCAGATGAAAGCGCAGGCCAAGGCGAGGATGTGGCCCAGTTTTAATCCTGATGCAAATGCCACGCTGCCACCTTTAGTGACGATCAGAACGGTTCCTATTATTCCAAACGCAATTCCAATCATGTGATGTAGTTTTATGTTTTCGTTTGGCAAGAACGTGGCGAAAACAATGATGAGCAGGGGCCAGAGATAGGCAATAAGGCTGGCTTCAACGGGGGGTGCTGATTGTAAGGCGAAGAAATAAGTGCAGTGATACAGGCACAGGCCAGCCGTGCCCAAGGTCCACACTTTCCAGCCTTGGTTGAGATTGGACGTGGCCCCACGACGAAATGGCCAGGTTGCTGCGCCGGTTAAACCGCCAATCAAAAAAGTGATAGAGGCCAACTCAAAGGGCGGAATGTTGCCAGCTGCTGTTGTGAGCAGGGCAAGGAAAGCCCAGATGAGGACGGCGCAAAAGCCAATCGCCGTTGCCTTGTTTGAACTCAAGGATTTAACGTTTGCCGTTGACGGCGAGGTAAATTGAATAGAGCGAGGTAGTGCCGCAGATGAAAAGGCGGTTTAATTTTGGGCCGCCCCAGCACACGTTTGAAACAAACTCTGGAATTTGCACTTTGCCGATCAGTGTGCCATTGGGGTGATAGCAATGCACCCCGTCAGCAGCGGATGTCCAGATGCGACCATCTTGATCAAGACGAAAGCCATCAAAGAGGCCTGCGGTACAAGTGGCGAAAACGTCGCCTCCGGTGAGTTTATGGTCTTTCACATTGAAACGGCGAATATGTTTTGGGCCGCCTTCTTTATGGGTGACGCCAGTGTCGGCAATATAAAGCAAGCTTTCATCGGGTGAAAATGCCAAGCCGTTGGGCTTTTCAAAATCATCGGCAACACGGGTGATCTCTCGTGATTGAGCGTCGATGCAGTAAACGTGGCAGGCGCCAATTTCGCTTTCAGCTTTGCCCCCTTCGTAATCAAACAAAATTCCGTAAGATGGATCGGTGAACCAGATGCTGCCGTCGCTTTTTACTACCACATCATTAGGCGAGTTGAAGCGTTTGCCCTTGTAGGTATCAGCAAGAACGGTGATTGATCCATCATGCTCGGTGCGTGTGACCCGTCTTGCCAGATGTTCGCAGGTGACCAGGCGGCCTTGCGGGTCAGTGGTGTTGCCGTTGGAATTATTGGAAGGTTGGCGGAAGACAGAAACTGTGCCGCCAGCTTCATCAAAGCGCAACATGCGGTTATTGGGGATGTCAGAGAAAATCAATGAGCGCAGGGCTGGGAACCAGGCCGGGCCTTCCAACCAGCGGCCACCTGTCCACAACCGTTCCACCCGCGCATGGCCGATGGTGCAAGCGTTGAAGCGCTTATCCAAAACTATCGTTCCTGTGCCTTCTGGTTCGCCGTAAAACATGGTTGTTCCGCCTTTTCTTGACTTCGTTTGAGTTGGTTCTATCATCACATTTGTTATGCGTCACCACTGATGCGGGAGAGACTGGCTTTGTCCAGCGCCGAAGGAGCAACCGCCCCGGAAACTCTCAGGCAAAAGGACCGCTCTGGTGGGTGAACTCTGGAGAGCAGAGGCGTTTTAAACGTCGCTCACCGAAGGAGAAAGCGGGCCTTGTGTTAAAATGACTTGTATTGCAGTGACAAGGCAAGTGAAAACTCTCAGGTTCCTGACAGAGGGGGCAGACTCAGTGTGAACTGGGTTGTGCCAGCTGTTGTCGGGAGAGCAAAAGAGTGAATGAGATTCTTCAACGCACGCCTTTGTATGAAGCGCACAAGGCGCTGGGAGCCAAGCTTGTGGCATTTGCCGGCTATGACATGCCGGTGCACTATCCCACGGGTGTTTTAAGCGAACATAATTGGACGCGCGCCAGTGCCGGGCTGTTTGATGTGTCACACATGGGGCAATGCTTTATTGTAGGCGCTGATTTTGGAACCACGGCGCGGGCGATGGAAAAACTGGTGCCTGCGGATGTGGTGGGTCTGGTACCGCAGCAACAACGTTATTCACAATTACTAAATACCGATGGCGGCGTGCTTGATGATTTAATGATCACGCGTGCGGCTTATGCAGGTTATGAGGGTTGGCTTTACGTTGTGGTCAACGCATCGCGCAAAGACGCAGACTATGCACATATTGCGGCACATTTACCCGGGGGTGTGACCTTGCAGCCAGGCGTGGATATGGCGCTGCTGGCGCTGCAAGGCCCGAAGGCTGAGGCGGTTTTAATGAAGCTTAATCCCGCGGCGCGTGAGCTGAAGTTTATGCACTATGCCTCGTTGAATATTGGCGGAGTTGAAGCCCATGTATCGCGCTCTGGCTATACTGGCGAAGATGGCTTTGAGATTTCGGTTTATGCCAAAGATGCGGTGACGCTGTGGGATTTGCTGCTGAGCGATGCTGCCGTGAAACCCATTGGCCTGGGTGCCAGAGATTCGCTGCGCCTTGAAGCGGGCTTGTGTCTTTATGGGCATGACATTGATGAAACCACGTCGCCCATTGAAGCTGGCTTGCAATGGTCTATTGCCAAACGGCGGCGCGTTGAAGGTGGATTTATCGGGGCACAGCGTGTGCAGCGTGAACTGGCAGAAGGCGTTTTGCGCAAGCGCGTGGGTATTAAGCCCGCGGGCCGTGCGCCAGCGCGGGACGGCACTGACATTCAAGATACGGCGGGGCGTAACATTGGGGTCATCACATCGGGTGGTTTTGGCCCCACGGTAAATGGGCCGATTGCTATGGGCTATGTTGAAACGGCATCATCGCACATCGGAACCCCCCTTCAGTTGATCGTTCGCGGGCAAGCTTTGCCTGCATCTGTTGTAAGCCTTCCCTTCGTTCCCAACACTTTTAAGAGGACATAACATGCATTACTCCAAAGACCATGAATGGGTCATCGTTCAGGACGGCGTTGCTACCATCGGCATTTCAGACCATGCGCAGCACCAGCTGGGCGATGTTGTATTTGTTGAGCTGCCGAAACTGGGGCGCGCGGTGACGGCCAATGAAAGTGTGGCCACTGTTGAAAGTGTGAAAGCTGCATCTGAAATTTATGTTCCGGTGTCGGGTGAGGTCGTGGCGGTGAATAATGAGCTTGCAGGTGATCCGGCTCTCGTCAACCGCGCGCCAGAAAGTGATGCCTGGTTCATGAAAGTGCAGATGAGCGATCCCAGCGAATTGGCCGTGCTGATGGATAAGGCTGCTTACGATAAATTTGTGGGGTAACATTATGGTTCCTTTTTCTGCTCGCCATATTGGGCCCAATGCTGCTGATATTGCGGCGATGTTAAGAGTACTTGGGGCTGCTTCGCTTGATGAGTTTATCGCCAAGGCTGTGCCTGCGAAGTTGCGCGCTAGACGCCCACTGGAATTAGAATCTGCGTTGAGCGAAGCTGAGGCGTTGGCCAAGCTTAAAATTATGGCTGCGAAAAACAAGATTTTCACCTCGCTCATCGGTATGGGCTATTACGGCACACACACGCCTCCTGTGATTTTGCGCAATGTGTTGGAAAACCCGGGTTGGTATACGGCTTATACGCCTTATCAGGCTGAGGTGAGCCAGGGGCGCCTGGAGGCGCTGCTGAATTATCAACAGATGGTAATAGATCTTACAGGCATGGATATTGCCAATGCTTCATTGCTGGACGAGGCAACGGCGGCGGCGGAAGCGATGGCACTGGCCAAGCGGGCGGCGAAATCATCGTCTAATGTTTTCTTTGTTGATGCTGATACACACCCTCAAACCATCGGTGTTTTACACACACGGGCCAAGGGCTTTGGCATTGTGCTGCAGATTGCTGATGTTGCAGCGTTGAAACCTGCGGAGGTTTTTGGCGCAGTTTTGTCGTATCCCGGGTCTTCGGGCGCGGTGCGTGATTATGGTTCTGTGATTGCCAAGCTGCATGAAGCCGGAGCGCTTGTGATCATGGCCACGGATCTGCTGGCGCTCACTTTGCTCAAATCTCCCGGTGAGTTGGGTGCGGATATTGCCTTTGGAAATTCACAGCGCTTTGGTGTGCCCATGGGTTATGGCGGCCCACATGCTGCGTTCTTTGCGGTTAAGGATGAACTGAAGCGCATGATGCCGGGGCGTTTAATTGGGGTGTCGCAAGATGCAAGCGGCAACCGCGCGCTGCGCATGGCGCTGCAAACGCGTGAGCAACATATTCGCCGTGATAAAGCCACATCGAACATTTGCACGGCGCAAGTGTTATTGGCGGTGATGGCTGGGTTCTATGCCTGCTGGTACGGGCCTGAAGGACTTAAAGCACTGGCTGAAGGGGTTCATGCAAAAGTTCAGAAACTTGCGGGTGCGTTGAAGAGTGCAGGGCATGTTCTTGTTTCTGAATCTTTTTTTGATACTTTAACAGTGTGCGTGACAGGCGGAAATAAAGCGGTGGTGAAGGCGGCAACGAAAGCCAAGATCAACTTGCGCATTTTAGATAAAAATCACGTCGGGATTACGTTGGATGAAACGACAACGGATGAAACAGTTACGCAACTGCTCAACATTTTTAATTCGAAATCGATAGGGCAGGCTGGCGGCATTCCCCTGCACTTGAAGCGGCAATCGGCATTTCTGACACATCCGGTGTTTCACAGATACCGCACTGAAACCGAGATGATGCGCTACATGCGCCTGTTGCAAGGCAAAGATTTAGCACTGGATCAGGCGATGATTCCCTTAGGCTCTTGCACCATGAAGCTCAATGCAGCAGCGGAGATGATGCCGGTTACCTGGCCGGAATTTGGCGCACTGCATCCTTTTGCGCCACCTGTACAAGCGAAAGGATATGCAGAGATGTTTGCCGGCCTGGAAAAAATGCTGTGTGAGATTACGGGTTTTGACGCTGTGTCTTTTCAGCCCAATGCGGGCAGCCAGGGTGAATTTGCAGGGTTGCTGGCAATCCGGCGGTATCATGATGCGAAAGGGGCAAAACAGCGCAATGTGTGCCTTATCCCGGTTTCAGCACATGGCACCAATCCGGCCTCGGCGGCGATGTGTGGCATGACGATTGTGGTGGTTGCCTGCGATGTGCTTGGCAATGTGGATGTAACAGATTTAAAGGCCAAGGCCAAACACCACAGCGCACATCTTGCAGCATTGATGATCACTTATCCGTCGACGCATGGTGTTTATGAGGAAAGCATCATTGATATTTGCCGTATTATTCACGAGCACGGTGGGCAAGTCTATTTGGACGGAGCCAACCTCAACGCTCAAGTGGGCCTGATGCGGCCTGCTGAGTTGGGGGCCGATGTGTGCCACATCAACTTGCATAAGACGTTCTGCATTCCACATGGTGGTGGGGGCCCAGGCATGGGGCCGATTGGTGTTGGCCACCATTTGGCAAAATATCTGCCGGGGCACGGTGTGATAAAACAGCGAAGCGGTAAAGCCGGGGCCGTGTCTGCGGCACCTTACGGATCAGCCTCCATTTTACCGATCTCATGGATGTATATTGCGATGATGGGCGCGCCAGGCTTGACTGAGGCGACGAAGATTGCAGTGCTGAGTGCCAATTATATGGCGGCGCGATTGAAGCAGTATTTCCCCATTCTCTATACCAGTGCGCAAGGCACGGTAGCGCATGAATGTATTTTAGATTTGCGTTGGGTCAAGGAAAAGAGCGGCATTACTGTGGAAGATGTGGCCAAACGCCTTGCTGATTTTGGCTTCCATGCCCCCACCATGTCTTTTCCTGTTGTCGATACACTGATGGTGGAACCCACCGAGAGCGAAGCGAAACGCGAGTTAGACAGATTCTGCGATGCGATGATTGCGATTGCCGCCGAGATTGCGGACGTATCCGAGGGTAGAGCAGACAGGCTTGACAACAGTTTGAAAAATGCGCCGCACACCTACAAAGATTTGCTGGGTGAATGGAAGCATCCTTATTCTAAAGCCGTCGCGTTCTTCCCCTTGGGCGATCACGGCTTTAAATATTGGCCTCCAGTGAAACGTGTGGACAACGTTTTCGGTGACCGCAACCTCATTTGCTCGTGTCCGCCTATTGACGATTATGTGCAGGCGGCAGAATAGAAATAGGCATGGCAAACACCAGGCGCGAAGCGGATGCATTGGGGGAGCGGGAACTTCCTGCCGAAGCGCTTTACGGGGTGCACACAGCGCGGGCGGCAGAAAATTTTCCAATCACCGGAACTTTATTGAGTGATTATCCAGAAGTTATCCAATCCCTCGGTATGGTGAAGAAAGCTGCGGCTCTGGCCAATATGGAATTGGGTGTGCTGGATGAGCACCTTGGCTTAGCTATAGTGCGCGGTTGTGACCGTGTTATCGCGGGCGAAGTCAACAGCGCTTTCATTGTGGACATGCTGCAGGGGGGTGCCGGCACGTCTACTAATATGAATGCCAATGAGGTGATTGCCAATCTGGCGCTTCGCGAATTGCAACGCACACCGGGGCATTATGATTTGATTCATCCGATTGATCATGTGAATTTGTCGCAATCCACCAATGACGCCTATCCCACCGCTGTGCGCCTTACCATGGTGCGCATGTGCCCAGCACTTGTTGATGAGGTGAAGGCGCTGAAGGCGGCATTTTTGGCTAAGGGTGTTGCCTTTCACCATATCATCAAAGTGGGGCGTACGCAGTTGATGGATGCCGTGCCCATGCGACTTGGCGATGAGTTCCGGGCCTTCGGCGTGACGATTGGTGAGGACGTTGAGCGCCTAACCGATGTTAGCAATCTGCTTCGTGAAATCAATTTAGGTGGCACAGCAATTGGTACCGGTATCAACACGCCGGAAGGCTATACACAAACCGTCACGCGCTATCTTGAGACCGTTTCAGGTGAGTGTGTTATTGCAGCAGGCGATTTGATTGAAGCAACGTCTGACATGGGCGCTTTTGTAATGTTTTCCGGTGTGCTCAAGCGCCTGGCGGTGAAGCTGTCTAAAATCTGTAATGATTTGCGGCTTCTCAATAGCGGCCCGCGCGCTGGGCTGGGCGAGATTAAGCTGCCTGCTGTGCAAGCGGGATCGTCGATCATGCCTGGCAAAGTAAATCCGGTGATGCCGGAAGTGATGAATCAGATTGCCTATCAAGTGATCGGAAATGATTTAACGGTTACGCTGGGAGCAGAGGCAGGGCAGTTGCAGCTTAATGCGATGGAACCAGTGATCGTTTTCAACATTCTGCAATCCATGCGGATGTTGACACGCGGCATGAAGGTGCTGCGCGAGAAATGCGTGGTTGGAATTGAAGCAGATGCGGCACGGTGCAATACACTGCTGGAACATTCACTCGTAGCGGTGACGGCGATTAACCCCTACGTGGGTTATGAAAAGGCAAGCGCTGTTGCCAAAGAGGCGCTGACCTCCGGTCGTTCGGTTCGGGATGTGGTTTTAGCTAAAGGCTTGATGACAGAAGCGCAGTTAGTGGAAGCCTTTACCACTGAGAACTTGCTGGGGCAGGGGCGCAAGGCGGCTCAATAAGAAGTCGTTTCAGGCATCTCCCATGTCGTCATATTCCGCCAAGGCGGAGTATCCATTTTGCACTAAAACCGGGGGCAGCCTTGGATTCTCGCATTCGCGGGAATGACGGAGGGGCATCTGAATTCAATTCGCCTTCGATTTTACCGCAGCGATAGATTCAGCGATCAATTTCGTATTGCCTTTTTGCGCGGACAATAAAGTACTTGCGGCGGCGATGGCGAGATCTGTAGCCCTGTTGCGCACGTCCTTGGTAGCAGCAGCTTCGGCCTGGGCTATTTTCTGCAAGGCTTGCTTGGTGCGCCGTTCGAGTGTTTCAGTCATCTTCTGGCGTGAATCGACGGCAAATTGTGCCGCATCTGCGTGGGCGTTGGCCAGAATCTCGGCAGCGTGACGCTCGGCATCGGCCTGCTTTTTCTTATAGTCCGCCAGCATCGCGGCCGCTTCATCACGCAGCTTGCTGGCTTCGTTCAATTGACTTTTGACCTTGAACGAATGCTCATCGAGCAGGCGCATCAAAATCTTCGGCACCTTAAGATATATGAGTAAGCCAACGAACAGGATGAAGGAAACCAGTACCCAGCTTTCGGCGTGACGGAAAAATTCCATTGGGGTGATCCTTATTTCGCGGCTTTTGCGACTGCTGCAGCCAAGGCGAGTTTTGTTACCTTGGCACCCGTCAAACGATCAACAATCGATGTGGCAATGTCGGCAGCAACCGCTTCGATGCCCGCCATAGCTTTAGACTTGGCAAGGCCGATCTGCTTTTCAGAATTTGCTGTCTTGGCTGCAAGTTCTGCATCGAGCTTGGCGCGGGCTGAATCTGCGTCCGCGCCCAATCTGTCACGGGCCAATCGCAACGTATCGCTGGCTTTCGCATGGGCGTCAGCCAGCGAAGCTTGGTAGGCTTTCGCGGTCGCCTCGCTGGCAGTCTTGTCGCGCTGAGCCGCAGCAAGATCAGCCGTAACCGTGGTTTTACGCAGCTCAATCACACCGCCAGTGCGCGGAATGATCAACCGCGAGACGATGAAATAAAGCAGCGCAAAACTGATCGCCAGCCAGACCAGCTGGGGCGGCCAAAGGGAGATATCAAGTTGCGGCATGGGCTCGCTCCTCGCAATGAGATGCCAAGTTGCCCCGGCTTCTGGTTTTGATTAGAACTTGCCGAAAAGAATAAGCATGGCCACGGCAAAGCCGATGAGGCCGGTTGCTTCGGCAAAGGCGAAGCCTAGGAACAAGGTGCCGCGCTGGCTGGCTGCTGCTGCTGGATTGCGCAACGCGCCTGCAAGGTAGTTGCCGAAAATGATGCCGATGCCGATGCCAGCGCCACCAAGGGCAATTGCTGCAAGGCCTGCGCCGATCATTTTAGCTGAGGTAACGTCCATTTTAGTTCTCCTGTGGATAATTTAAATTGATAAAGTCAGTGGTCAACATGCATGGCATCGCTGAGATACATGCAGGTCAATAGCGCAAATACATAAGCTTGCAAGGCGGCGACCAGCAGTTCCAGTCCGG
>JAYVCU010000181.1:0-12211 GCA_043749835.1 Hyphomicrobiales bacterium
CAAAGTGGTGAGGCCGCGCAATTCGCTGCCAATCAGAAATGCATCAACGCCTCCCGCCAACGCACAGAGTTTTGCATAATGCAAAATCATGCGGCGATAGCTCCATTCGCTGCCTGTGAAACTCACGGTTTCGGTGCCATTCACGAATTGCGCAGGTGTAGCGGTGCCCACAAAACTGGCGATCTCATTGGCCAGTGCAGCAGTTTTGTCTGGCGTTCCGGCAATACCTTGCGCTTTGGAAGCAGTCATGCGTCCGCGCCAAGGATAAGCCGCCTGGCCAGTGCTGCCATAAGGATCAGGCAACACGTTGCCAGTTGGAATATCCATCAGGATAAACGGATAAAACATCACCTTCAGCCCGCGGGCCTTCATATCTTGAATGGCATGGATCACGGAGGCATCAGAAGGTGTGCCACCATAAGCAGCCAAGCCATTCGCGCGGCTCACAACACGCGCGGTGCTGCGGGTTTGGCCGCTCACCGTCCAGGTTGCACCCGTCGTCACCTTGGTTGCATCATCCACGCTCGGCATAAGCTGGGTTGAAGCGCAGCGTAAATCATTGGCGAACCATGACACCACAAGCGAGGCCATGCCCACATTGCTACAGGTTCGTTGCAGCTGATCCATGGCAATTGAAAAGTCGCTGCGCGTGGCGCTGACGTGGGTGTTTTCGCTCAGCGTTACACCCGTTCCACCGCTTCGTGTCACCAAAGCGGTTTCATAGCCAAATTCGGTAGCACCGGGAATAACATTCACCGAGCGAAGCAAAGACGCCGTGTCATTGCCCTTGGTAAAAACTTCAAAGGAAAGCTGCGGTAAACGATTTCCGAAATTCGTCAGTGGTAATCGCTCAAACACAACATAGGCCAAGCCGCGATAAGCAGGTGCTGCAGCAGCGCTCTCAATGGCGCTAATTAAGCTGTCGGGTGTTTGGGTTTCGCTGCCATAATAAATGCGTGGCGTGTAAGTTGAAAGATCGATCTCTTTGCCATCCGCCCAACAGCGGCCAAGGCCTTGGATCAGGCCTTCACATAGACCAACAGCAAAATTGGCATAATAGGAATACTGCGTAGTGGTGTTCTGCGGGCCAATGCCCTTGCCGCCTTGTGATGTTGTTGAACTCACTTCCAATATATTTGTAGCCCAAATCACCTGGCCAGCAGTGCGCATCCGGCCGTAAACCACCGGAACAGCGGCACCTTCCTGCGAAGCCATGACCGACAGACTGTTAAGGCGTGGTCCTTCACGGTGCGTTGCTGTGCCGAACACCGCTTGGTCAACCACAGCGCCGGCAAGGCCCCCCACCGTGCGGCCAATGATGCCGCCAATCGGCCCGCCCAGCAGCGTGCCCAAGGCAGCGCCGGCATATTGCAAAACAACAGTTGCCATTATTTCAACTCAGTTGGAAATCGGAATACAAAAGCCAATCGTGATAGCCACCATTCATTCAGTGGCACTTCACTGACGGCCACACCTTCCTGCGCGTGAATCATTGTGGTGCGGCTGGTGGCTATGCCTGCATGTTTGGCGGGCAGATGTGGCTTCCACCGGAACAGCAACACATCACCTTCTTCAAAAACCAAGTGCGGAATCTCAATCAGGTGTCTGCGTCCGGCATTGGCTAAGGTTTCTTCCAAACCAGCTTCAGCCCAATCCGGTGCATAAGCAGGCGGCACCTCTGGCTCAGCGCCAATCGTTTCGCGCCAAATGCCACGCACAAGCCCAAGGCAATCGCAGCCCACGTTTTTCAAACTGGCCTGATGTTGATAAGGCGTGCCGAGCCATCCCCTGGCGAGGACTGAGATTAGGTGTGTTGTCATGATTATCGCTTCAACCCGTTATTATTAGGATCACTTTTGGCGGCCACGGCTGCCACAAAATCATTGCCCGGCATGTGCGGAAAGCCGCGAAAATTTAACGCATTGGAAAATTTGGTGCGGCAGGTTTCAATCTGTTTGTCACACCCTGCAACCACACTGACCTGTTCGCCCACCGCCACGGTAAATTTAGGAGTCATCCATAAGTCAATGCGAACAAATGATCCGGCTCGGTGGCGCTTAATGTCAACCTGCCGCCCGATATTCGGTATACTTAAAAATCGCAGCGTGCCGCGGCTGAACCAGCCATCGACAAAGGCACTTAAACCCGTCACGTCAAAGCCACTTTCACGCACAGCAGAAATTGTCGCCGTTGCCGTAAAAGCTGAAACATTCACGCCACAGCGTAGATCACCCAGCAGTGCATCACATCCATGATGGTAGAGCCTGCCCTTTTTCTGGTTCAGCAGATGCGCCAGCCCCCGCACCTCGGCTTTGAAAGCGCCTTGGCCAAAGGTTACTTCACCCAGATGGCCTTTGCGTTCCAGCGTGCGCTGTGTGGCATCCTGCCAATTGACCTTCCACACTTCAATTTGTGCATGGTCGAAATCACCGGCGTTTAATCTGACATCCGAAAGCTTGTTAGACGACAAGGCACCCGAAGCTTCGAGATTGTCAACACTCAAGCCCAGTGATGACTGAATTTCCGTTGAAGTAAAGCCAGCTTGGGCTTCAAACGTTGTGCCATCGAAAATAACTATCACATCATGATCGGTGAAACCAAGTTTTTCACCTGTCGCCAGCGTCAAGCGCCAGCAATAACACAACATTGTTGTTCCGCTGTTCAGATGTGCTTGCAGGCCAGGATCAATCGCTCTCACAGCCGCACCTCAATTAAAGGAATGGCCGGAATGTCACCGGCCGCAAAGTGAGCCAAATTAATTTTTATCTCATCGGTATCGAATCTCACGGGAACATCAAATTCAAAACCCGATGCAATCACCGCGCCAATCGCAGGAATTTTTCCTGTATTAAATGTCAGCAAACCGGTGGTCACATCCACGCTAAACTGTGTGGTCGCAACACCGTTCAAACTCACCAAAACTGTGCCCGCAACGGGGGCTGTCACAGGCCTCGCCCAGGGCCGCGATGTGCCATAATTCTTCACCAGTTGAAACGCTGCGGTCACACCGTCACCGGTGCCAATCACTTGATCACCTGCTGAAGGCGTTTGTGAGGGCTTGCACGATTTCCAATCGGTGTGATCTTTAAACCGAAACGCATAAAGCTTGCCGCGCCGCTCTTCGAAGAAGGCCACAACGGCGTGAATGTCATCAAGTGATTTTACACCATAGCCCGCGTTATATTTACGTCTTGAATTGGCCCAGCGTGCGTTGCGTTCTTCGCGGCCAGAGGCTGTCATTACCACATCAGTGCGGCGCTCTGGTCCGCCAGCCAGCCCGCGCGAAATAGCAACGGGAAATCTCACATCGTCGAAAGCCATGTTATATTTTCCCCATTACATATTGCGCTGCGCGCGCATTAATGCCTGGCTGACCAAAGCCGAAACCTGGTTCTGGCTTTGCGCGAAACTCTGCACATCTGGCGTTGAGATATTCACCGTCACATTCATCCCGCCACCGCCTCTGATTCCCAGCGACCCATCAGCACCTCTGGCCAGCGGCATAATCGCTTCAGGCCCGGCTTCACCCATCAATCCGGTGCCGCCATTCATGGCAAACAGTGTTGGCGAATTAACAATGCCACCGTTGGCAAACGGCACCACGCTGCCGCCTGAAAACACGTTGCCCTTGGCATTTGCAAATAGGTTGCCAATCAGTCCGCTCAACGGTTTCAATGCCGCAGATAAGGCCGTTTGACTGAGGCTCAAAACCAGACTCTTCATGACGTCAGAAAGACTTTTGCCGTGCACCACAGCGCTGGCGAGGCCCGTCACCAATTTAGTGCTGAATACGTCTGCAAGGTTAGAAAGGTCTTCCATCTGGATGCGCAATTCAGCAGCAGTATGAGAAAGATCAGGTGTTGGGTTCTGGTTCATCAGGGAATAAATCCATTAGTGTTAAAAGGTTCTGGCGCAGCATAGGCTGGGGAGGGGCACCCATTGCCGCAGCAAGTTCGCGCGGCGTGCTGCGCCAGAATTCGGCGGGTGCCAGATGCAATCGGCCAATGCCAATGTGCATCATGCGCGCCCAGGGAAATGTGTGTTTGTCGTTCATGGTACGGACGTGAAGGTGGCCTTCAGTAAGTCAGCAACGATGCGCAAAAAACCTGCCGCACCACCGGCAACGGAAAGCTTAGCCACATCTTCATTGGTTAATGTTGCGCCAGCACCGCGCAAGCCAGCGCCGATCACCTTGATGGCGTCGCTGGCCTTGATACGCCCATTTTCGAAGCGCTCGGCAATAGCAATCATGTCCTCACCGCCATACGCATCTTCAATTTCCGCCAAAGCGCCCAGGGTCAGCACGAGTGTATATTTCTGCCCGCCCAGTTCCGCTTCGATTTCGCCACGGTGTCTGTTGGCCATTTATGATCTTTCTTCACCCTTCTCCCCTTGGGAGAAGGTGCCCGAAGGGTGGATGAGGGCCGAGTGCGGAGCACGAGGCCTTCGGTTCAGTGCATGCGGACAGGAAGACTTCGCGCTTACGCGCTTAGCCCGCTCCCGCCCTTCGGGCACCCTCTCTCAGAGGGAGAGGATAGTTTAAGCAAACGTCACCTCGCCGTCGTGCTTGCCGCTAAAATCCAGTGAGACAATTTGGAATGGGCCTGTCACCGTGCCAAATGCCGGAATAACAATTTGCCAATTCACAATCGTGCCGTTGAAAAAATAGCCGCGGATCGTGGCATCAGAACCGGCATTCTTAAAAATGCCCTGCCCCTTGATCTGTGCGGATTTTAAACCCGCACCGGCCAATAATTCTTTCCACGCGCCAGCAGAATCTTGCGATGACGCATCCACCACTTCGGAGTTAAATGTCAGCGCATTGGCGCGAAGCCCGGCCACGGTGATGTAAACGCCCGTACCGGTGCTGTCGATTTTGAGTAATAGGTCTCGGCCCTTTTGTGCGGCCATGGCGGTTCTCCGTTATTGCGGTTCAGTGGCAGCGCGAAAGCGCACGGTGGCGGTAAAATAGTCGGCGGCCTTCTGGCGCGTTGCGGAAATAAACACGCAGCGTAAATTCACCAGGTTGTGGCCGTTCAAAATAAGTGCCGCGCCATCCAGTGCTGTCTCAATCTCTTGGATAATGCTTTGCACTTGAGCGCGGCTGCGGCTTTTGGAATTCACATCCAAGGCCACAAAGGTTTCATGGGCCTTTTGATCAGCCACGCTCCAGTCGCGGGTTTCAATCGCGGTGAAGGCTACGTTGGGCACAGTGGCACCACGTGGCAGCTCGTCATAAATATGTGCGCCGCCCAATAATGAGGTGAGAGTGGTGCGCGCGGCGTGTGTAGTAAGCATCGCTTGTTGTACGGCAAGACCGGGTTGGTTCATGCGATCCTCACGTTGCGGTAGGAGGCTAAAGCTTCAAGTGCTGTGGCAGGCAAAGAGCCGCCCGTTACATCGCCACGGTTTTGATACCAGTCGGCAA
This sequence comes from Hyphomicrobiales bacterium, assembly GCA_043749835.1. Classification (GTDB taxonomy): domain Bacteria; phylum Pseudomonadota; class Alphaproteobacteria; order Rhizobiales; family Aestuariivirgaceae; genus Aestuariivirga. The sequence goes on from JAYVCU010000181.1 coordinate 5,429, forward strand.
TCGTGGCCATTAAAGCGAATTTGATTTCTTGCGGAACGAAAGTGGCATCAGCACCAAAGCCCGCAGTGAAGGCCAATTTCAAGCCGTTGATGGTGCGGGCTGGCTGCATAAAAACCCGGCCCTGACGCAAAGCAACGCGTGTTGGCCGCACGGCTACATCAAGAAAGTAGCTCGTAGGGTCGATTGCCGTGGCGCTGTCATCATCAGCATATGATGTTATTGCGTCCACCGTTAGAATGGGCCACAGCGGAATTCTAAATAACCGGTCAACCGGCCAGGCATCCGCAAACAGCGCCCAGCTTTGCCGCATTAAACACAGACCATAGCGACTTTCGATAGTGCGGCGGGCGGCGATGATAAGTGAGGTAATGTAAAGGTCATCATCAGCGATGTAGATACGCAAATGTGCCTTCACATCGGCCAGCACAAGGGGTTCCGCTGTGGGCGGTGTGGTAAGAAGAAGGGACATGGGATTTCCTGAAAAGAGGCGAATAGCGAATAGCGAGTAGGGTTTACCTAATTCGCTACTTACTATTCGCTATTCGCTATTCGCTTTGCGTTTACGATACGTCGAACTTCAACATCTTGATGGCGTCAAAGTCCTGCATGCCGCCACCAACGCGCTTGGTCACATAGAACAGCACGTAAGGTTTGGCAGTGTAGGGGTCACGCAAGATGCGCACACCGATGCGGTCCACAATCAAATAGCCACGTCTGAAATCACCAAAGGCAATCCCGAAAATAGCAGTAGCAATGTCGGGCATATATTCGTTTTCCGTGACGGGGAAACCCATCAGTGTGGGCTTGCCATCAGCGGCTTGGGCTGGTTGCCACAGATATTCATTCTGCGCATCTTTGAACTTACGAATTTGAGACTGGGTGTTGCGGCTCATCATAAAGCGGCCACCCGCGCGGTAACCCGCCTTCACCGAATAGGCCAGATCAAGCAGCTTGTCAGAAGGTGTTGTTGCCGGAAAAGCGCCCGCTACACCTGTGGCAATATAGCCGGTGTTGCCCCAGGTCCACGAGGCTTGCGCCACTTTTGGATACGTGAGCAAACCCTTTGGTGCCGTAATGCCATCGCCATTGGTGAAGGCGCTGGTTTCCTGTTCGCCAAACACCACCTGCACTTCGCGCGCCATCCAGTCATCGATGTTGACAATCGAGTCATCCAGCAAAGCTTGCGTGGCCGCAGGCATGGCATAGAGTTCCATTGTCTGAAATGAAAGATTAGCCAAGGTGGCAGAGGTGGTTTTTGGGCGCGTCGCTGCTTCACCAATCCAACCCGCTTGATGCCCGTTGGTGTTGAAGGGCTTGTTATGCACGAAGGCCGAAACCTGGCGCACGTCGCAGAACTCACGGAAGGGTGAGGCCTTGGAAATCAACCGCCCGATTTCGGCTTCGGTTTCAGGTGGCACCAAATAGCCGCCGTCCTGGCCGGAGCCAATCGACATGGCCTTGGCTTCCATGGTGTTAAGTGCAAACGTATCACCCTTGCGCACGTATGAATCAAACGCCTTTTTATGTTCGCTGGGCTCAATCAGTGAAGCCACCGAAAGCTGTGGGCGGCGCGATTTCAACGTCAAATCGTCAATTGTCTTGTTGATGCGGTCAACTTTTTCAGAGGTGATCACATCGGCACTTTGGCGCTTTTCAATTTGGCCCAAGCGTTCGTCATTGGCTTCTTTGAAGGATTCAAAGGCCACTAGAACATCGTCATAATCAGCGGCTGGGTTGGCCACTTTGGTTTCTAAACTATCCATTCAGTTAATCTCCATTAGGGTTGGGCAGTTGGTTTTTGAAAGTGTGAGTCTGCCCTTGCCCGGCTGCTAGACTTCACGGCGCTCACTCGTGCACCCTGCAACATGGGGAAGGTGACAAGTGATATTTCCCACAAATCAATTTTTGTCAGAAGTCGCGCGGCAGTGGCGCGGTCCCTCCGTGCACTGACGGTTTTAAACCCGATGGAAAGCCCATCAATGCCGCCACCTTCAAGTAAAGCCAAAAGCTCGTGGCCACGCTGCACGTTTTTATTTAGGCGGCCCATCACATAAAGGCCGTTGTCGGTTTCGCGCACCTCCAGCCAGGTGCCCACAGGCTCAGCGGGGTCGTGCTGAAACAACATGCGAATGTCTTCAGCAGGGCGTCTTAAAAGCGAGGCATAAAACGCGCCGACCAGCACAATGTCATTGGATTGATCGCGCTGGCCAAACAACGACGCATAGCCAGAAAAAACGCCAGAGCCAGAAGCCGCCGACAAAGGCACTTCCAGCCCGCGCCTGTGGAGACGTGGGGACATGGGTTGAAATCTCGCTGTTTGATGGAAAATTAAGAAGCGAATAGGGAGTAGCGAATAGCGAGTAAGGGGAATTTCCATTCGCTATTTTCTATTCGCTATTTGCTATTTGCTATTCGCTATTCGCTATTCGCTATTCGCTACCTTCTATTCCCTCACTTCGTATACCCAACCGCCTGCCGCTTTTCGGAATCGCTGAGGAAAGTCGCATTATTCACCCGCGTCCAGAGTGCGTCACGGTCGTGGCTGAGGGCCTCAACCTGGTCGAGATCAGGATCAAGCCGTAAGCCTGCGTCAAATTGAGTTCCAACAAAGCCACTTAGCGCGTCAGTCACGCGGCGTACCGTAGGGATCACTGTCTGCCTCCAAAACACCCGGTTGGCTTCAGCAAAATTGGAATAGGTATTATCACCCGGAATGCCTAACAACATCGGTGGCACACCCAACGCAAGTGCGATTTCGCGCGCTGCATTGTTTTTGGAATTAATGAAATCCATATCCTTGGGCGAAAAGCCCATCTCTTTCCAATCCAGGCCACCTTCCAAAACCATGGGCCTGCCGGCGTTGGAAGCACTTTGAAAGTTATCTTGCAACTCAGCTTTCAAGCGGTCGTATTGTTGCGGCGATAGTTGACCGTCACCGCCGGAAAATACCAGCGCCCCTGAAGGTCGTGCAGCATTATCAAGCATCGCCTTATTCCACGCCGCAGCGGCATTATGTGTATCAAGACTTTGGGCAGCCGCCTCCATTGGCGACAGACCATAGTAATCATCAAGCGGGTTGAATAATTTCAGATGCAGCACGTTTTCCGCAGGAAGATTAACAAATGCTCCGTTCACGGAGTATCTATAACCTTCAACCCATCCTTTTGCTCCAGGAATGACCTGCATCCGGTCTGGACGCAGGGGCACCAGCTCACGGGGTGTGCCATCCAGTGTTTGCATTTCAACGTAAGCATTGCCCGCCACCAGAAGATATGCGGTGATGCTCTCAAGAAGTTCGCGCCGTGTCTGCGCCGGATTGGGCTGGGCCAGCAGATCCAGAAAAGCATGTGCTGCAAGTTCAGTTTGGTCTTTATAAAGTAGCAGCGGAACTGAAGCCACGGCCTCAGCAATCATCCTCACACTGCGGTAAGCCACGGCATTGCCGGAAAATCCAGTGCGGGCAAAATGCAGATAATTACGCGGTGCCCAGTAAGGTTGGCCCACGTTATAAAGGCTCACCATCGGAAGCTGAGGGGCGGCTTTGTGTTCAGGCGTGAACAAGGATTTAAGTTTTTGAAACATTTCTATATCTCACTTGTGGCGCATCCTTCGAGGCTCCACCAAGGTGGAGCATCTCAGGGTGATGCCGAATTAAATGAATTACCTCATGCTGAGGTGCATCGCTTCAGCGATGCCTCGAAGCACGCTGCCGCATTAACATTACAAAGTCCGCACACGTGGTTCGGCCTTGCGTTTGGCAAATACCAACTCCGTCACGGCCCATACCAGTGCATCAAGCCTGTCCGGGCTTTTGCCTTCTTCAAGGTTGGCACACATTTCATCTTCAAGTGCCGCGAATGAACCCACATGATGCACCCTGCCCTGCTCATAGAGAGCGGCAACAGGTTCCGCGCGTAATCTTTTTCCCACACTGGCGTGAACAGCACGGTATGGCAGATCAGGGGCCACATGGCGCAGTACCTGCTCCACCATTGCACCACCTTGGTTCACTTCAGCCACAACGCGTGAAGCGCCGTATAACTCATAAACCGCTTTTACTTTCTCTGCCCAGCGTTTCGGGCTGGCCCGTTCCAAAGTAACATCGGCCAAAACATAACAATGTCCGTCATCACCCAAACCGACCACCACAATACCACACGCATTGCTTTTGGCATTGAAACTGGCTGGCGGATCAACCGCTACCACCACGCGTTTTAATGCTGGCGCCTCAACAACACGCAAGCGGTCAACATCCTTGCGCTTGAACAGCGCATCCGGATCATCATCCAACATCTCGCCATCAAGTTCCTGTCGCCCCAGACGAGAGCCGCCATAGCGCGCCGTCACAATTTCCAAAAACGGCCTGGCTAAATGCGCTTTATTATCATCCGTGCGTGAGCGTGAAACGGCTGTGGCCGCATCACTCAATAGTTTCTTCAACAGTGGGATGGGCCTGGGCGTTGTCGTCACCACAGCTACCGGGTTGTCCCCCAAACGCAAAGCGAATTGCAACATCTCCCATACTTTATCGGCGTGTTTCCATTTCGCCAATTCATCACACCAGGCCGCATCAAATTGTGGCCCGCGCAAACCGTCAGGCTCTTCAGCTGAGAAAACTTGCGCCTGGGCTCCATTGGGCCATGTCACGGTGCGCTTGGAAGGTTCAAACTTGGGCCGCGCTTGAGACGGGTGAACCGACAAAAGTCCTGATGCTCCTTCAATCATCACTAGGCGTGCCTCATCAAACGTAGGAGCCACTAAAGCAATGCGCAAATTGGCTTTGCCAGCCAACTTCCGCACAAATTCCGCACCACTTCGGGTTTTGCCACTGCCGCGCCCACCCAGCAAAAGCCAAGTGCGCCAGGTGCCGTCAGGCGGAAGTTGATCCGGCCTTGCCCACAACGGCCATTCCCAAAGCAACGCCTGCACATCCGGCATTGTCAGTTTCTGACTCAACGCTGTCCCCATCCGCGCTTTCGCACAGACCCGCAATGCGGCCCGCAAGTTCATCACGCTGGGTGTCATCCAGTTGAAGGTTGTCTTGGCGGCGAGAGGTGCGCTGCTTGCGATCTTTGTGTTCAAGCTCAAGAACCTTTTCTAATGTGCGCACCAATGTGTTGGCCGAACGAATGTCGCGCTCATTGGAAAGCGCATTTAATTCCTGGCCAATGGCCCCAATCTCGCCCTCCAATTGCGTCAAGCGTTTTTGCAAAATCTCTTTGAGGCGGCGCAAGGTTTGGCGCGTGGTTTCAGACTTTGCCTTGGCTCTATTGGTACCGCGCAAAGCTCAACCCAGCGCTTTGGCCTTGCGGCTGAGTGCTTGGCCGGTCATACCAATTGATGTTCCAATTTGAGTTACAGTTTCCTGCGCCTGCTCATAGCGATCGCGCAAAGCCGCCCAATCAGGAACCAAGCCTTCGATTTGTTCTGTCATTGTGTTTTAAATCCTAAGCCCATAAAGGGCGAACCAAAGGGCCGCTGATTTCTTGACCCACTTCTGGAGTATGACCATATCTAGGGAACTCACCGTGCGCTGGGTGATATTATACTTTGCATACCCAGCGAGACGGTGGTAACATGAATTTTTGGCGCTTTGAATTTTCAGCTCGCCGAATTTGGAATTTGGCTGATTTGTACCGTTTTGATGCTCACAAACTAATGGGAAAGCTCAGTTTTTGCGATGACTGCTTTCGCGTCGCCAAAAACGACGGGAACTGGTTTTTCGATGACAGCAACAAGAAAACCGTAATCTTTGCGCTTGAGAGCATCGCAAAAATTGCAGATGAATTAGGGATGAGACTTAGTAAAAACGCCGCCGATCTCTTGATAGGTGGCTTCAACGTACCCCAAAACAGTCCCGGCGCTACCCAAGCTTTAGCAAACGCTTTGGCACAGCGATTTGAAGAACTCCAAAGGCGCGTTATTGAAGAACTGGAATCCTATAATTTTCACTACTTAGGTGATGGGAGCAAATATCTCGGCCCATTTGATAAAATTTTTGCCAAAGAGATTGGCGATGCATTTCCGAAGGCAACCGAAGATTTGGAGGAAGCCGCTGAGTGTTTGGCATTTGAAAGACCAACAGCAAATGTTTTTCATTTGATGCGAGCGATGGAGCTTGCAGTCCAAGCGCTTTATCTCAAATTAGGTCTTATTAATAGCCCTGAACGAGAGTGGGGTAAGCTACTCAGTGATATTGGTTCAACCGTAGAAAATATGCAGAAAGGTCAAGATCGCGATGCATGGTCTGCCAGTCATTCGCATCTCTATCATGTGAAGCAGGCGTGGAGAAATGATGTCATGCACCCAAAGCAGACTTACACGATGGAGGAAGCAAATGAGGTTTTTTGGGCAGTTAAATCGTTCATGAAACATCTATCTTCTTTGATCTTGTAGAAATCACTATCTTATCGAAGGCGTTTTCAAAATCACTCGCAGCAACACGCTCAGCAAGGCGAGCAGCTTGAATAAACCGCTCACTTTGCTCTTTGTCGCTTAGCTTTTCTTTTCGCTTTGGCCTTGAGGTTTTGAGGCTTTGCGTCATCAATCCATGGCTCGATTAATTGTTCGATAGGTCAGGCGCTTTCCGATGATACCTTGAAGCGCATAAATAGCGCGGACATCGTCGTTAACACCTAACGACACACGATTATTATACCTAAAATCAAATTCTGCCAAATAGCGGTGAAGATGCTTTTCGCGGCAATGTTGATAAACGCCGCGCATACCGCGCTTGAACAGTGAGAAATAGCCTTCGAGGGTATTAGTGTAGACCTCACCGCG
>JAYVCU010000182.1:0-42584 GCA_043749835.1 Hyphomicrobiales bacterium
GCTGATTATGTGACAAAAGGCATTCGGTGCAATGCCATTTGTCCGGGCACGGTGGATACGCCGTCGCTTCATGAACGCATGAAGGCGCAAGGTGATTATGAAAAAGCCCGCGCGGCCTTTATTGCGCGCCAGCCCATGGGGAGATTGGCGCAGGCTGATGAAATTGCAGCGGCTGTTTTATTTCTCGCCAGCGATGAAAGCACGTTTATGACGGGCCAAGCCCTTGTGGTGGATGGCGGGATTTCGATTTAAGTCATTGATAGCTTTTGACGGAAAGCAGCGCATTTCTCATCTTTTAACCAACGTGGTCGTTTGTGCGGCGTTTGAGAATGATGGAGTTTTGACGATTAAGCCAGTGATTTATCCGGCATTCTGGTTATCGCGAATAGTGCTTTCCATTTGATCGAACACCATGTGAAACGTCTTGATGACGATAAATATAAGCTAATTGAAATTTTAAAAAGGCGGGCCCAATGACAATCCAAAGTGTTACCGTAAAATCCCTACGGCCCACGCAGATTGCAGTGGGCATGAAGTTGGTGAAACTCAAGCGCAAGGGCCTTCGCGCGCAGGAAGGCAAGCCACAAGAGTTGGTGGATTTCATACTTTCAAATCCACTTCGCGTCGTTGCCGGACCAGCTAAACAGTTTTTTATTATCGATCATCATCATTTGGCACATGCGCTTCTGGACGAAGGTTTTAAAACTGCCCCTGTGGAAATTATTGCGGATTTTTCGACTTTAGCTATGGCCGATTTCTGGATGCAGATGGATGCTGAAAGATGGGCGCATCCTTATGACGGCAAAGGCCGCAAACGGGCTCTCAGCACCATTCCGAGCAAGGTGAAAGACTTAGAAGATGATCCTTACAGAAGCTTGGCGGGATTTGTGCGCATGGGCGGCGGTTTCATAAAATCGCAGATACCTTATGCCGAATTTATATGGGCAGATTATTACCGCAATAAGATTTCGGTGAAAGCATTGAAGTCTGATTTCCGCAAGTGCTTGGAGCAGGCGAAAACTATGGCTACCTCACCTGATGCAGAGAGCTTACCCGGTTATATCGCTCAACATGTGGCAAAAGTTGTCAACAAAAAAGAAGATGAGTGAGAAGCGCCTAAGAATTATTGTCCAACCGCTTTAACACATCGACCAAACTTGCCGTTGCGGTGCCCGGCTTTTTGGCCTTGGGCTGGCTTTCATGGGCTTTCCACGCCATGGCCCAGAGGAGATCGAGCGTGGCGCGAATGCGGCCATCGGCATCGCTGTAATTGGTTGCGTAGTCACCAAGCAATGCCCCTATGGTTTGGCGAGAAGTTAATGTTTTGATACGGTCGACAAGCGGATTTGAAAAACCAAAGTTTTTAATTTCGCGCAGCAGGGCCAAAGGGTTTGCGTAACGCAATATAAGATGATCATTGTCTGTAACCGGCAGCGCCAGACCAGCGCGTTGCAAAAGCCCACCCATTTCACGCACGCCAATCATGGGCGCCACTCGCGGTGATGCGCCACCCGTTGTAGCACTTTCCGCAGTCAGCCAAGACTGGCGAAGTTCGCTTAAGGTTTCCCCCGCAAAGCAGCAGGACATGAACAGGCCGTCGGGCTTTAACGCTGCGGCACATTGCGCCATGTAGCCCGGAACGTCGTTGATGCAGTGTAAATCCAGCAGGCTGAATATGGCGTCATAGGTCAAGGCCGGCAGATTAAGCGCATCAGCGGCAGCTGGGGTGAAATGTGAAATATTCTGGATCTTGCCCGAGGTTTGCAATACGTCTTTAAATGCAATGGCGTTTGAGGCAATTACCAAAGCATTTGAAAACTCATGATTGATCACCGAAAGCCTTTCGCTTAAGTCTTCGGCCACATGGGCTAAAAGAGGTGTCTGGGCAGCACTGGCATTGTGCTGACGGGCGAGATAGAGTTCGCGGTTAAAGAGTGTGGGGATTTCTGCAACCATGGATGAGCAGCTAGCTGAAAAGGGTCAGCGCTTCCAGCTTGCACTTGCGGGCTGGGGCAAAGTAATTTGGCGTGGACTGTTACAGGGCCTTACTCCGGCGCATTGTTTGGTTTGCGCGGCGCCGGTGCAAGAGGCGGCTTCGGTTTGTGTGGTGTGCTGGCAGAAACTGCGCATTTTGGAGACCCCGGTTTGCGATGTGATGGGAACTCCCTTTGCTTATGATCAAGGCGATGGTTCGGTAAGTGCGGAGGCCGTTGCCATGGCACCACAGTGGCGCAAGGCGCGGGCTGCGGTGCTCTTCGATGACACTTCCAAAGAAATTGTGCACCGCCTAAAATATGGTGACCGCACCGAGGCAGGAATGTTTATGGCGCGGCTGATGGCGCGGGCCGGACGGCATTTGATTGCTGAAACCGATGTTATTATTCCTGTTCCGCTGCATTGGACAAGGCTGTGGAAACGGCGTTTTAATCAAGCAGCTTTTTTGGCTCAACATGTGGGGAGGGCTTCGGGTAAAACATATGCTTTAATGGTGTTGAAACGAACCCGCGCCACGCCGCCGCAAGTGGGCCTTGATGCAGAGGCGCGGCGCAAGAATATGCGCAATGCATTTGCGGTTTCAGCGCAATCTAAAATTAAAGGTCGGCGCGTTTTAGTGGTGGACGATGTGCGCACCACCGGGGCCACCATCTCGGCCTGTGTGGCAACGTTGCAGGCTGCCGGAGCAATTCACGTGGACGTGCTTACCTTCGCTCTTGTGCAGGCACCTTTCCGGCCCCATATTGAGTCTTAAGATGACGGATATTACAATTTATACCACCGAGTCCTGCGGCTATTGTCGTCGGGCCAAGGCGTTGCTGAACAAAATGAGCATGGCTTTCAATGAGGTTGATGTGACCCATGACCCGGCTGAGCGCGCCCGTATGATGCAACGCGCAGGCGGCAAGCGCACGGTTCCACAAATTTTTATTGGCGATACGCATGTGGGAGGCTGTGATGATCTTTATGCGCTGAATGCACAAGGCGGGCTTGACTTACTGTTGGAGACGAAATGAAATTTAAAGCCGGCTTGGTTCAACTGCGGTCAACAACGGATAGTGCACGGAATTTGAAGGATACGACGTCGCTTATTCGCGATTCAGTTTCGCAAGGGGCAGTGTTTGTTTCAACGCCCGAAGTGACTAACATGTTTGAGCCTGACCGTGAGCGTTTGCAAGCTGTGGCCCGAACGGAGGGCGAAGATCTTTGCGTGGCTGGGTTTTCAGATCTGGCGGCGCGGCTGGGTATTTGGCTTCATATTGGATCAATGGCGCTAAGGGGCGATGATGGTAAACTGGTGAACCGCACGATTTTTTTTGGACGCGACGGTAAAGTCATCACGCGCTATGACAAAATTCATTTGTTTGATGTGGATTTGGCCAAAGGCGAAACGTACCGTGAATCTGATTCCTATACTGGCGGCCACGAAGCCGTGGTAGTGCATACGGCGCTGGCAAAATTCGGTTTGACCATTTGTTATGATGTGCGCTTCCCAGCGCTGCACCGTGCGTTGGCAATTGCTGGGGCCAATGTATTGTTGGTACCTGCGGCTTTCACCGTTCCCACCGGAAAGGCTCATTGGCATGTTTTGCTGAGGGCGCGGGCGATTGAGACGGGCAGTTTTGTGATTGCCGCCGCACAAGGCGGCAAACATGATTCTGGCCGTGAAACATTTGGCCATAGCAAGGTAATTAATCCATGGGGCGAAGTGATTTGTGAGGCAGGCACGGAGCCTGAATTTAAAGTGTTTGAGATTGATCCTGAACAGTCTGCTGCGGCGCGCGCCAAGATACCAAACTTGCTGCATGCGCGGGAGTTTACGTTGAAGGAAGTCAACGCCTTATGATCCACTATGAACTAGTGTGCGACAAAGGCCATGAGTTTGATGGCTGGTTTGCTTCGAGCGACGCTTATGACAAACAGGTTCTGCATGGTGTTGTGGAATGTATAATTTGTAGCTCGACGAAAATTGAAAAACAACTGATGGCACCGGGCATTCCGTCCAAGGCCAACCGCAAATCGGACATCGTGCCAATGCATGCTGGTCCCACTGATCCGCGTGCCGTGCAGATGATGCAAATGATGCGCGATTACCGCAAACATGTGGACGCAAATTCGGAAGACGTGGGCAAGCGCTTTGCAGAAGAGGCGCGGAAGATCCACTATAAAGAAACCGAAGAACGCGGCATCCGCGGGCAGGCGACGCGCGACGAGGCTGTGGCGTTACTCGAAGAAGGGATTGAGGTGCATCCACTTCCGGTGTTGCCGGAGGAGGGGAATTGACTGTCCGACCTCATGCTGAGGTGCCGCCGAGGGCGGCCTCGAAGCATTTGCCACATGCTCAGAATTCCTAGTTGCCTGGCGGTTGGATTTACATCCTCGAATGCGCTAACAAGAGTTTTTATACAGGCTTTTCCAAGCAAGAAAATCCAGAAGCTTGAGTGTGTGAACACAATAACCGAACTTATGAGGATGCTTACACTTCGACGCGTTTGCCGGTTAGTCTAGCTTACGTGGAATACTTTGAAAGCATTGCCGACGCGATAGAGAGGGAGCGAAAGATCAAAGGTTGGAGTCGTGCTAAGAAAATAGCGATGATGAACAGTGATTGGGCGCGGTTAGTAGAGTTATCTAAAAGACGCGGTGGAACGTGAACTGGTTGTGCATGCTTCGAGGCTTCGCATATAGCGAAGCACCTCAGCACGAGGAAGGTATTGGCGGTTAGGTCTTCTGCCCCACCACCATATAGTTCACATCCATATCCTTCGCCTTGCGCCATTCGCCTGCGATTGGATGATAAGTAACGCCGCTTTCGGCTTTCACCGTCACGCCGTAGCTCATCAACCATTCGCGCAGTTCTTCGGGTTTGATGAATTTTTCCCAGTCATGGGTGCCTTTGGGGAGCCAGCCTAACACATACTCTGCGCCGATGATCGCGAGGCCGAAAGATTTTAGCGTACGGTTCAGCGTGGCCACAAACATCAGTCCTTCGGGCTTCAGCATGGCGCAGCAGGATTTCACGAAGAATTGCGGCATGCCGACGTGTTCGATGACTTCCATATTCAAAATTACATCGAACAATTCGCCGGCCTCCGCCAAGTCTTCGGCTTTGCCTACGCGGTAGTCGATGGCCAGCTCCATCTCAGTGGCGTGAACTTGCGCGGTGCGGATGTTTTTTTCGGATGGATCGACGCCTACGACCGTTGCACCTAGCCGGGCCATGGGTTCACACAGCAAACCGCCGCCGCAGCCGATGTCTAAAAACCGTAGGCCCTTGAAGGGATGGCGCACCATTGGATCTAAGGCCAGGCGCGCGCAGATTTGCTCTTTGATCCACGTTAGACGCACCGGGTTAAACTTATGCAATACGCCCATTTTGCCTTTAGGATTCCACCATTCAGCAGCCAGTTTGGAGAATTTTTCCACTTCGGCGGGGTCGAGGCTTGAGAGAGGGGCGGATGGTTCGAATGTCATGATGCGGATTCAGCCAATTTTTATGGCTTCTTATTGCATAGTTCGGGCCTCTCGCCTAAGAACCATCATGACGCAGGGGGCTGATATGAATCTCTTCCAAGCAGCTGAAATATAAGGGATTTGGCCGATGGGCCGTTTGGTTATGAAATTTGGCGGCACGTCGGTTGCAAATATAGAGCGCATCCGCAATGTAGCGCGCCATGTCGAACGTGAAGTGAAGGCTGGCAATCATGTGGCCGTGGTGGTTTCAGCCATGTCTGGCACCACCAATCAGCTGGTGGAATGGTGCAGGCAGGCCGCCCCCATGCATGATGCGCGTGAATATGATGCCGTGGTGGGCACGGGTGAACAGATCACGGCTGGCCTTTTGGCCATCGTGTTGCAGGAGTTTGGCATACCAGCCCGGTCATGGGCCGGCTGGCAAATTCCCATCGAAACCGACGGTGTGCATAGCTCGGCGCGCATGACCAATATCAATGGTGGCGAAATTCTCAAGCGGATGGAGCAGGGCCAGGTGGCGGTGATCACTGGCTTTCAAGGTATTGGCCCGGACAAACGTGTGACCACTTTGGGGCGTGGCGGTTCTGATACGTCTGCTGTGGCTGTTGCTGCTGCACTTAATGCGTCGTGCGATATTTATTCCGATGTGGACGGCGTTTACACCGCAGATCCGCGCATTGTGACGGCCGCGCATAAGCTTGACCGTATTTCTTATGAAGAAATGTTAGAGCAAGCTTCACTTGGTGCGAAGATTTTACAAACGCGCTCGGTTGAGCTTGCCATGGTTTACAAAGTACCATTGCAAGTGCGCTCATCTTTTGAAGCGCCCGATTCACCCAAGCAAAACAGGCCCGATGGCACAGGCCCCGGCACAATTGTATGCCAAGAGGAAAAATCAATGGAACAACATGTGGTGAGCGGTATTGCCTATTCACGCGATGAAGCCAAAGTTTCATTGCGTAAAGTGAAAGACAAGCCTGGCGTTTCAGCTGGCATTTTTGGGCCACTGGCGGAAGCCGATATCAGCGTTGACATGATTGTACAGAATGTATCTGCCGATGGCGCTGTGGCCGACATTACCTTTACTTTGCCGCGTAAAGATTTGCGCAAGGCCATTGAGCTTTTAAACAAGATGAAAAGCCAGATTGGTTTTGAAGATGTGGCGCATTCGGCTGATGTGGCCAAGGTTTCGGTTGTTGGTATAGGTATGCGAAGCCACGCTGGTGTAGCAGCCAAGATGTTTAAAGCGCTGGCTGATAAGGGTATCAACATTCAGGCCATTACCACATCTGAAATCAAGATCAGTGTGTTGATTGATGAGGCTTATACAGAACTTGCCGTTCGCGCGTTGCACACGGCTTATGGATTAGACAAGGTTTGAACCTATGGCACGTCACATTCCTGTTAAACCAAATTGGCAAAAGGCTTAATCGCCTAATGAGAACGCATGGCTAACTCTGTACGTGGCCCACGAGTCCTCCTGCGCAAGCTCCGCGAGGTGATGGCAGAGCCAGAGTCGGCGCAGAAGCGTCTGGATAAAATCGTAACCTTAATTGCCTCTAATATGGTGGCGGAGGTTTGCTCGATCTATGTGATGCGCCCAGGTGCTGTTTTGGAGCTTTATGCCTCTGAAGGATTGAAGCGGGAATCGGTCCATAAATCACAGTTAAAGTCTGGTGAAGGGCTTGTAGGACTCATCGCCCAGCAGGCCATAGGGCTCAATCTAACCGAGGCCTTTGATCACCCTGCTTTTAAATATCTGCCGGAAACCGGAGAAGAGATTTATCACTCATTCTTGGGCGTGCCTATTATGCGCGGGGGTGCGGTCATAGGCGTGCTTGTTGTGCAAAACCGCACGCTTCGGCTGTATACAGATGAAGAAGAAGAAGCGCTGCAAACCACCGCCATGGTATTGGCCGAAGTTTTGGCAGCTTCGGGTTTTCTTGAAACTGCGCAACAAATTATTTCTGGCCCCACTGAGCTTCGCACCCAAGTGGTGAAGGGCGAAAGCCTGGCAGAAGGCATTGCCCTTGGGTATGTGGTGTTGCACGAGCCGCGCGTACGCATCCAAAACATGATTGCAGAAAGCATTCCGCATGAGCTGACGCGGGTGGACGGCGCTATTACCAACTTGCGTCGGCAGGTCGATGAGCTGCTTGATGGCAGCGAAGCGATGAGTGCACATGAGTCTATGGATGTGCTCGAAACTATTCGGATGTTCGCGCATGATAAGGGCTGGCTGGGGCGGCTGAAGGATGCCGTGCAAACCGGCCTTACTGCTGAAGCAGCTGTTGAGCGTGTTCAAAACGATAACAGCGCACGCATGTTGCGCACACCTGATCCATATTTGCGCGAGCGCATGCATGATCTGGATGATCTTTCTAACCGCATGTTGCGCCATCTTACGGGTGCTGTCGCCACAGCAGCACGCACAGACTTGCCGGATAATGCCATAGTTGTGTCGCGCAACATGGCGCCTGCTGAACTATTAGATTATGACCGCAGCAAAGTGCGCGGCGTTATTTTGGAAGAGGGTGGCAAGACCAGCCATGTGGCCATTGTGGCGCGGGCGCTGGGCATTCCCGCAATCGGCCAAGCTGCCGGCTTAAGCAATCTGGTGGATGACGGCACTGCCGTGATAATCGACGGCGATACTGGCGAAGCTTATGTTCGCCCGTCGACCGAACTTGAAAAAGCTTATGCTGAAAAAGTGCGTTTCAATGCAACGCGTCAGGCACGATACCGGGAACTGCGTGATGTTCCAGCAATTACCAAAGATGGTCGAGAGATTACACTTAATATCAACGCGGGGTTAGCCGTCGATATGCCACATCTGCACGAATCGGGTGCAGCTGGTGTTGGGCTTTATCGCACTGAGCTTCATTTTATGATGGCTAGCCGATTCCCGCGATTGTCGACGCAGATCAAACATTATAAAAATATTCTCGATCAAGCTGCTGGCAAGCCCGTGGTGTTTCGCACGTTGGATATTGGTGCGGATAAAACGCTGCCATATTTGCGTCAACCCCGCGAGGACAATCCCGCACTTGGGTGGCGCAGCATTCGCATGGCGCTGGATAGGCCGGCGCTTCTCAAGCTGCAGGCCCGTGCCATGCTAATTGCTGGCGCAGGTGCTAATCTTAAAATCATGTTTCCGATGATTGCAGATGTAGCCGAATATATTCAAGCGCGTGATGTCGTTTTAATTGAGCAAGAAGTTCTAAGAAAGCGCGGACATGCACTGCCCCAAAGCTTGAAGTTGGGTGCGATGATCGAAATACCATCACTGCTTTGGCAACTGGATTATCTTTTGCCCCTGGTTGATTTCGCTTCGGTGGGTTCGAACGATCTTGTGCAGTTTCTATTTGCCTCAGACCGGGGAAACCCGAAACTTGCAGGCCGTTATGATGCGCTTTCGCCCGCGGCCCTTGGTGCCATGCGACAGATCGTGGTGAAAGGCCAGCAGCACGGCAAGTCTGTGACACTTTGTGGTGAACTTGGCGGCAAGCCATTGGAAGCCATGGGGCTTGTAGGTGTTGGCCTGAATGCCATCAGCATGGTGCCTTCCGGCATCGGGCCGGTGAAAGCGATGATCCGCACGGTAGATCAAGCCGAGCTGTGGGCCTTTATGGAACCGCTGCTAAACAGCGGCCGCCATTCGATCCGTTCAGAACTTGCGGGTTTCGCCAAAAGCCACGGTGTTGAAGTTTAATAATTAGATGCGTCTGCTTTAATCAGACATTCACCAATTTTGTTCATCATGTTCGATAGAGCAGCGGGCAAAAGCCGCTGAATTGTAAATTTGCGTTAACTGTTGCGTAGAGAGTTATGATGAGCATTGACACTTTGGAACTGCAGGCCCTGCGCCACGAACCCCAAATTTTCGCCATGCCGCGGCGTAAGCCCGATGGGCAAAAAGAACCCGCCGCTGAAGTTGGCTTTTTTCTCCAACGCGAGCGCGAAAATCGTGGATTGACCACGGACACCGTTAGCGAAGTCACGGGCATCCACCCTTATCATATTGATGCCATCGAAACTGGCAATCTCACCCGCATGCCGCCGCGCATGGAAGCCATGGAGATGATTGCGGTTTATGCGCAATATCTGGGTTTCGAAGCGGAGCCACTGATTGAACATTTGTTTTCGTTTTTGCCAGCACCGCCTGTGGCCAAATCGAGTTTTCATCCGGCCAACCCGCCAATTTTATCCAGCGCTAAAGTTTTAAGCTTTGGCAAGTTGCCGAAAATACCTAATTTAAAAATTCGTCTGGCTAATTATCCGGGCGGTTCAGGCGGGGTGATTGCTTCTGTAGCCGCTGCACTTACCATATTTATAGGCGCAAATTGGGCCTTGTCTGGTCACAGTAATTCAAGTGATGCGCCATCAGCGCAGGTTGCAATAGTAGCGCCAGCTCAGCCTGCCGCTGACGCAATGGCCACGGCTTCCACGACCAGTCAACCCGTTGATATTAAAATTGCAGATCAGCCTTTGGGCAAAGTGCCGCAAATTGCTGTGAATGATACGGTGGCCGTTGATGCCGACGCGATTGGGGCGTTCTTAAAGGATGAGCCTGCACCTGTGAAACCAGTTGTGGCGAAGACCAAGTCCGTGAAGGCTGCATCAACAAAAATTCAAGACCGGATAAAAACTGAAGATCAGTTGAGAACAGCAACTGTTGCGGCCCCAATCCCACTGCCAGCCGATGGCCGGGTTTATGGTGCTGAGAATAAGGATGCGCATGTCGTGTTAAAAGCCACGGCTCCCGTTTGGCTGCGCATTGAAGATGCACAAGGCGTTGCGGTGATGACGCAGATGTTGAACACGGGCGACACTTATCTTGTACCCAACCGGGATGGCTTGATTGCTTTGTCTCGTGACGGCGGACGTTTGGCCTATATCATCGACGGCAAAGAAAAGGGCGTGCTTGGCCCGCCCGGCAAAATTCTGGTGAGTGAGAAACTCGATCTGGCCACACTGGCAAATAAAAAGCAGCAAGCTTTGAATTAGAAAAACAGCGGGAAATTCCCGCTGTCTTTTTGTTTCGTATAGTTAACGAGCAGAATTTCTGTACGATCGTCATACACCGCGCAGGCGGAGTATTGATTTGTGCCGAGCTGACGGTGGATTCCCGCCTGCGCGGGAATGACGGGTGGTTGGATGGCCGACGAAAGCTAATTCGCCTTTTTCTCATCTTTGGTTTTATCGGTGGGTTTCACGTTGGTCACAACTTTTTCGCCATGCAAAAGGGCTATTGCGGCTTTCAGCTGCTCATCCTTGGTCTTGTCTTCAGGCACAAAGGCTGCGGAGCCACCGCCACTTTCCACGCCACCGTTGGGATTGGCCAAGTGGCCATTAAGGCCGCCTTCACCCTCGGTCGAAACGTTTTTGCCTTGCAGTTCCGGTGGAAGTGGCTCTTCAATCACGATATCCGGATCAATACCCTTTGCCTGAATGGAACGGCCTGACGGTGTAAAGTAACGCTGTGTGGTGAGGCGAATGGCCCCTTCATTTCCCAGTGGGATAATGGTTTGCACTGAACCTTTACCAAATGAACGCGTACCAATAATTGTGGCGCGTTTTTGGTCTTGCAGGGCACCAGCAACAATTTCTGAGGCCGAAGCCGAGCCGCCGTTGATTAATACCACTAACGGTTTAGCGTTAGTCAAATCGCCCTTTGTTGCCGTGTAGCGTTCCACTTGATCAGGGGCACGGCCACGGGTGGAAACCACCTCACCTTTTTCCATGAACACATCTGAAACGCCAATGGCTTGTTGCAACAGGCCGCCTGGATCATTGCGCAGATCAAGGATAAAGCCTTTTTCTTTGCCGTCCATTTGCTTATCAAGATCAGCAATGGCTTTTTGCAATCCGGCTTCGGCCTGTTCGTTAAAGGTTGAAATGCGCACGTAACCCACATCATCGGCGGCTTTTTCAAACTTCACCGATTCAATTTTGATGGTGTCGCGCACCATCTTTACATCGAAGGGCTCTTTTTTGTCGCGCACAATAGTGAGAGTAATTGGAGCACCCACGGGACCGCGCATTTTATCCACCGATTCATTGAGCGTGGTGCCCTGCACGTCTTTGCCATCAATCTTCACGATTAAATCATTGGTCATGATGCCGGCTTTTTTGGCGGGCGTGTCATCGTAGGGTGAGACCACTTTAATCACGCCGTTTTCCATCGTCACTTCAATGCCGAGGCCTCCAAAGGAACCACGGGTTTTAACGTTCATTTCAGCAAAGTCTTTGGCGTTCATGAAACTGGAATGCGGGTCGAGCGAGGTGAGCATGCCGTTGATGGCGGCTTCCGTCATTTTTTGTTCGTCAGGCTTTTCGACATAATCGGCGCGCACACGCTCATAGACCTCACCGAAAAGGTTAAGCAGTTTGTAGGTGTCGGCATTTGTTGCAGCTGTAGCCAGATTAACGGCATGTGCCAGCGCCAGTGCGGACACTGCACCGAACGTAAGTAATCCTAAATTTTTTAAGCCCGAATTTAATTTCATCTCATAGCCTCTCTTTTGCCCTCATTCCACCAGGGAGTGGGATCGACGGGCTGCTCTTTTTTACGAAACTCGACATAGAAAACAGGGTGGCTGCGGTCTGCCACCTCGCCTAAAAGTGCTGGTGCTGAGGGTTCTACGCCCATAACACCTATTGGTTCACCAATGCGCACCGTTTGGCCCAACTCCGCTGAAATTTGATTCATGCCTGCCAGTAATACCAGATAGCCTTCACCTGCATTCAAGATCAAGAGTTGTCCATATGATCGAAATAGGCCTGCGAATTCAACTTTACCATCCACGGGTGACATCACATTTGCGCGAGGCATAGCCTCAAAAGCCACGCCTTCCAGTGTTGTGCCCAGGCCGGTTTCATCACCAAAATGGCGCATGATGTTGCCTTGCACAGGATAAGGCAGTTTACCTTTTAAGTTGGAAAGCAATTGCAATGGCCCTTGCAAAGCAGCACGACGCTTGGCTTCGACGGCAGCTGCAGCTTCGGCCGCGAATTTCGCTTCTGCCGTTTTGCGGCGCTCATCGGCCTCACGTGCTTTGCTAAGTTCAGTTAAAAGTTGCTGTAAGTTCTGAGACTTATCTGCCAAAGCCGCGAGGTTTTGCTTTTCTGCGACAAGATTTATTTTGGCTTGGTTGAGAACATTCTTTTTCTGCTGCTGCAAAGCAATGAGCTGAGCATTTGATTCCGATAGATTTATTAAAGCCATATTTTGATTGGCTTTTTCGAAAGTTGTCGCCTCACCGATAGCCTTTAGTTGGTCGAGCTTAGCTTTTAAATCTTTAGCCTTTTGTTGAAACTCTGGCACTACTGCGCCAAACATCATGGCCCCGCGCAAAGCTTTTAACACGTCTTCCGGTTCAACGGCTAAAGCAGGCGGCGGATTTTGCTGCAGGCGCATAAGTCCAGACAAAAGTACCGATAGCTCATCCTGCTTTGCGGCAAGGTCGCTTGAAAGGGTAATGGACTGGGTTTGCATGGTTTGGATGCGCTCATCTGCCGCGGCCACGGCGTCTTCTTGTTCACGCAGTTTTGAGCCGAGCACCACTAGTTTGCCAGCGATTTCGTCTTGGGCTTTGAGGGCCTCAGTAATCGAGGCTTTTAAATCTTCGACGTGGGCCGTGGATTGCAGAAGGTTTTGCTCAACGGCAGAGAGCTCAGTTTGGGTTTCTTCCGGCGTGGCCGCCAAGGCTGCTGATGGGCCAAGACCCAAACACAGCATAATAATCAGCCTTTTTAATACCACGTGCATCTCACTGAGTTAGGAAGGCACCGTGTCGAAATTATGCCCGGTGGTAAGGATGATTAAGCAAAATGGTAACTGAACGGTAAATTTGTTCCAGCAGCATAATGCGCGCCAACCGATGCGGCCATGTCATCGACCCCAAAGCCAATAATTCGTCGGCCTTTGTGCGGGTGGAGGGCGAATGCCCATCGGGGCCACCAAGCAGGAAGACAATGTCAGAAATACTTCGGTCACGCAGTTTTTCGATATGTGCAGCAAAGGCAGCGGACGTATGGGCTTTGCCGCGTTCGTCCAGTGCTATCACGTAAGCACCTTGGGGAATGGAAGACCATAACTGAGCTTCTTCCTCGGTCATGCGCTGGGCTGCATCGGGCTTTTGGCTTTCAGCCCAATCACTGACTTTGATTTCAGTGACAGCGGCCTTTTTGCCTATAGCGGCAATGCGACCAGCATAGTCTTCAGCCAGAAGTTTTTCAGGTCCGGTTTTTAATTTGCCAATCGCAGCGATGCGAAATTTCACTCGGCTTGTTCTTTTGGAGCGTCTGCTGACCAAAGTTTTTCAAGATTATAGAACAACCGCACTTCAGGGCGGAAGATGTGGATGATGATATCGCCCGCATCGACCAAGCACCAATCACCTTGCTCCAAACCTTCAACGCGAATATTCTTGGTGCCGCTGGCTTTGAGCTTGGTGAGAAGTTGATCGGCAATGGCTGCAACGTGACGGTTTACACGCCCGGTAGTCACTACCATTCCATCGGCCATGGATGAGCGACCTTGCAGATGAATGGCCACGGTTTCTTCGGCTTTGGCATCATCTAAGGTGGCGAGAATCAAATCCATCATCGGCCAAGCCGGTCCGACATATCGTTGGGCTATTTTAGCTTGCGCTTTGTTCGGGATGAGTTGCAGTGCCGCTGGTTTTTTTGCCGTGGCTTTTTTTCGTGCTAATTTTTTGACCCGAGGCGTTTTAACAATCACCTTTTTGACAGGAGATTTTTTGACCGCAGATTTTCGCGCCGGTGATTTTTTCACCGGTTTTATGATTACTTTGGTTTTGGCGACTGTTTTGCCAACGGCGCTCTTGCTGGTTTTTTTAGGTGTCGTTTTTGCCACAGCTTTTTTGATCAGTTTCACTATGCGCTTGATGATTGGCTTTTTCGCAACCGTCTTGACGATTTTCTTAGCAGCCTTCTTGGCTGCTCTCGGAGTTGCCTTCTTGGTCGACTTCTTGGCTGCCTTTTTAGCCGCCTTCTTGGTCTTAACTGGTTTCTTGCTCAGGGGACTGATCCTTTTAAGTGTTGTATCGCCTTACCAAATTTTGGCGGTGTTATAAAACAGTATTGCGTGTGGCACGAATGGCACTGGAACTCTCGTTGCGCAAGGGCATTGAGATGAACACCCAATGGGGCGCGCGCCTGGCGGCCAAAATTTGGGGGCGGTCAACGGGCAGGCGTCTGTCGCGGTAACGTAAAGCCGTTTTGGAATTCAATGCATGAATAGAATAACCGGGGCGGGCCAGCACGGCTATATTTACATTCTGGGCGATGCTCACCCATTCACGCCAATAGTGAAAATTGGCCAAGCTGTCAGCGCCCATAATCCATACGAAGCGGGCTTTGGAGAAGCGCTTCAAGGTCGCAATGGTTTGCGCCGTGTATTTTGTGTGGATTTGCTTTTCAAGGTTTGTAACTATGAAGCGTGGATGTTTGGCAAGTTTTCGCGTCAACGCTATGCGCTTGGCATAGTCACCTGACTCATGTGGGTTTTTGAGTGGGTTTTGCGGAGAGACAAGCCACCAGACCCAATCGAGCTGTAACCGCTTCATGGCGTAAAGTGCCACTTGCACATGGCCCTGGTGGGCGGGATTGAAGGAGCCACCAAACAGGCCGATGCGCTGATGCGCACCATGGGATGGAAGTTTGATCATACGGGCCTGATCTGCCCAGACCCACGAATTTGGTATTTGAATGTTGTCAGCTGCTCCACTCCTACGGGGCCTCTGGCGTGCAGCTTGCCCGTGGCGATGCCGATTTCTGCGCCAAAGCCGAATTCACCGCCATCGGCAAATTGGGTTGAAGCATTGTGCAGCACGATGGCGCTGTCCAAGTCCCTGAGAAATTGATCGGCGGCCGCCTGATCTTGCGTGACGATGGAGTCAGTGTGTTGTGAGCCGTATTTGGTGATGTGATCAATGGCACCATTAACACCGTCCACCACGCGCATTGACACGATGCTGTCGAGATATTCGGTTGACCAATCTTCTTCCGTGGCGGGTTTCACCGCCGCGTTTGCGTCCATAGCGTGAACGTCACCGCGCACTTCACATCCGGCATCGATCAAAGTGCCGATAATGGGGGCAAGATTTGAGAGTTTGGCGCGGTCAATCAATATTGTCTCTGCGGAACCACACACGCCTGTGCGGCGCATTTTGGAATTGAGCACGATGGATTTGGCCATTTCTAAATCGGCAGCTTTGTCGACATAAACATGGCAGATGCCTTCGAGGTGGCTGAACACAGGCACGCGTGCTTCGCTTTGCACACGGTCTACTAGGCTTTTGCCGCCACGTGGAATGATCAGGTCTATCGTACCGCCAAGGCCCGCGAGCATGTCACCTACGGCGGCACGGTCAGTGGTTTGCACCATTTGAATGGCATCAGGGTTTAGGCCCGCATCTTTCAATCCAGCCTGCAAGCAAGCGGCTATGGTATACGATGTGTGAAACCCATCAGTGCCGCCGCGTAAAATAGCGGCATTACCGGATTTTATGCAAAGCCCGCCAGCATCGGCCGTCACATTAGGTCGGCTTTCAAAAATAATGCCGATTACGCCGATGGGAACTGCCACGCGCGAGATTTCCAAACCATTTGGTCTCGTCCACTTTTCTAAAACGCGGCCCACAGGGTCTTTCAATGCAGCGATGTCTTCGAGGCCCTTGGCCAAGGCTTCAACGCGGGCAGGGGTCAGGGTGAGGCGATCTACAAAGGATAATTTCAAATTTTTGGTTTTGGCGGCTTGCAAATCTGTGGCATTGGCGCTGAGGATTTCGTTTGCAGCGGTGCGAATGTGTTTGGCCATGGCAAGCAGGGCTGCATCCTTTGCCACCGTTGTTGCAGCGGCCAATGATTTCGCGGCGGCACGGGCGCGGTGGCCCAGGTCCCTCATTTCAGTTGTCATAACATCACCAAATCATCGCGGTGGATGAGTTCGTCCTCGCGGTCGTCGCCCACCAATTTTTGCACATCAGCGGATTTCAGCCCTTTGATTGCGCGGGCTTCTGCGGCATCATAAGATACGAGGCCGCGGGCGAATTCTGTGCCGCCTGCAACGACGCTGACGGTGTCACCTCTGGCAAATTCACCTTCAACGGCTTTCACGCCGGCGGGCAATAGACTTTTGCCTTTGCCGAGTGCGGCCTTGGCGCCATCATCCACAATGAGTTTACCAACCGGTTGCAAGGTGCCAGCAATCCAGCGTTTACGTGATTGCAAGGCCGAGGCCTGCGCTACAAACCAGGTGCATCGCTCACCTTCGCTGATGCGTTTTAAGGGGTGCATGGCTTGGCCTGAAGCGATGACCATGTGGCAACCTGCTGAGAGGGCAATTTTAGCGGCTTCAATTTTGGTGACCATGCCGCCGGAACCCATGCGTGAAATTGGCTTTCCGGCCATGGCTTCCACCTCTGGCGTAATCTCGCTAAGCTCGGCAACAAAAGTGGCACCCTTTTGATTGGGCGGGGCAGAATAAAGGCCATCAATGTCAGATAGCAGAACTAAAACATCAGATGACATCATCGAAGCCACGCGTGCGCCCAGCCGGTCATTGTCGCCATAACGGATTTCAGATGTGGCCACAGTGTCATTTTCATTGATCACGGGTACAGCGCCTTGCGCCAGTAAAGTGGATAGTGTGGCTCTGGCGTTAAGATAGCGGCGGCGTTCTTCCGTGTCGGTAAAGGTTACAAGAATTTGGGCCGCGACGATCTTGCGGGTGCGCAAGGCTTCAGCCCAAGCTTGGGCGAGTGCGATCTGGCCCACGGCGGCGGCGGCTTGTTTCTGCTCTAATTTCAGTTTGCCGTTAGGCAATCCTAACGAGTGACGACCTAGGGCAATGGCACCGGAGGACACGAGGATGACATCAGCGCCCTTGGCTTTCAGGTTGGCGATGTCATCAACCAGCGACGCAAGCCACTGCGCTTTGATCGTTCCGGTTTCCTGGTCAACCAGTAAGGCCGAGCCTACTTTTACCACCACGCGCTTGGCCTTGGAAAGGCGGTTCATCATGGCGAAGACCGTGCCCTTCGATCTAAACCGCAACTCCAAACTCCGTCACCCCTGCGAAGACAGGGATCCAGTTTCGTTTCACGTTCAACCGCCCAAAGCTGGGTTCCCGCATGCGCGGGGATGACGGCAATTATAAATCTCATGGACGCCAGCCTTCAGTGGTTACCCCCTCCGGGTCTGGCACACGTTCTTTGCGGCGGGCGGGTTTCACCACATCGTAAAGCGCGTAAACCGCTTGATCGATATTTTTCTGAGTGGCGGCGGATATGAGCAAAGGTGTTTTCTTGGTTTTAGTCTTAAATTTTGCAACAGCCTTTTCCAAGGTCTTGGCATCCACGGCGTCGATTTTGTTGAAGGCGATGATCTCGGGCTTTTTTGCCAGAATGGCGGAATAGGCTTTCAACTCAGCGCGGATGGTTTTGTAAGAGGCGACAGGGTCTTCACCGGTTACATCGATGAGATGCAACAGCACGGCACAGCGCTCCACATGACCCAAAAAACGCGTGCCAAGGCCTGCACCTTCTGAAGCACCTTCGATAAGACCAGGTATATCGGCCAGAACAAATGAATTATTGCCCGCTCGCACCACACCCAACTGCGGGTGCAGTGTGGTGAAAGGATAATCGGCAATTTTGGGCTTGGCGGCTGAGACCACGGATAGGAATGTGCTTTTGCCTGCGTTGGGCAGGCCGACAATACCCGCATCTGCAATCAGTTTCATGCGCAGCCACACCCAGCGCTCTTCACCCGGAATGCCGGGGTTGGCGTGGTAAGGTGAGCGGTTGGTGGCAGATTTGAAATAATGGTTACCAAAGCCGCCATTGCCGCCTTTGGCAATGCGCACGCGGTCTCCCAGTTTGGCCAGATCAGCGATTAAGGTTTCGCCGTCTTCTTCCAGCACTTCTGTGCCCATGGGAACTTTGAGCACGATGTCTTCGGTTTTGGCACCAGCGCGAAGCCTACCCATGCCGTGGCCCGCCGTGCTCACTTTGTAATGTTGCTGATAGCGATAGTCGATCAGGGTGTTGAGATCAGCCGCCGCTTCCACCCACACATCACCGCCTTTGCCACCGTCGCCGCCATCGGGCCCGCCGAACTCAATAAACTTCTCACGCCGGAACGACACGGAGCCCGCGCCCCCGTCACCGCTGCGCACATAGATTTTACATTCATCGAGAAACTTCATGAGAGGCTCTTAGTTGGTTTTGGTCTTTGTTTAAATTGAATTTTGGTATTGTTAAATTTGCAGAGATGAGATTCCATTATTGGGAAGGGAAGTGGAATATCTAGATAAAAATCCTATAACTAGGAACGACGATTATTCGGTTTGGAACTTTATGTTCGCTAAGATTTAGTTAAATAGTAATTTCTGGCAATCTTATTCTAGCCATAATTAGTCGATTTATCGGCCTTCTTCTCTAGGCAGCGGCGGTCTAGCGAATTCGAGGCTTTTGACGTTGTCAAAGGCAAGCCTACGACTTTGCTGAAACCAATAAAGGAATTTAAACATGATTAACAAGTTCGCGATTTCGCTGGCCATTGCTGCGGTTAGCTTTGGCGCTATGCTTAACGGTGCTGCAGCCGCAACGCACCATCGTTATCATCACAATCACCGTCATCACCCTAAGGCGCGTCATCATAGTCATCACAGCATTATGCATATGCCGAAAGTCAGCGACGCCACGCGTGATCATGTGAAGAATATGATTGCTACCCAAGCTGGCAGCTATGGCGTGCCGAAGTGGTTTGCCTTGAAGATTGCCCGCGTGGAATCGAACTACAATCCTTCAGTTACGGGTGCAGCCGGAGAAATTGGCGTGTTCCAACTCAAATGCCAAACGGCGCGCGGTATTGGTTATAACGGCGCATGCTCAGGGCTTTATGACGCTTCCACCAATATACGTTACGGTTTGCGCTATCTCTCGATGGCGGTACGGTCTTCGCATGGCAACCTGCGCCTGGCGGCCTCGAAGCATAACGGCGGCTTGGGCCGCAAGAGCCTCGTGCCCACTTACGTGGCTATGGTTTTCTAGAATTTGGGCATTAGGTCTTCCTCCCTCCCCTGCTATTAGGGAGGGCAGGTGCGGTTCGTTCCGCCAGTCGAGCTTATAAAAAATCTGACTGGCTGAACGATCCCCACCGCGGCCCTCCGCGCAAGCGGAAAAGCAGAAGAATTTGTCAAGGCATATGTGCTCATACTGCCTTTGTGAAGCGCGAACCACTGCCGCGCGTTTTCAACGGTTTAAGGAAATTTAACACGGGCAACGCTGATGTCGTTTAGCCCGTGTGCAACGGCATGAGCGTCGTCCTCGCGAAAGCGCCTAAGTAAATCTCTGAGTTAAGAGTTCCATCGGGCATTTCCAAAACAAAACGGAGAGGTGGTTTCCCATCTCTCCGTCGCATTTCATTTCCACTACCTTGGTTGCATTTCGAAGTGGAGGTACCGCCACACCCGAGACGGGGCGGTTATTCTGCTGCCTTTGCTGGCATCACTGAAACCAGTTGTCTGTCGCCTTTGGTGACGCGGAAAACAACGGTGCCATTGACCTTAGCAAAGAGTGTGTGGTCGCGGCCCATGCCAACGCCCGCACCAGCATGCACTTTGGTGCCGCGTTGACGGATGATGATGTTGCCTGCAATCACAGCTTCGCCGCCGAAAGCCTTAACGCCAAGACGGCGGCCAGCGGAGTCGCGGCCGTTGCGGGATGAGCCGCCTGCTTTTTTATGTGCCATGTGAGACTCCTATTGCTTACGTACGGGCTTTATCGGTTTTAGCACGAGGTGGTTTGCCGGCCATTAATTCTTTGGCCTGTTCAATCCACTCTTTACGGGCCACGCGGCCCTTCTGCTTAATACCGGTTTCGATCTTTTCAACGTCGGCCGGTGTCCAGCTAGCGATTTGGGCAAAGGTGGTGATACCAGCTTCGGTAAGCGCCTTATGAATCTTCGGGCCAATGCCATCGATCAGAGAAATATCATCACCTGCAACAGCATCTGGGGCAACTGCTGTTACGGGGACGGCTTTTGCTTTCACTTCCGGCCTCTTGCCAGTGGGCATTGCGCCACCGGTAAGAATCTCAGTGATCGTCACCGAAGTCAAATCCTGCCTGTGGCCATTGCGGCGGCGATAATGTTTACGGCGGCGCTTCTTGAAAATGATCAGCCGCGGCCCACGGGCCTGCTTTTCAATTTCGCCAACCACCATGGCACCTGCAACGATGGGCGCGCCGATATTAATTTCGGTGCCGTTTACTACCATGAAAACGTCACGGAATTGGATCTGATCGCCAGCTTCGCCTTCGAGCTTTTCGATCAGAATTTGGTCGTTCGCGGCAACTCTATACTGTTTACCGCCTGTCTTGATGACTGCGTACATGTAACATCCATTTTCCCGCGCCCTGTGGAGCCTTTTCCAAACCCTTGAAGGAAAAGGTCTTTTTCAATCGGTATGAACCGTTTGGGTTGCCCTCGGGCAGCGCATTAAATCCTGAAAAGCCTTGTGCCTGTCAGAGTGGGCCTCCTCTAGGATGTGTGGGGCAGAGATGTCAAGTGACCCCAACTTGCGGACGGAACATTACGTGCGGCTTTTTTTTTCTGGAATTCCGGCTTTGGTGCGCGCGAGTATCAGGATCCGATTTACCTCACCGCCGAAGATAAGAACAACTGCACCCAGATAAACAAAGAACATGCTGGCGAACAGTCCGGAAAGAGAAGCATAAGTTGAGGCGAATGAATTGAAGTTTCGCAAATACCAAGAGAAGCCAGCAGTGAGGATAATCCATACCGCGACGGTCATCACGATACCGGGCAGCACATCACGGCGGCGCAAAACTTGGCTAGGTAAAAAGCGGTGTGCCACGAGCAAACCAAATAAGAGAACAAGTATGGCTAACGGATATCGATAGACTTCATAAGGCGTCAAGCTGATCAGCGCCTCCGGTGCGTAGGCGTCAAGAACCTGCGTTACTGCTGGCACGAAGACCAACAATACGGAAACTGACAACAGCATACCCGTTGCACCAATCACAAAAATAACATTTAGCGCATACAGTTTCCATATCGAGCGGGTTTCCTTTATGTCATAGGCTCGGTTCAAGCCAACCCGCACACTATCAACGCCGCCCATGGCGCTCCAAATCGTGAGCAGGGCTGCGATGCTCAGCAGTCCGGTGCGCGGAACTGTAAGGATGGACATAATTTCAGCAGCGAAAGGTTTAACCAAATCTGCTGGTGCCACCCCTAATAAAAAGTTTACGATTTTACCAGCCAAGGCTTCACTGCCGAAAAATCCGGCAACGCTGGTGAGGAAAATGAGGAAGGGAAATAGAGAAAATATCGTTCGGAACGCAATGTTGCCAGCCAGTGGAATAGCTTCATCGGCAAACAGCCGTTTGAGCGCCTTTACAAAGAGTGTCAGGAGCGTTAGTTTTTGAATTGCCATATAACCAATATGAACAAGCCTTCTGCAGATTCCAAGCTTTCTCTGGCGAACTGTGCGCCTTTCATCTTTGTTATCCTATGGGCCACAGGTTTTGTGGTTGCCAAACTTTCGGTCGGCCATGTGGCGCCGGTTTGGTTTTTGGCTCTACGTTTTCCTGCCGCATTGGGATTTATGGTAGCGCTGGCTTTATGGCAGGGTGCGCGTTGGCCCTCTGCGCAACTGGCTTTTCACGCGGCTATAACTGGCGTTTTTATGCATGGGCTTTATCTCGCGCCTTTCTATTGGGCGGTTGCGCATGGCATGCCTGGTGGTGTGATTGCCTTGATAGCCGGGTTGCAACCCTTGTTCACCGCTTTCATGGCCGTGCCGTTGCTAGGTGAGAAAGCCGATGCGCGACATTGGTTGGGACTGCTTGTCGGGTTGATAGGCATTGCCTTAGTCTTGTTACCTAAACTTAATTTTGCACTACTCGGCGGTATTACGCCAGTGACAACGGCGCTTGCGATTTTTGGCACAGCTGCAATTTCACTTGGCACCGTGTATCAGAAAAAATTTGCGTCAAGCATTGCACTGACAACAGGTGGTGTGTGGCAATATGTGGGTGCCAGCATCACAGTGTTGCTGATCTCATGGGTGATCGGGGACTATGGCTTCGACGGCAGCGCGCAAGCGTGGGGAGCACTCACCTGGGCGGTTCTGGTGCTTTCGATCATCACCGTGTTGTTGATGGTGTGGCTGATCAATCGCGGTGCCGTAACTCGGCTTTCCAGTTTAATGTTTTTAGTGCCCGGTGTCTCGGCCTTGATGACTTATGTGCTGTTTGACGAAAGGCTTTCGTTCATTCAAATTGCCGGTATGGCAGTTTGTGCCTGCTCAGTGTTTGTGATCAACCGCGCTTCAGCCACACTAGCACCAGCACGATAACGATTGCTGCAAATTGCAGGCCGACGCGCCAGCGCATCAAGTTTTGGCTGCGGTTGGGGGAACCGCCGCGCATCATGTTGAACAGGCCCAAGCAGAGCACGACGAAAACGGCGGCAAGGGCTATGGCGATAATGGTGTTGCTCATTGTTCTGATATTCTATCCACAAACCAGTCTAACATGCGCTGCGGCATAAAGCGCCGGGCCAAACTCATGATGTGAGTTGGGGTTGTCACATAATAATGCGCGCGCGGGCGCGGGCTTTCCAGTGCATGCAGCAGTTTATGCAACACCGCTTCGGGCGGTAGTTTGAAACGGTTTGAGCCACCTTTGCCTAACCTGGCTTTTTGGCGTTGATAGGCGGCTTTATAGTGTGATTTGTCTTGATCCACATTGACATCGAAGGCGTTTAGTGCGTGTTCGACAAAGCGTGTGGCAATGGGGCCGGGCTCAATGGTCGATACAAAAATGCCAGAGCCGCGCAATTCCAACCGCATTGTATCTGTCAAGCCTTCGATGGCGAATTTAGCAGCGTTATAAGATCCACGCCATTTCATTGCAGTGAGGCCCAGCACGGATGAGCAGTTGATAATACGGCCTGAACTATTAGCACGGAGCAAAGGCAGGCACAATGTGGTTAGTTCATGCCAACCGAAAAAGAGAGTTGCAAACTGCTCCTCCAGAACCTTTCGCGAAATATCTTCTACAGCCCCAGGCTGGCCATAGCCGCCATTATTAAACAGGGCACCGAGTTTGCCGCCAGTGCGTTTTGCAACCTCTATGGCGCAAGCCTTGAGGGAGGCACTATCGCGGTAATCAATGATCAGGGTTTCAAGGCCTTCGGCCTCCAAGCGCTTTTGATCGCCCGCATTGCGCACAGTGGCAAAAACGCGCCAGCCGCGTTGTCTAAGGCCTGTGGCGCAGGCATAGCCGATGCCGGATGAGCAGCCAGTGATGAGAATTGATTTGTCATTCATGACCTCGCCGTAAATCAGCCTTTTTAATGTCTGTACAGTCGAAATATAGTTTGGCAAGTTGTACATCTTGGCGGGTAGATTGAAGAGATGAATTTCACAGCGGCGGTGTTCGGATTAGCATTGGTAGCAAGTGCGGGTGCAGCGCGGGCGGACGAGCCTGTGTCGATTGGCACGTTTGATGATTGGGAAGCCTTCACTTATCATGCCGATGGCGGATTGGTGTGCTATGCCTTTTCGGCACCAAGGGCGACTGAAACCGATAAGAAAATTGCCAAGCGCGATCCGGTATATTTTCTAGTAACGAATTTTCAAGCGCGCAAGGTCAAAGGTCAAGTGTCTACAATCATTGGTTATCCGTTTAAAGAGTCATCACTTGTCGCCCTTATCGTGGATGCGAAGCCGTTTGAACTCTACACGAATGGTGACACCGCTTGGGCTTCAGCAGCGGACGATGAGGCCGCTATTGTGAAGATGATGAAAACGGCCAAAGACCTTGCTGTTATTGGCACCAGTTGGAAGGGCACAGAGACCACTGACAGTTATTCGCTGAAAGGCTTTGTTAAAGCGCTCGAAAAAATTGACGTTACGTGCAAGTGAGTATGATGCGGTTGGTGTTGGCGGTTTTTGTTTTTGTTATGGTGAGTGCATCAGCACGTGCCGCCTGCCACGCGCAAGCGGGCTATTCCGTTTGTGAATTTGATACGAGCACCAATAAAATTACCCTGTTCGATTTAGATGCCGCTGGCCAACCTTATGGCGGCTTTGCATCTTTGCAAGGCGCTTTGGCGGCGCAAGGTCAGCAGCTAATTTTTGCGATGAATGCCGGCATGTATGGCGAGGATTTGAAGCCGATTGGGCTTTATGTTGAAGGTGGAAAACGTTTCCATAAATTGAACCGTGCCAGCGGGCTGGGGAATTTTCATCTGAAGCCCAATGGTGTATTTTATGTTGTCGCTGATAAGGCTGGTGTGATGGAGACTGAAACTTTTGCACGCAGCGGCATCAAACCCGAATTTGCCACGCAGTCTGGGCCGATGCTGGTGTTAGGTGGTGCCATTCATCCTAAAATTTCGCCAGCGGGCACATCGGCCAAGTTGCGCAACGGTGTGTGTGTGAATGACAGCACGAAAGTTGAGTTTGTGATTTCTGATGGGTTGGTAACGTTTTACGATTTTGCCAGCTTTTTCCGCGACACGCTAGGCTGCAAAAATGCGCTGTTTTTTGATGGTAGTGTTTCCAGTCTATTTGCACCCGAGTTGGGGCGCAGCGACTTTCTTGCCAGACTAGGCCCGATTGTGGGCGTGACGGCACCCGCAAAATAGAATAAAGGGCCGCGGATGGTTACCTTGCTTCAAAACGCACCCGTTGCGGCATCTTACATTCCCAATGACACGCGCCGCAACATTGTGGGGCTTTCGCGTGGCGCGCTTGCTGATATTCTTGGCGATGTTGGCGTTCCAGAAAAACAGCGGCGCATGCGCATGCGCCAGCTGTGGCATTGGATTTATAATCGTGGCGTTACTGATTTTATGGTGATGACTGATATTTCCAAAGACATGCAGCGCAAGCTGGATGAGGCCTTTTTGATTGCGCGGCCTGAAGTGGTGACCGAGCAGATTTCCACTGACGGCACGCGCAAGTGGCTGCTGCGTTTGGCACCCGATGCCACAGGTGCGCGGCATGAAATTGAAACCGTTTACATCCCCGAAGAAGACCGTGGCACGTTGTGCATTTCATCGCAGGTAGGGTGCACACTCACTTGCACGTTCTGCCACACGGGTACGCAGAAATTGGTGCGTAATTTGACGGCGGGCGAAATTGCTGGGCAGATTATGCTGGCGCGTGACAAAATCAAAGATTGGCCAGCGGATTTAGAAGTGAATAAGCAGCCACCGTCTTCGGGCCGTTATGTCACCAATGTGGTGCTCATGGGCATGGGTGAGCCCTTGTATAATTTTGATAATGTGAAGGATGCCATTGACATTGCTTCTGATGGTGAGGGACTTTCTTTGTCAAAGCGCCGCATTACACTGAGCACCTCTGGCGTTGTGCCCGAAATTGTGCGGGCGGGCGCGGAGATTGGCTCATCGCTGGCGATCTCGCTGCATGGCACCACCGATGAAATTCGCAACAAGCTCGTTCCGTTGAACAAAAAATATAACATTGCGCAGTTGATGGACGTCTGCCGCAATTATCCCGGCGCATCCAACGCGCGGCGCATTACGTTTGAATATGTGATGCTAAAGGGTGTGAACGACACCAAGGAAGATGCAAAACGCCTTGTGCAACTCTTGAAGGGCATTCCGGCGAAGGTGAATTTGATTCCTTTCAACCCTTGGCCCGGCACGGTTTATGAATGTTCTGAGTGGGATGCGATCGAAGCCTTTGCTGAGATTTTGAACAGTGCGGGTTATGCTTCTCCGGTGCGTACACCACGCGGCCGAGATATCATGGCGGCCTGTGGCCAGCTGAAGAGCGAGAGCATGAAGGTTAGGGCGAGCGCATCAAAGAATTCAGCCTGATTTCAGATTTTGTTGACTTTTTGTTCTTTTAGAGCAAAGTTTTTGCACATTATAGAGGTTGCCATATAGAGGTTGCCATGAGTGAGCCTGAAAATATTGTACTAATGCTGCTCCGTGAAATTCGCCGCGAAATTTCTGAGGTGCGCGATTATCAAGGGCACTTAGCTACTAATTTGGCAGTTGCTGATTTGCGCAAAGATATGGCGGAATCTGAAACGCGTCTCAAGGAACGAATTTCAGGATTGCAGCGTGCCGTGATGGAATACCACTCCTAGACGATTGGCCACGGTGTGCTCATCAGCGAGTTTGAAGATCGTCTGCGAAGAGTAGAGCAACATCTGAAGATTACGCCAACTGAGTCTCATTGACGATTCCGCTAAACATCATGGTAGCGTGCGGGCAGCTGAGGAGTGAGAGCATGAAGGTGCAAGCGAGTGCGCGCTGATATGCCGATATGGTTAGTGGTAGCTTTGTTGGTCTCCGTACTATTTTTTGGCTTTTTAGTTTGGCGCTGGTGGTCGGAATACAGGTTTTATAAAAAGCAAAATTGGGACTTTTTGATCGAAAATCCCAAAGCATCGGACATTGTTGAATCTGGTCCTTCTCGCCCTTGGGGTAAAAAGAGCAACCGAAGAAGAGTGAAGCTGACATTACCGTTTGGTGCGTTAATTACTTTCCTAATGATTCTTGATTTGTCGTACGTTGTTTATCGAATTCAGACTTGTGAGACTGACGACCTAAAGAAATGTGGCATTGAAGTTCATGCCAGCGAAGTGGTCCTCCACTGAAGTAGGGTTGGGCGAGAGATGTAATCTTCTGCGTATCCTACGTGTAGGGGTTGTTGTTGAAGGGGATTGGTGCAGGGAGTTCTGCTGGTAAAGTGTGACTTGTTGACGGTTCCTGCCCCGGCCTCGCTGCTTCGCGGGCAGGTAGAAGGAAAAAAGTGAGGAGGGTTGAGAGTTTTTTGAAAGGCTGGTAGTTCACCGCCATCATGTCAAAATCCAAAATCAAAAAAGTCGTTCTCGCCTATTCGGGCGGGCTGGATACATCGATTATCCTCAAATGGCTGCAAACTGAATATGGCGCGGAAGTCATCACCTTCACCGCTGATCTGGGCCAGGGCGGGGAGTTGGAGCCGGCGCGCAAGAAGGCTGAATTGATGGGCATTAAGCGCATCTATGTGGAAGATGTGCGCGAGGAGTTTATCCGCGATTTCGTTTTTCCGATGTTTCGCGCCAATGCGCTTTATGAAGGTGTTTATCTGTTGGGCACATCGATCGCGCGGCCGTTGATTGCCAAGCGCCTGATTGAGATTGCAGCTGAGACTGGGGCCGATGCGATTGCCCATGGTGCGACTGGCAAAGGCAATGACCAAGTGCGCTTTGAACTTACAGCCTATGCGCTGAACCCGGACATCAAGATAATCGCCCCATGGCGTGAATGGGAATTTAAAAGCCGCACAGATTTGTTGGCCTTTGCTGAGGCACACCAAATCCCCGTTCCTAAAGATAAGCGCGGCGATGCGCCGTTTTCGGTGGATGCGAATTTGTTACATTCATCCTCCGAAGGCAAAGTTTTGGAAGACCCATGGGTGGAAGCACCGGCATATGTGTATCAGCGCACCATTGCGCCAGAGGATGCACCGGATAAAGCTGAATATATCGAGATTGAATTCAAGACGGGTGACCCGGTTGCGATTAATGGCAAGGCGATGAGCCCGGCCACGCTGTTCACGGAACTCAATCGCCTCGGCCATGACAATGGCATTGGTCGTTTGGATTTGGTTGAGAACCGTTTCGTCGGCATGAAATCGCGCGGGGTTTATGAAACGCCGGGCGGCACGATTTTGTCGGTAGCGCATAGGGCTATCGAGTCGCTAACGCTTGACCGCGAAGCCGCGCACTTAAAAGATTCCATCATGCCGAAATATGCCGAGTTGATTTATTACGGCTTCTGGTTTGCGCCAGAGCGCGAAATGCTGCAGGCGATGATCGACAAAAGCCAGGAACACGTGGAGGGCACGGTTCGCCTCAAACTTTATAAGGGCAATGTGATTGTGGTGGGCCGCAAATCCCCAAAGTCACTCTATAAAAATGATCTGGTGACTTTTGAAGATGACCGCGGTGCTTATGACCAGAAAGATGCGGCGGGCTTTATCCGCCTGAATGCCCTGCGGTTGCGCACCTTGGCCGCAAGGAAGCGGACAGGACGTTCATCGCAATAACAAAATGAAATGGTGCTGTGCTGGATCTGACGGGGCAGTAACCATTTAGGCCATATTTCGCGAGATTCTTTGCAAGCTTTTGAGAGTTTCGTTCAAACAATGGATTAATGAAGTATAGTGGAGTACTTGGCCCGATGAGCCGAACATTGTATCAGCGCCTAGAGCTGAGATAGACACTTTCAAAAAATTAATTTGAGCAAGTAATTTACGGAGACTGAGATGACCATTCAATTTGGTGTTATTGGTGCGGGGCGCATTGGCAAAGTTCACGCAAAAACAATCGCCGCAAACCCCAAGGCCAAGCTGGCCTATATCGCCGACGCGGTGCCTGCAGCAGCGCAAAGCCTGGCTGATCAATATGGGGCCAAGGTGGCTTCAGTTGACGAGATCATGAAAGCCAAGGATGTCGATGCGGTGTTGATCGGCTCACCTACCGGCTTTCATGCCGAACACATTCAAGCCGCATCGAACCATGGCAAAGCCATCATGTGTGAAAAGCCAGTGTCGCTGAGCGTGGCAACTATTGAAGAAACATTAAAAGTGGTGGAGAAAAACAAATCCACGCTGATGATCGGTTTTAACCGTCGCTTTGATCCGAACTTCGCTGAACTTGAAAGCATCATTCGGCGTGGTGATATTGGCGAGGTTGAAATCTGCACCGTGATCAGCCGCGATCCAGCCCCACCATCTGCCGAATATGCCAAGGGCTCTGGTGGCATATTCGCCGATATGATGATCCATGATTTTGATATGGCGCGCTTTCTGGTGGGGGAGGAATTTGTGATCGTTAACGCGCTGGGTGCAGCGCTGGTTGATAAGGCCATTGGTGAGGCAGGCGATGTGGACACAGCGGCGGTGCAGATGCAAACGGCTTCGGGCAAGATTGCCGTGATCACCAATTCGCGCCGCGCCACTTATGGATATGATCAGCGCGTGGAAGTCCATGGTTCAAAAGGCATGGTGCATGCGAAGAATGTGCATAACACCACTGTCGAGGTGCTTAGCAAGTGGGGCTATAAGGCCGACCCAATCCAGAACTTCTTCTTAGAGCGTTATGGTGCAGCTTATGCTCATGAGTTGAATACGTTTATTGCAGCTGTTGAAGCGGGCAAGCGTGACCCGAAGCCCAATGGTTTTGACGGCTTACAAGCACAAAGGCTTGCGGAGGCAGCAAAGCAGAGCTGGCAGACCGGCAAGCCCGTGAAAGTT
Organism: Hyphomicrobiales bacterium; assembly: GCA_043749835.1. GTDB lineage: Bacteria > Pseudomonadota > Alphaproteobacteria > Rhizobiales > Aestuariivirgaceae > Aestuariivirga. Next base: position 29,816 of record JAYVCU010000182.1, read on the forward strand.
TAACGCACGATGAAAATTGGAATTTTTGCTAAAACTTTTGGGGGTACCACGCCAGCCAAAGTGCTGACGGAGGCGGCAGCTGCAGGTTTTTCCTCAGTTCAATATAATATGGCCTGTTCTGGCTTATCGTCGCTGCCTGAAGAGATTAGCAATGAAGCCGCAGAGGCTGTGGCTGCCGCGTCAAAGAACACAGGTGTAACGCTTTCCGCGATTTCGGCTACATATAATATGGCGCACCCTTCAGGGGCTGTGCGTAAAGCGGGGCGGCGGAGTTTTGCGGTGATTGCCGCCAAGGCCCGTGCGATGGGTTCGAGTCTTCTGACAGTATGTACGGGCAGCCGTGATCCCAATGACCAGTGGCGCAATCATCCCCACAATGTCACGTCTGATGCGTGGGGCGATATGGTGCAGGAATTTGTGCACTTAATTACCATTGCAGAGCGTGAGGATATTTACCTTGGCATTGAGCCAGAGCTTGGCAATGTGGTTTCCACGCCCGTCAAGGCTGCGGCGCTGATCAAAGAGATGCAATCTAAACGCCTGCGTATTGTTTTTGATGCGGCAAATTTATTCGAGAATGCTAGGGCGCCTGATGTACGCAAGCTGATAGAGCAGGGCGTTGACCGCCTTTCAGGCCACATCGCTTTGGTGCACGCCAAGGACCGGGATGTAAAGGGCGCGCCTTGTGCGCCGGGCAAAGGCGTTATTGATTTTGAACATTATTTTAAAACCTTGAGGGCAGCGGGGTTCACAGGTGACATCATCGCTCATGGATTTTTAGCTAAAGAGGCAAGTGGCGTTTACCAGTTGCTCAAGTCCATCGCCTAAAAACGTGAACGGCCGTGATATAAGCCTCATTGGCAATCCAGTGAAGCAGCGCCTATCTTGGGTCTAGCAAAGGAGACCATCATGACAACTGAACAGGCAATTCTGGCCGGTGGCTGTTTTTGGGGCATGCAGGACTTGATCCGCAAACGCTCTGGCATAATTAAAACCCGTGTGGGTTATACAGGTGGAAATGTGAAGAACGCCACTTACCGCAATCACGGCACTCACGCTGAAGGCATTGAGATTACGTTTGATCCGGCCAAAATCAGCTATCGCCAAATCCTGGAATTCTTTTTTCAGATTCACGACCCCACGACCAAGAACCGCCAAGGCAATGATGTGGGCAGTGCATATCGTTCAGCTATTTACTATGAAACTGAACAACAAAAAAAGATTGCGCTAGATACGATAGCCGATGTTGAAGCTTCTGGTATTTGGCCAGGAAAAGTTGTGACAGAACTGGCCCCTGCGGGTGATTTCTGGCTGGCTGAGGCTGAGCATCAAGATTATCTGGAGAAATATCCAAACGGCTATACCTGCCACTTTCCGCGCCCCAACTGGGTTCTGCCTAAGCGCCAAGCGGCTGAATAAAGCATGGCATTAGATGTGTCTTGGGCGGCGGCCGGTTTTGCTGGCCTTCTGTCATTTCTCAGTCCGTGCGTATTGCCGTTGGTGCCGCCTTATCTGGTGTTCATCAGCGGCATTTCGTTGGATGATTTAAAGCGCAATGCGCAAAACCAGCGCAGTGTGATGCTGGCTTCTATGGCATTTGTTGCGGGCTTTACGACTGTGTTTGTGACGCTGGGTGCTTCGGCTTCCTACGTGGGACTGGTGCTGAAAAGCCAGCAGCACTTGTTGGCGCAGATTGCGGGAATTTTCATTATGATTATGGGGCTGAATTTTCTCGGCGTCTTTAAACTGGCGTTTTTGTCTCACGAAAAGCGTTATCAGCAAGAAAGCAAACCTGTGGGTTTGCTGGGTGCTTACGCCATTGGCCTGGCCTTTGCGTTCGGGTGGACACCATGTATCGGGCCAGTGCTTGCGGCCATTCTTTCCATCGCGGCCAGTACGGAGAGTGTGAGCAAGGGGGCAGCTTTGCTGGCGGTTTATTCACTGGGGCTTGGCATACCATTTCTGATTTCAGCTGCGGCCATTAATCAATTTTTAAAATTTTTCACTCGTTTCAAGTCTCAACTCGGTCATGTTGAAAAAGCTATGGGCGGTTTATTGGTCGTTGCTGGTGTGATGTTCCTCACGGGTTGGATGCAGGTTCTATCTTATTGGTTGATCGAAAAATTCCCGGTGCTGTCTTCGATTGGTTGATAACTGCGGTTTGCGCCTGTTGTAGCGACCAGATTATCGCTATCAATGCATAATGGCTGAGCTCTTTAAAAAGCTGGAAGGTATTTCGGTTTGCGTTTTCGACGCGTTTGGAACTTTGTTTGATGTGGCCTCACCTGTGGCGCGCCAGCAAGCGACGTTGGGTGATACGGCCGCCGATGTGGCCAAGCTATGGCGGGCCAAGCAGTTGGAATATACGTGGGTGCGCAGCCTTGTTGGCGTTCATGCTGATTTTTGGAAAGTGACGCGCGATGCGTTGGATTTCACCTTAGAGGCCTTGTCGATCAGCGAGCCGGGCTTGGCGGATGAGTTGATGACTGATGTGCTGAAGCTGGATTTGTACGCGGATGTTGTTGCTGCATTGCAGGCTCTGCGGGCCAAGGGCAAGCGCTTGGCCATCTTGTCAAACGGCAGCCCGTCGATGTTGGATACATTGGTGCGCCACGCCGGTTTAGACAAAGTTTTTGAGCAGGTTATCTCAGTGGAAGAAGTTGGGATTTATAAGCCCAGCCGCCGGGTTTATCGTTTGGCCATGCAGAAGCTTTATATTCATGATGCACCTTCAATTTGCTTTATCTCTGGCAATGGTTGGGATGCGCACAGCGCCGCGCAATTTGGATTTCAGGCGCTGCGTCTGAAACGCAGTGCTGTGCCGGATGACCGTCTGCCAGGAACCCTGTCAGGTGTGATTGCGAATTTAGGCCAACTGGTGGAACGGGTTTAAGGTTTAACTACCATAGCCACCGTGGCGCGTTGCTCATTATAAGATGCGCCAGCTGCTGCGGCATTGAACCATGTACTTTGCAAAGTTCCGCTGAGCGACAAGTAAGGATTGAGTTGCCAGTCGGCACCTGTACTGGCAATCAAAGTTTTATCCAGGCCTGTGGTGTTTTTCGTAAAGGTCGCTGTTGCGCCGGTGAGCAAGGTGATGTTATCGCGAACGGCGTAAGACGCGTTGAGGCCCGCATTCCACGACGGGGTCGCTGAAACACCTGCCAGTTCTGATTCCGCCAAGCCAACACCGGTGGATGCAACGACGTTCGAAAGTGGCGTCGGACTCCACGTTAGAGACCCGGTGAGGCCTACAGCCATTGCGGTTTTCAAGGCTGGATCATCGTAGCTGCGGGCGATGAAATTGGCTGAGAAATGTCCCGTCCAAATTGGTCCATCTTGCAGCGTCACACCAAGAGCCGCACCTACACCCTGCGAGTTTCGCTTTTGGCCATTTCGGTCCAATGCTTGATCATGAAAGCGCGGATCATAAGTGAATTCCAAATATGGCTTTAGCCTTGCAGCAGGTGAACCCCAGGTTCCGCGCAAGCTGAGTGAGGGTTCAATATAATTTCGATCTGCGTTATTTTCTGTACCACCGCTAGATAGCGCCACATTGCCAAAAGCTTGCAGCGTGATGCCAAGTTTTAGTCGGCCTTGCAAAGGCCCGAAATCATGATTGATGGCGGCCGTAGTACCGATATTCGAATCTTGTCTACCGCCCACAGCGGCGTTGGGTACTTCTGACGCACCAGCGGAAGTTGACGTGACATTCGCATTGGCGGTGAAATCCGCAAATGTGGTGTGGCGAATGTCTAGTCGGAAAGAGGTTTCGACGGTTGCCGTTAGGGTGTTGGCACCTGGTGTTTGGAGATAGTGCAGCGATTCTAGGCTGGCACTTCCCCGCCAACTATGTCTTGACCATTCGCTTTCAAACGCCAGAGAGGGCTTGAGCTGCAATCCAATATCAGTTTGGCGGTTGGTGGATGACAGATTGACGTTGTCTGTAACTACAGAGCCAATCTCTAAACTTGGTTTAAGCTGAAACACGCCATCGTCATAACCCTTTACCTTGTTGGGATTACTGACGCGTCGCTGACCTTTGCGGCTGGGTAGTATTTTAGGCAGTGTCACCATCACCTGAACTGGAAAGACGCTTTCCGCCGCTAGAGCGCTGTTGTAAATCGAATTGGCCTCAGGTGTTGCCACTTGCGCAGATGCAGACACACTGGCCCAAAGTGCCAATCCCAAAACTCCACAAACCATGAGACGCAACTGACCCATGGGACGACTTTACCGAGATTATGGTTAACGCTTGCTTTCCAAGGTCAGGCCATAGAGCAACACATTAACGCCTGCCGCCACCACCTGTTCAGGGGTGCGCTTGGTGAAAAGGTCTTGCGCATTGAAAAGGCGCGGCTTGTGCAGGCAGCCAGAGATCAGGTCTATAAACTGCACGGCTGCCATTTCAGCATCCACTTGGCGGATTTGACCTTGGGCCATTTTGATTTCGAAATAGTTTTTGATGCGGGCAATTGCAAAGGCTGGCCCAGCTTGAAAAAACGCTTGGCCAATCTCAGGGAATTTTGCCGACGTAGCCGCCACCATGCGAACTTGGGCAATAGAGTCCTCTGAGGTCATCCGCTCTACCATGCGTAAGCCAAGTTCAGTCAAGACTTCGGCCATCGGCCGTGCCACATCAAGATCATGAACGGTCTGCTCAGCTTGCTCGCGGCGATCATGATAGATCAGCGCTTCAAAAAGTTTTTCCTTAGAGGAGAAATATGCATAGACCGTGCCTTTTGAAACACTTGCGGCCTTCACAATATCATTCATCGAAGCGCCGTCAAAGCCTTGCGCTAGAAAGCAGCGCCGCGCCCCGTCCAGGATTTGCTGGCGTTTGGCGGTGTCGGAGGGGTTATTCTGGGCTGTGGCAATTTCGATCATCAGGCTTTTCTTATACTGAACGGTTCGGTCTTGTGAATAGCACTGCTGCGTGTTATATACAAGACATACTGAACCGTTCGGTTCAATATATGATATCCTGGCGAAGTGTCGAAGGTAAACGGTTAGATAAGAATGCCCATGTCGAGCCCTACTTTGAAGAAAAGCAGCACTGAAGCACCAGTTTTAGCGCCGACGCTGGCGAGGGAAGCGGAATTAGCCGCCACACCTAAAAAATCACCACCCATTCGCCGGATTATTCTGATTGCTTTGGCTGTCGTGGTTTTGGGTTTTGTGGCAAAATATGGCTATCACTACATCACTGTTGGCCGATTCCAGATTTCGACCGACGACGCCTATGTGAAAGCTGACACATCAATCCTCAGCGCCAAAATTGCTGGCCTGGTTATTGAAACACCAGTGCGCAACAACGCAGCTGTGAAAGCAGGTGACGTTGTATTGCGGCTTGATGCCAGAGACTATGATTTGGCCATCACCGCCGCCAAGGCCAAACTGACCACACAGAACGCCAGCCTTGGCGTTATCGCACAACAGAAACTTGCTCAAAGTGCACAAGTTGTTGCCGCCCAGGCTCAAGTGCAAAGTGCAAAAGCCGTTGAACTTAATGCGGCTTTAACCCAGCAACGTGCCAGTCAAATGGTGAAAACCAATGTGGGTACACAGCAGGCTTTGGATGATGCCAATCAGGCGCGTGCCACTGCGCAGGCCAGTGTGACAGCGGCTGAAGCAAACGTGGCCGCAGCGCAAGCGCAGCTTGGCGTACTGGCTGCAAATGAACAACAGTCCAGCAGTGCTTTGGCCGAACTCAACGTTTCCCTCGACAAAGCCCGGAGCGATTTATCATTTGCCGAAATTCGGGCACCCTTTGACGGGGTGATTGCCAACCGCGCTGTAGCGATAGGGCAATATGTGCAGCCAGGTACCAACCTTATGGCTCTGATTCCAGTGCAGAAGAGTTTTGTGACTGCCAACTTTAAAGAAACGCAACTTGTGGATATTCATCCTGGCCAGAAGGTTGAAATCACCGTTGATGCTTTTAAGAACGAAACTTTTAAGGGCATTGTGGATAGTATCTCGCCCGCGTCAGGGGCCGAATTTTCCTTGCTTCCGCCCGACAATGCCACTGGCAATTTCACAAAAATCACCCAGCGCTTTCCGGTGAAAGTTTTGTTGCCGCCTGAAGTATCTATGAAACTTCGCCCTGGCCAATCGGTTTCAGTAGATATTGATACGCGCGATAAGGGCAGCAACTAAGGCCATGTCAGCCACCGCCACCATTTCACAAGCGCTCCCACAGAGCTTGCCCACACGGCGCCTGGTTGCGTTTTTCTTCATGGTATTCGGCATGTTTATGGCGATCTTGGATATTCAGATCGTTTCATCGTCGCTTGCTGAAATTCAGGCCGGTATCTCTGCCAGTGCAGATGAAATCCCCTGGGTGCAGACGAGCTATTTGATTGCCGAAGTGGTGATGATTCCGCTTTCAGGAACCCTTACACGAATTTTTTCAACGCGTTGGCTGTTTGTGGCTGCTTCGGCCAGCTTCACCCTGATGAGCCTGATGTGCGCGCTTTCAAGTTCCATCGGCGAAATGATGGTGTGGCGTGCGTTGCAAGGGTTTCTCGGCGGAGCAATGATCCCAACAGTTTTTTCAACGCTCTTCACCATCTTCCCAGCAAAACAACGCGCCATCTTTTCTCCTGTCATTGGCCTGATCGCCACACTCGCCCCCACCATCGGGCCGACGGTGGGTGGCTATTTAACCGATATTTTCTCATGGCATTGGCTGTTTTTGGTGAACATCATTCCCGGCATCTGTGTGACCATCGGCACTTGGCTGACAATTGATTTTGACGAACCTAATTTCAAACTGATCAAAACCTTTGACTGGCTGGGCATGTTCATGCTGGCGATTTTTCTCGGTTCGCTTGAATATATTCTGGAAGAAGGTGCGGCTGATGACTGGTTGAATTCTGATGTCATCCGCAACCTCATTATCGCCTGTATACTGTCTGGCTCACTATTCTTCTGGCGCATGTTTGCCAAGCCAAATCCATTAGTGGATTTTTCGGCCTTCAAAAATCGCAACTTTACGGCCGGCTGCATTTTTTCTTTCACTATGGGCATAGGGCTTTACGGCCTCACTTATCTGTATCCGGTTTATCTGGCGCGCATTCAAAACTATTCGTCCATGATGATTGGCGAGACAATGTTTGTGACCGGCATTGCCATGTTCCTGACAGCGCCAATTGCAGGGCGGCTTTCCCTAAAAGTTGATCCACGTATTATGATCGGCGGTGGCTTTATTGGTTTTGCCATAGGTACATGGCAAGCGCATTACATAACCTCTGATTGGGCATTCTGGGAACTGTTAATCCCGCAAATTCTACGCGGCGTTTCCCTGATGATGTGCATGGTGACAGTGACCAACATTGCTTTGGGTGATTTGTCGCCGATGATGTTGCGCGGCGGATCTGGACTGTTCAACCTCACGCGAAATCTTGGTGGTGCTGTGGGCCTTGCCCTCATAAATACTACGATGAACCTGCGCTTTGATCTGCACCTTCAGCGCTTACATGAATCTGTGGGTTGGAGTAATGACGTAGCTGTGCACACTCTAAATAACATGACACATGCTTTCAGTAAGCTTGGGTCTAATGCAGACTTAGTGGCGCTGAGGCAGCTTTCACTTTTGGTTCGAAAACAATCTTTCACACTGGCAATTGCAGATATTTTCTTTGTATTGACGATTTTGTTTCTTAGCATTGTGTTGATGTTGCCGTTGTTAAAAAAGGCCAAACCCGTTGGCAGCAGCAGCGCTCATTAATTGCTAAACCATTGCGCGGTTTCCCAAGCTGCGCTGAGACCGGGCGCGCTGGTGCGCGCGTACAGCGTTTCCGAAGGCCTCGAAGAGTTTTGAGGAATCGAGATTTTCCGCCGCCTTATATTCTGGGTGCCACTGAGTGCCCAGGGCAAAGGCTTTTGCACCTTTTATGGAAACCGCTTCAATGATGCCATCTGGGGCGGTGGCCTCAACCATTAGGCCTTCGCCTAGTTGCTTTATGCCTTGACGGTGCACGCTGTTCACGCGGGTTTGATCTTTGCCGAGAATCCGTCCTAGCATTCCACCATTTTGAATTTCGATGTCATGCGCCGGGCCATAGCGCACATCAGCATTTTCGCTTTTGCCACGGTGATCAATTCTACCTGGCTGTTCTTGCAACTCAGTTTCCAACGTTCCGCCCATCACCACATTAAGTTCTTGAAAGCCGCGACAAATGCAAAAAAGCGGAATGCCGCGATCAATAACAGCGCGGATTAATTTCAGTGTTGTTTGATCACGGCCTAAATCAAACGGCTCGTGCGCTGCTGTGGGATCTTCACCATACAGTGGCGGATGCACGTTGGAGACTGCGCCTGTCATCAACACGCCATCAAAGTGTTCGAGTAAGGCGTTGATTTGAGCTTCATCAATGAGAGATGGAATCATAACTGCCAGAACTTTGGACACATCCGTCAGGGCACGGACGTATTTATCGCCGAGTGAATGAAACAGGAAATCGGATTTCTCATACGTGTCTGCCGGAAGGCCAACGAGGGCGAGCGAATTGAAAGACATGACTAATGCGGTACCATAATTGTTCGCCAGATTATGCCAAGTGCGGCAGATAAAGCCAGGGTTTTAACTAAGCCCCAGTGGAGGCGCAGCAATGCAATAGCGGCAAGAGTGCTGAGACTTGCGGCAGCGACATCAAAAGAATGCCAATCTGGCCACCAGATGGGCAGCGGGCCTGCCAATCGTTCCACGCCACCAAAAAGATAATTGAGAGCAAACCATACGGACAAATTCAATATAACGCCGCAGACCGCGGCCGTTACACGCGCCAGTGCTGAGGCAATGCGCGGCTGATTTTGGAGATACTCCACATAAGGTGCGCCCGCAAAAATCCATAGAAAGCAAGGCACGAAGGTCATCCACAGAAAAATCGCCCCACCCAAAAATCCTGCTAACAGCCCACCGCTTTGGCCCGTGGCGGCAAGAAAGCCCACAAACTGACCCACAAGTATCAATGGCCCGGGCGTGGTTTCCGCAAGTCCCAAGCCGTCCATCATTTGTGGGGTAGTTAACCAGTGATGAGCCTCAACCACGTCTTGGCCCATATAAGTCAAAACTGCATAAGCGCCGCCGAACGTGACGATTGATAATTTCGAAAAGAAATTGCCGAGCAAGGCATAAACACTTTGGGGCCACAGAACATTCAATGTGGCTAAGGGCATGAGCCAGAGTGCCAACCAAATGGCAACAGTTTTGAGGGTTTGCTGAAAAGGTGGAAGGACAACTGATTTCAATTCCGGATTTTCTTGGTTTGATATCAGCCACCCAACACCTGCTGCGAGCATAACGACTAGTGGAAACGGAATAGCGAAAACAAAAAGTGCGACGAAGGCTGCAGCCGCAATGGCATAGTCTATCGGCTCTGCGAGTGCGCGTTTGGCCACGCGCCGCAAAGCTTCAAGCACAATGGCCACTACTGCCGCCTTCACGCCCCAGAATAAATTGGCAACTAAGGGAACCGCGCCAAACAGTACGTAGATTGTGGAAAGCGCATAGAGGACGATTGCGCCGGGCAAAATGAACAGCAACCCGGCAACCAAGCCACCTTTTATGCCATGCAGTTTCCATCCGATGTAAGTGGCTAGCTGCATGGCCTCGGGCCCCGGAAGCAGCATGCAGAAGTTCAGTGCACTGAGGAATTCCTTTTCACTGATCAATTTGCGTTTGTCGATCACTTCGCGGTGCATCAGTGCGATTTGACCAGCAGGGCCACCAAAAGACAGCAGGCCAATTTTAACCCATATGGCACGTGCTTCAAAAATGCTGATCATGGCGCTACTTTAACATAATGGTAATGCAATTCGGCATTGTTTAGGCAGCGTTTGCAGATTTCACTTTGCTGCGAGGCTTAGGCCAATTGATGCGAATGGCAGGAAGGGTAAATAAGGCTTCTGTGCCAATTCCAGCTTCGCCGTTTAAAACAAGATCTCCGCCATGCAGCCTTGCCACGCGGCGCGCAATTGCCAAGCCTAATCCCATGCCGCCGAAGCGGCGGCTGGATCCGCTTTCAACTTGAACGAAAGGTTCAAAAACGCGCTCGGCATCTTCCTTGGAAATGCCAATGCCGGCATCGCGAACGCTGATTTTCAAGTTGCCAGCCACATCGCGTTTCATATCAACTTGCACCATGCCGCCTTCCGGGGAAAACTTTATGGCATTGGTGAGAACATTCAAAAGCACTTGCTTGAGGCGTGTGACGTCACCTGTCACTTCCACTTCTTCAATAACGCGGGCGATCACTGAGATGCCGCGCTGCGTGGCGGTCTCGCGCACAATCTTTACGGAAACTTCCACGAGCTCCGCCACGTCGCTTGGTTGCTCATCCAATTTGATGTTACCGCGTTCCATGCGTGTTGCTTCAAGAATATCGTTGATAAGGCCTTGCAGATGTTTTGCGCTTTCGAGAATGGTGCCTAGATATTCGCGCCGAGCTGTGAGCGGCAAAGTTTCGCCCTGGCCTGCGCTTAACACTTCGCTGAAGCCCACAATGGCATTAATCGGAGTGCGCAATTCATGGCTGATGACAGCGAGAAACTGTGATTTTGCATCATTGGCTTTTTGCGCTTCGTCGCGAGCACTGGCGATCAACTGTTCTTGCTGGCGTTGCAGGGTTACGTCGCGCGCAACGCCGCGGTAGCCGATGAATGCACCGCTGGCATCAAACAAGGGTTTGGCTGAAAGTTGCCATTGTCGCGGTTCACCAGCGATTGCTGTTTCAAAGTTTTCGTCAGTGAAGGTTTCTTGTGCTGCAAAGCGCGGCATAAGCGCTGGCGCATGAACGGCAAAGACCTCATCAAAAAACTTTCGGCCTGTTAGTGTGCCCGGAATTTCGCTCAATACAGCTGGCAAATTTGGTGAGTGCGAAACCAGCAGACCGGCTGAGTCCGTTTCCCACATCCAGTCTCTGATCTCGCTGCCCATGTCATGCAACAGCAATTTAATAATTTCGGCATCACGCTTGCGATATTTTTCCAACGCCCAGCGCCGCTGCATGCTGAGACTTAGGGCAAAGGCGGTGCTGATCAAACCGGTAAAGCCCAACATGCTTACAAAGATGGCGGTAATGCCAACACCACCATAAGCACTTACGGCTTTTGCGAATAACACTGCAACAATCGCTAATATAAACTGGAGGGCTGCCGCAGGAAGGCGCAAACTGCAAAGCAAACCAACAACCATCACAATGATTTGAAAAACCTCGATGAGATCATGATTGGTAGTTTGCAAGAAACCGGCAAAACCAAAATTAGCCCAGCCCCACATTAGGCAAAGAGCCAAGGCGATGAAGGGCGCAATGCGTAATGCCTGGCGCGCCGCGGGCAAACTTCCCCGTTTACGGCGCAACCACACAAAGGCGCTGACGAGAGCAAGGCCTAGCATAACATTTATACTGGCCCACGTTACCAGCAACAGTGCAGGCACGTGAGACCAGGCGAGGTTAAGCACAACCAGTGTCGCCAAAAGATGTAGAGCTGTAAAGATCACCAAGGCCACGCGCGATTCTTCGACCTGTTGCGCGACTAAATATCCATCAGCTTCTGAGAACAGTTGCAAAAAGACATGCCTGAACTTGGCACGCATTTTATGCTGACCTGCATTCGTCGCACCCGTCATGGCCCCAACCTACGAATCATCTGGCAATTCCCCAAGCCACGATGCCGCATGCTTGGTGTTTTCGTCTAGACCTTAAGCGATAAATCGCGCAATAAAGCCCTTCATGAAAGCCCTTCTTGTATAATTTGCCCCCCGGACACCCGCCCATTCCACAAAGCAAAGTGGGTGTGTTGCTTGTCAATCTTGGAACGCCCGAGGCCACGGATTATCTGTCTATGCGTCGGTATTTAGCGGAATTTCTGAGTGATAAGCGGGTGATAGAGGTGAACCCAGTTATCTGGTGGTTCGTTCTGAATGGTGTAATTCTGAATTTTCGACCGCAAAAATCCGGGCAGGCCTATGCGAAAATCTGGAACCGCGAAAAAAATGAAAGCCCGCTGAAAACGTTTACCCGCGCGCAAGCTGATAAGTTGCGGGAAAACTTGGGAAATGTGAATAAACTGGTGGTGGAGTGGGCCATGCGTTATGGCAAGCCGGCTGTGGGTGATAAATTAAAAGCGCTAAAAGACCAAGGCTGCGACCGCATTTTGATTTTCCCACTTTATCCGCAATATTCAGCCGCGACAACGGCGACGGTTTTGGACAAGGCTTATGGTGAATTTAAAAAAATGCGCTGGCAGCCTGCCATTCGCACGGTGCCACCGTATTTTGAAAATCCATCTTATGTGAATGCTATCGCTACTTCTTTGAAAACGGCTATGGCCGAATTGAGTTGGAAGCCAGACCGCATTTTGATTGCCTTCCACGGATTGCCGCGCGAGTATCTCGACAAAGGTGACCCCTATCATTGCCAGTGCCAGAAGACAGCGCGGTTGGTGCGCGAGACATTGGGCCTATCTAAAGATTACGCCCAAGTGGTATTTCAATCGCGTTTTGGCAGGCAGGAATGGTTGAAGCCTTATGCGCAAGAAACGGTGGAAGAACTGCCTTCTTTTGGTGTAAAAAACCTTCTTTTGATTTCGCCCGGCTTTGCTTGTGACTGTGTGGAAACCTTGGAAGAGCTTTCAATTGGCTTAGCCGAAACCTTTCATGAAAAGGGTGGTGTGAACTTCAAAGTGGTTACGTGTTTGAACGATAGTGCAGCTTCGATTTCTATGCTTTCGGACATTGTGAAAAATGAACTTCAGGGCTGGC
>JAYVCU010000183.1:0-3225 GCA_043749835.1 Hyphomicrobiales bacterium
CACCTGCACAAACTGGCTGCCTATGCGATTCCAAGAATGCGCATGACTGGCCGATTCAGCCTCGCACTGGTCGCTGGCGCGCTGGCACTGGTTGCCGCCTCCTCCGCCAAAGCGGACACGACGGTGACAATTGCCAACCCAATCCCTAAAATTTTTGCGGGGGCGGGAGTTACTAACGTGTATCCAGGTTACACCAACAGCCAAGTTACCTTTACATTGGCGGGTGACACTAACTTGGTTGACTTTTATGTGAATGTGGTGGGCAATCCGGCTGGTGTGACAGCGGGCTTTGTTACAAACGGAGCAAACCCCAATAGCGCGGCCAACATCAACGCAATTGTAGAAAGAACCAACACGACCAGTGTTTACTTGAGTGTGTCAGTGGTTAGCGCTCCCAAGGGGTTTTATCCGTTGGAACTCATAGCATCAAATACTTTCAACGGGTTGACGGTCACGAACTCCACGACTTTGCTGGTTGTGCCCGATGTATTTATTGCGCAGGTGGGGTCGGCGAATACGAACTGGTCCACCGATGGCAACTGGAGCATTGGCAGCAAGCCGGTCACCGGGGATTCTGCGAGATATCAATACTCTGGGGCGACACCCCAATTGTTGACGTATTCAGATACTTCTCTCGTGCTTGACTCGCTTCTGTTTTCGCCGCGCACCGACAACTTGAATGCCACTAATTTCTTTGCGCCGAACGTTACGCTGGCTGTTTCGGGGACCAATGGATTTTACGCGGGTGCGGATGTGCGGGCTCAAACCGGAACGGATGGTCGCTTGAACCTGTGGATGATTGGTGACAGCGGATCATTGATTGTGACCAACCCCCAGGCAGTTTTTTCACTGTTTGAGAACATCGGTGATGGTGGCAGCAGCAAAGGCACGATATCCATGGCAGGTTTGGGCAATTTGTATGTTGATGTGAACCTTGCCGCCATTGGCAGTGCGTTTTCGGTTCTTCCGAATACAACGCCGCAGGCGTCGCAAGGTGTTTACGAGCTGGCAAAAACCAACTTCATCCGGGCCACCTATGTCGGTGATTATAGTGGCCTCGGAGGCATGACGAACTCGATCATGATGTTGAATCATGCCTGGATCGGCAACGGTAATTTTGCCAGTGTGGTGAACATGGGCATCACCAATGTTTTCAATGCTGACAGTGTTTCAGCGATCAGCCATCAATCCGGCAGTGCCAACAGCGTGTTACGTTTCAATCCGGCCTTCACGAATGCGAATAATTGTGTGGCTATTTTCCGCAATACCAATGGGGGTCGCATGAGCTTCTTTGGTGTAGCCATTGATAGCAGTCTTAACACTGGAACCACCCGGACCCGCGGCGTGGGTGCTGACTTCAGGGGCGGGCGGGTGGACATGCTGGTGGACACAATGTGGCTTGGTCATAACAAAACCAATTTCAGCAACGGCAACGGGCAGATCGGGAATATGCTGTTCGACCGAGGTGTAGTTAATGTGAACACTTTGTTCGCCGGGTATAAGCAGTGGACCAATAATAATTCTGTGCAGTCCACTATCACCGTGGGTGGATTCGGTGGTGCAACAGCTCTGCTATCGGTTAATAACCTGCTTGATTTGGGTCACGCTGATGCGCCGGCATTTGAACTGGTCAACACGCCTACCGGCTTCGGCAGGGTGGTTGTCAACACCAATGGTGTGGTTCGGGCAAATACGGTCATCTCGGGTGCGGCAACCACGGGTAACTCGATCACCATTAACGGTGGTGGCATCTTTGATGTGACAAACACCATTGGAACACCGGCCATTCCGTTGCCTACGTTATCCGTGCAGAATGGCGGTCATTTGGTGTTGCATGTGACTTTGGGTGCTACCAATGGCGTGGTAACAAACTTGACGGATGTTGTCGGTGCTAAGATTGACATCGCCTCCTTGTCCGGATTTTCGCCGACTGTCCCGGCCACTAATGTGTTGATTGCTTATCGCTCGGCAACCGGTGCCGGATCGCATCCCATTTCCATGGGAACATATCCAGCGGGTTACAACAATGTCACCTTGTTTGATAATGCAGCCGCCCAGGTGATTGAATTGCGCGTCCAAACCAACGCTCCGGCCATATTGCGGTGGAAGGGCTATGTGAATAATGTTTGGGATCATGCAACCCCGAACTGGCAAAACACCAACAGCGGGGCGCAGGTTTCGTTTGTTGATGCAGATTCGGTTATTTTTGAAAATGCCTCCGGCGTGACCAACATCGTGTCGGTTACAGACTTTGTCATACCGAACGCCAGCGGGACGGGAATCTACATGACCAATTCCACCAGCGCGTTTTCGTTCGAGAATGGCGGTGGCCAAATCGGAACTTGTGCGATGGTAAAAGAAGGAACCGCTGCTTTTACTAACAACGCCGTTACTACCGTAAGTGTTTCAATTAAAGCTGGTGCATTGCTTGGTTCTGGCAGTCTTAATGGCGTTACAATATTTACCAATGTTGTCATGAGTTATGCCGGCTCACTCAGTGGTCCGCTGGTTCTAAACAATGGGGCTGTGGCAACCATTCAAAGTGGCGGTGTCGTGGGCAGTTCCATGACGGTTCAAGGCGGGGCCATCGCCACCAACAGCGGCAGCATCCAAGGCGGGGCCTTGACTGTTAATTCGGCTGGTTTATTGGTCAACGCCGCTGCTGGCACGCTGGCAATCATTGGCAATGCCACCGTCAGCGGCACGCTGCTGAACATCGGCAACATCGGTGCTGAAAGTCAGGCGAACACGATTACGGTCAACGGAACCTTCAAGGACATGGGCGTTGGATTGATTTATCTGACCACGATGACGTTCAACAGTGGAGCGACGTTCCTGCCGGGTGGCGACGGGATTGGAACCACTGAGGTCAAGTCCGCGTTGGTGGGTTCTGGATTCCCGGGCCGCTTGACGATGCTGGCTGGTTCAACCAACATCATCAAAGTGAATTTTGCCACCGCGCAAACCAACACGATGATTGTGGCGCAGTTTACGGATTTCGGCGGCAACACTTCCGTCAAGGCCTTTGACGGTGCCACGGTTGTGATGACCAACATCAACACCGGTGCCGGGTCGTTTGCCGGTGGTCAGAGTTTCCGCGTCTTTACGGGTCCCTTTGGCGGCGACATCGGAAATGAAGGCCTTAATACAACCAACCGTTATCCGATCGTTGTCCCGCTCATACCGGCCGCGAACACCAAATGGGATTTGACCAGCCTGCGCGAC
>JAYVCU010000184.1:0-9492 GCA_043749835.1 Hyphomicrobiales bacterium
CGGATGTTGAATTTCGCCAAGCCACTGAAAATGGCGGATATAATATTCGTGGTTACGGCGTTCATCAATTCACCAAGTTAGCCGCCCCAGAAGACCAAGAGTGGCGTGGCGAAATTGATACCCACGGTGCCTTTGCCGCTGGCCCAGACTGGCATTATGGCTGGGACGGCACGTTTGCTTCTGACCGTTTATTTCCCAGCAGCTATGGTTATGACAACCGCGCCTACACTGTAAATGATATTTATGCCACTGGGCTTTCGGATCAAACTTATGTGTCAGCCCAGGTTCTAAATTTTGGTTCGCTTAGTTCTGCCATCGATCCCGATCAGCTGCCCTACGCCATGCCATTTGTGACCGGCGAAACGATTCTGCGTGACACGCCGATTGGCGGGCAGTTTGATTTCACATGGAACGCCTATTCTCTGCACCGCGACAAGACTGCAACACCTTTCACCACTGTCAATCAAGGCCTCGATCAAACCCGCGCTACGACCCAAATGAATTGGCATAGTCAAATCTATGGTGACAGCGGAACCGTGATCACACCATTTGCCAATTTGCGCAGCGATCTTTTTATAACCAACAAAGTGCCAGACAATGGCGGGTTTTCGTCAACTACAGCGGCTCGCGTATTGCCGGAAGTTGGGCTTGACGCGCGGTGGCCATTTGTGGCGGATACTCGCTTTGGTCAAAGTGTTATCTCTCCGGTGATGCAAATTGTGGCTTCCGCGAACGAAGGAAACACCAATGCATTTGGCAATGAAGATTCGATCACCCTGAATTATGACCACACGAGCCTATTCCTTGCTGATCGCTTCACGGGACTTGATCGCTATGAGGGTGGAACGCATGCAGACTTTGGATTGACCTATTCGCTGATTGGCCGCAACGGCGGCTTCATTCGCGCCAGTGCTGGGCAATCAATTCACATCGCCGGACAAAATAGTTTTGTGGACGGTTCTGGTCTTGCCGACAATGAGTCTGATTTGGTTGCTGCCATGATTGTTCAGCCGTGGAGTGCGCTCAGCCTGTCCTATGAGACGCGGGTGAAAGAAGATTTCTCGGCCGTCAACCGACAAGAATTGGTAGCAAGCCTTAGTTTTGACAGGTTCACCGCCAATGTCAGTTATCTGGATTTTGGTGCGGAGCCTGCTTATGGGCGCAACAACCGTGAACAATGGGTTTCAAATGATGCGCGCATCGCCCTTAACGATGGTTGGAGTGTATTTGGCGGAATGACCTATGATTTCACCACTGGCGTAGTGACGCGCAAAACTGCAGGCGTTGAGTTCGATTGCAAATGCTTGAACTTCAAGTTGTTTTATTCTGGTAATCAGGACTCAATAAGCAAGGTGGTTGATAACCGGGTGCAGCTGTCAATCGAATTTGCTACACTTGGCAAAACTGGGTTCAACGCGGCGTTCTGATATGCGGATGAGATTTTTTCTTACAGTCATTTGCCTGTTGGCTATAGGATTTTCTGGTTCGGTGCGCGCCGAACAGGGTGTCATCGCCGTGGTCAATGATCACGCTATTACCGGTTTGGACATTGATCAACGCATAAAAATGCTGACACTGTTGGGCGAACACAATCCTCAAAACCTTGGCCGCAAGCAAGTGGCCAATGCCCTCATCAATGACTTCATTAAAATTGATGAAGCGAAACAAAACAAAATGGACCCCACCTCCAAAGAGGTCGATGACCGCATCACGTCCATGGCGCAGAGCATCAAAACCGACGTCGCGGGACTTAACAGCAAACTGTCATCAGCCGGAGTTTCCATTGACACTATGAGGCAGTATCTTACGGCTCAGATGTCTTTTGGGCGATTGTTGCAAGTCAAGTATCACGAAAAAGTTGCCGTTGATCCCGCAGACGTTGATAAGAAATTTGCAGCAATCAAAGCCGATATTAGCGGTAAAGTTGCTAAGCTTCAGTCAGATCCGCGCCGTCAGCCTGTCAAAGTGGTAAGCCTGCAGGAAATAAATTTCCCTGTGGATGGCAATGACCAGCAGCTGCTGCAATCGCGCGCTATCGAGGCGGGCCAGGTGCTGCAGAAAATTTCGTCTTGTGAAGGAATCAAATCGGCAACGTCCGGCATTTTTAATGTGCAGATTGGCCGGAAGATTGACGCCGATTCGCGCAAGCTGCCGGCACCGATGCTAGCGCAAATGCAACAGCGCGGATTGGGCCATGCGATGGGCCCGATGCGCTATCAAAAGGGCATTCAACTTTTGGTATTTTGTGGCACCCGTCAAATCTTGCCGCCGAAAGTGAATGTACAATACCCAACGCGTCAACAAGTTGAAAGCCTGGCCCTGAATGATAAGTTTACGTCAGTTGAACAAAAATATGTGGCCATACTGCGTAAGGGGGCCATCATTGAATATAAAGATCCGGCCTATGCCCAATGACTTTGCAGCCACCTATGGTCATAACGTGCGGCGAAACTGCCAGCATTGCGCCTGAAATAACGGCCAAGGCCTGGGCTGCGTTGCGGCGTGATAGTGCCTGCGCTTTCTTTTTGATTGCCGATGCTGCAGATTTTATCGCCCGCACCCAAGCCGTGGGACTTAGCGTGCCCGTGGTCACCATCGATACTCCCGAGGAAGCGCGGAAAACATTTGAACGCGCGCTGCCTATTTTACATGTGCCTTTGCCAAAGCCTTCCCGCGCAGCGTGGATTGATACGCGCAACTCAAACTTTGTAATTGATGTGATCAAAGCCGCAGCCGCCATGTGTTTGGATGCTCGTGCATCTGCCATGATCACAAATCCCATTCAAAAAGATGCGCTCTATGCGGTGGGTTTTAAATATCAAGGCCACACGGATTTTCTGGCCGCCGTGTCTCGCAACCAAGGCCTTGAGGCGACTGATGTAATGATGCTGGTAGCACAAGATCTGCGCGCCGTGCCCATCACCGTTCATGTGCCCCTGAAAGATGTGCCAATTCGATTAACTGAAACAGCTATTGTTGAGCAGGGCATCGTGGTTGCCAAAGCCCTACAGAAATATTTTGGCGTGGCAAGCCCGCGCCTTGCCGTCACCGGTCTCAACCCCCACGCGGGTGAAAATGGAGCAATGGGAGATGAAGAACGCTTGATTATCGAGCCTGCCATAAATACTCTGCGCATGATGGGTATTGCGGTGACGGGTCCGCTGCCTGCGGATACGTCTTTTCACGCTGAAGCCCGCGCAACCTATGACGCGATTTTGTGCATGTATCATGATCAAGCGCTTATTCCGGTGAAGACCTTGGATTTTCACGGCGGTGTAAATGTGACGCTGGGCTTGCCGTTCATCCGCACGTCGCCAGATCACGGTACGGCCCTTAACCTCGCGGGGACTGGCATGGCAAAACCAGATAGCTTAATTGCCGCCATCACGCAGGCCGCACAAATGGCTAAGCAGGCATGAGTGATGATGGCTTGCCGCCACTGCGCGATGTAATCCAGGCTCACGGTCTTGCCGCCAACAAAGCACTGGGGCAGAATTTTTTATTCGATCTCAATCTCACCCGTCGTATTGCTCGCGCGGCTGGTCCGCTAAATGGTTTTACAATTATTGAGATTGGCCCAGGGCCTGGCGGTTTAACCAGAGCGCTTCTTGCAGAGGGTGCGAGCAGTGTGGTTGCAATTGAGCGTGATCATCGCGCCCTGCCTGCACTGGCAGAGATTTCCGCTTATTACCCAAACCGGTTGCACGTAATCGATGGTGATGCGCTGACAGTTGATATGCCGAAGCTGGCGCGGGGACCAACCAAAATTATCGCCAACCTGCCTTATAATATAGGCATAGCCTTATTGATCTCCTGGCTTTCCACTGAGGTCTGGCCTCCGTGGTATCAATCTCTTACGCTGATGTTTCAAAAGGAAGTGGCTGAACGCATTGTGGCGCAACCCGGATCAAAAGTTTACGGTCGGCTTTCAATCATCTGCCAATGGCGCTGTGAGGTGCGGAAACTTTTTGACGTGAACCGCAGCGCCTTCACCCCGCCACCTAAAATTACGTCGAGCATCGTTCAATTAACACCGCGCATGAATTGCGAACCCGCTTGTTCGCAACAAGCTTTGGAACGTGTAACCGCCGCAGGCTTCGGCCAGCGCCGCAAAATGTTGCGGCAAAGTTTGAAGAGTGTGTTTCCAAACCCTGAAGAGGTTTTAGTTAAATTGGCTATTCCCCCAACAGCGCGCGCTGAAGAACTGCGCGTGGGAGATTTTGGAAGATTAGCGTTGGAGCTTGAATCCATATCGCACCCTTCGAGGCCCGCGTAAGCGCGGGCACCTCAGGGTGAGGTCAACTATTAATTCAACCCTCATGCTGAGGTGCGAACGTAGAGAGCCTCGAAGCATACCCGCCAAGCTTACAACTTCCGTGTCATAGCCCGCACAAATTCGGTTAATCCTACTTGTCGCTTGCGCTTCAAGCGTTCGGCTTTCAAAATTGCCATCACATTACCGTGGGCAGAAGCCATGTCGTGGTTGATGATCACATAGTCATATTCCGCCCAGTGACTGAGTTCACGCGGCGCTTCGGCCATGCGTTTGGCCACCACTGAGGCTGTGTCCTGGCTGCGATTGATCAAACGGTCATGCAAGGTTTCGGCATCGGGCGGCAAAATAAACAGCCGTACCAAATCATCATCCATGGCTTGGGCCAGCTGCTGTGTGCCTTGCCAGTCAATGTCAAACAATACATCTCGCCCTGCATGCAGGGCTTTCTCAACAGGCGCTTTGGGCGTGCCATAAAGATTGCCGAACACCAAAGCCCATTCCAACAATTCATGCCGCGCAATCATCTCATCAAATCGGGTTTTCGAAATAAAATGATAATCCCGGCCGTCTATTTCTGTTGAGCGTGGGCTGCGGGTGGTGACCGATATCGAAAGCGATATATCTTTGTCCGCTTCCAACAGCATTTTCGAAAGCGTGGTCTTGCCCGCACCGGATGGCGAAGACATCACGAACAATATTCCACGGCGGGCCACCGCAATTTTGGTTGACGTCTTACTCAATGTTTTGAACCTGCTCACGCATTTGGTCGATCACCGTTTTGAGGTCGAGGCCCACTGTCGTCAAGCTTGAATCATTGGCCTTTGAACAGAGTGTATTTGCCTCACGGTTAAACTCCTGCGCCAGAAAATCAAACTTGCGGCCAAGGGGTTCGTTAGCTTTTAGAAGCCCGCGTGCTGCACTAATATGGACGGCCAGGCGGTCCAGCTCTTCTTGAATATCTACACGCGTCATTAATAAGGCTGCTTCTTGCGCCAGCCGCGTTTCATCAAGCTTGGCTATATCAATCAGCTGCGCCACCTGCACTTTTAAACGTGCCTTAATGGCTTCAGGTTGGCGCGACGGGTTGGAAACTGCTGCTGCGTGAAGACGTTCGATCTGCTCAAGCTGTGCCGTCAAAACCACGGCGAGGCTTTTGCCCTCGGCTTTTCGCGCTTCATATAATTGAGACACCACTTCATTGAATGATGTCATCAAGGCCGCATCAAGTGCGGCTTGCTGGCCTTCACTGCGTGCAGCCACTGTGGCTTCCACCACACCGCGCAATGCTAAAAGGCCTTCAATTTGAAAGGGTGCTGCACCCAATTCATCCTGCAACCCTTTTGCCACGGCCAGATATTGGCGCAACACGTCTTGATTAATGCTGATTTGCTCTTTTTCCGTTTGCCCTTGGATGGACAAATTCACCTGCAAACTGCCGCGCTTAAAAGATTTGGCTAAAATTTGTTTCACCAGCACTTCAAGATGCTCGAAGCCAGAGGGCAAACGCAAGCGCACATCAAACGTTTTGCTGTTCACACTTTTGGCTTCCCAGACCCACAAGGCATCTACTGCATTGCCGTTCACGCGGGCAAAGCCCGTCATCGAAGAAATGGACATTAAGGTTTTGGTTTCTTGAATTTTGGGATTGGAATTTTTCGGACAACAACAGCGGCTGGCTTTCCCGCGACGTCGGGAGGCGGCGCTGACGCTGGTGTAACCACAGCCGGGGCAGCAGGCGGGGCGGGCTTCACTGCAAGAGCCGGAGCCGCAGGTTGGGATGGCGTTTCGACTTCGCCGTTCAAGGCTCGCCATTTTTTCACATTGGTGTTGTGTTCTTCCAAAGTGGCAGCAAAGGCGTGGCCGCCAGAGCCATTGGCCACGAAATACAGATAATTGGCTTTGGCTGGTTCTAACACGGCTTCAATGGCTGCTTTGCCCGGGTTGGCAATGGGTCCCGGTGGCAAGCCATCAATGGTATAGGTGTTGTAAGGTGTTGCTGTTTCCAACTCGCTGCGCAAAATTGGGTGATCAAGTTTGCCTTTGCCGCCGACAATTCCATAGATTACGGTAGGATCAGATTGCAGACGCATATGCTGCTTCAACCGGTTCATGAAAATCGAAGCCACAAGGGGCCTTTCTTCGGCCACGCCGGTTTCTTTTTCTACGATGGAAGCCAAAGTGACCAGATCATTTTTCGTGGTGATCACGCCATTGTCTGGCGGCACACGCGTCCATTCTTGATCGAGCAATTTGGTTTGTGCTGCGGCCATTTCACTCAAAAGCTTCTCACGCGAATAGCCTCTGGTGACGATATAAGTTTCGGGCAGAAGACTGCCCTCTGCCGGAACTTGAGCGATCTGGCCGTCCATCTCTTCCTGCTCATTCAGGCGGTTCACCACCATCTGCGATGTCCAACCTTCGGGCACCGTCACTTTATAGGTAACGAAGGCCCCACGGGTGATCATGCTCAACACGTCTTCCATCGTGACACCCGCAGGAAATTCATATTCGCCGGGTTTCAGTTTGGCGTGGCGGAATTCATTGAAGGCCGCTGCAGCTGAAAAGATTTTAGCGTCGCTGATCACGCCCTGATCTTTCAGAGCCACAGCAATTGCCGCCCGGTCAGCCAACTTGGGCAGCATCACAATCTTTTTTTGTGTCAGAGGCCCGGGTGCGGTGAAATTAAACCAAGCCCAGCCAAGCCCGACGCCACCAACAATGATAAGGATAAAACCTGTTAAGAGCCATTTGCCGAATATACGCAACAGCGCAGAGCGGCGTTGGCGCGGCACATAGGGCTGGGATACGCGGGTTACTGGTTCGTCATCGTTCACGCCGTAGCTTCTCCGGCTAGGTTAAGGCTCACGCCGCATAGCGCCGCATGATTAGGCTGGCATTGGTACCACCAAAACCAAAAGAATTCGACAAAACTGTGTTGATGGCTTTGGCCTTTGCCTTATTTGGCACCAGGTCAATCGCTGTCTGCACTGAAGGGTTATCGAGGTTCAGTGTAGGCGGGCACATATTATCGCGAATTGCTAACACAGAAAAAATCGCTTCAACGGCACCCGCCGCACCTAATAAATGCCCAATGGCAGATTTGGTGGACGACATGGAAAGCTTGCCCGCATTGTTGCCCAGCAGGCGTTCCACAGCTTTGAGTTCAATCTCATCACCCAGCGGCGTTGATGTGCCATGCGCGTTGACATAATCGATTTCAGACGTATCAATCTGCGCGCGGCGAAGTGCGGCTTTCATGCAGCGGTAAGCTCCGTCGCCATCTTCGCTTGGTGCGGTCACATGATAAGCGTCGCCAGACATGCCATAGCCGATCACTTCGGCATAAATGCGGGCCCCTCTAGCCTTGGCGTGTTCGAGACTTTCCAGAACCACAATGCCAGCGCCCTCGCCCATCACAAAGCCGTCACGATCTTTGTCATAAGGCCGGGACGCTTTGGTGGGCGTGTCGTTAAAATTATGAGAGAGGGCTTTGCAGGCAATGAAACCTGCAATGCCCAAGCGGCTGATGCAGGCTTCTGCACCACCGGCCAACATCACATCGGCATCGTCCATCATGATAATGCGGGCCGCATCGCCAATGGCGTGGGAGCCCGTCGAACAGGCCGTGACGACAGCACTGTTCGGCCCTTTGAGGCCTAAGTTGATCGAGATCAAACCGCCAGCCAAATTGATCAGCGAACCTGGAATGAAGAAGGGCGAAACTTTGCGCGGGCCTTTTTCATTGAGCAAGAGTGACGTCTCATAAATCGAAGGCAGGCCGCCGATCCCCGAACCCACCATCACGCCAGAACGATATGCCTCATCTTGGGTTTTGATTTCAAGACCGGAATCTTTCATTGCCTGTCTGGCGGCCACCAATGCAAATTGGATGAAGTCATCGAAACGTCGCTGTTCTTTGCCATCGACATACTGGTCGATATTCAGCGTGCCACCCGTTCCGTCACCGCGTTTCACTTCGAAGGCGATGCGCGTGGACAGATCTGAGGCATCAAATTTAGTGATGGGGCCAGCGCCCGATTGGCCTGCGATAATGTTTTTCCATGAGGTTTCCATGTCTGCGCCCAATGGCGAAACCATGCCCATTCCGGTGATCACAACGCGCTTCATGTTTTCGCAGCCTCCAGCCCATCGCACATAAAAACGCGGGGGTGAGCACTCACAGCTGCAACCCCCGCGCCAGTTCACTTCACCCGTTTAGAATCAGGCCTTTTTAGCCTTTTCGATGAACTTCACAGCGTCGCCCACCGTTTGAATGGTTTCGGCTGCGTCATCGGGGATTTCGATTCCGAATTCTTCTTCGAAGGCCATGACAAGTTCAACCGTGTCCAAGCTGTCAGCACCTAAATCATCAATGAAGCTGGCTTCCTGCTTCACTTTATCGGCCTCTACGCCGAGGTGTTTTACAACTATGCTTTTTACGCGGTCAGCAATATCGCTCATGTTTTCGTCCTTGGTTAAACTTTACTACAAATCAGAGAGGGTTATCGTGGATGGCCCCCGCCTAACCTGCCTGGCGAAGCGGTTGTTAGCATAGAATCGTGACAGGTCAAAAGCGGGAAATTTTAATGCTGGGTTGCGGGTAGTTTGCCAGGCGTTTGGCGCTGCATCAAAGGCTGGTTGATGCAAACTTGCTAGCCGGGGACTGTGGCGTGGTATGCGGCCGAAACTTGTTTGTCGAGGCGCAGTGAAACCAGTTCCTTATTGCCGCTGCCCAAACGCTACTTCGAGGGCGTATCGGTGGGGTGCCTGATGTCGATTCTCACCAAACTATAAACTCTCAATGGATTAACTCGTCAAAAAGTTCTTGAATTCTAGAAAATTTGTATTCTTGCATAAAATCTTCACTAATTTCAGTTACCAGCAGTTTGAGATCGGCATCATCAAGTACTACTACTAAACCATGTCCGTCTATCGCGGCATTCTTGCAGCGTTTCACAACTCGTTCACGATCCTCGATATTTCGACAAACAAGAATTCCAAATTTACCCCGAAGGTCTGAAAATCTCATCGCAATTTGATCGATTTCGGGATTGCCGATTTCTGCCCCATAGTTTTTGCATTCAATAAAAATTTTACTACAGTGATAATGCTTTGCAAGTGACCTTGCCCCCGTATCTTAATCCATATTGAAGTTAGCTCTGGCCCAACAACGAGGACCAGAGAATGAAACGCAGTCGATTTACGGAAGAACAGAT
>JAYVCU010000185.1:0-2217 GCA_043749835.1 Hyphomicrobiales bacterium
GCAATTTTTCATCTACTCCAACGGCAATATCGGTGTGCAGCCGGTGCCCCAACCACCGCGCTTTCGCACTGACAATCTTTATGCCCTTATCGCCGATGGTTACCATGCTCGTACCGATGGTTTAACCAGCCTTGCCGTGGTGGTGGGTGCTTTAGGCGTGTGGTTGGGATTTCCTTTGGCTGACCCGATTATCGGCCTGCTGATCACCATCACAATTCTTGGCATTGTCTGGCAGTCAGCCAAATCAGTTATTGTGAGGGCGCTTGACGGCGTAGAGCCTGGAATCATATATGAGATTCAACATGTCGCCGAGCACGTGAAGGGCATAAAGATTGTCAGTGCGAAAGCGCGGTGGTTGGGGCACCGGCTGCACACCGATATTGCCGTTGGAGTAGATGAAAAATTGCCAGTGCGTGATGGGGTGAAGCTCGCAGAGCAGTTGCGCAGTGAACTGTTGGGACATATCTCAGCCTTGCGTACTGCCACCATCACCTTTGCTTTACCCGACGGAACCAATCAGTTTAAATTGGCACCTCTTGCTCATGCGTCTCATCACGGGCCCGATCCCTTTTTCGTGCGCAGCAAATTTGCGGACGGTGAACTCGCCATTGTAGATACGCCAGATGGAGAACGCTTCCGTCTTTCACTGTCAAAAGCAGCAAAGGGTTTGCAAGCTACCGTCATTATTGATCGCGGCAAGGCCAGGGAAAAATTACCGTTGATGGCGACCAAGGATGCCACCCGTTATCAGAGCAACATTGCGCCCGCAGAGCCGCATGAATTTACGGCGAAGTTAGTGCTGAGGGTCGAGGAGCAGTCCTTTATATTGCCCTTCGAAATGAAAGAACCTACAGGCCATCATCATCAATAACGTCTAATGCTACAATTGCGGCAGAACGAGCTGGGCACAGGGACAGTCGCACAGCCTGAGACCTTGGTTCCCGGAACTCGAACATGAAACAAGATAACTCAGCAAAACAAACCAAGCTCAGGCAATTTTTTTCGACGCTTGGTCCTGGTGTTATCGCAGGTGCCGCAGATGACGATCCGTCAGGCATCGCTACCTATTCGATCGCGGGAGCGCAGTTTGGAACCTCACTTCTCTGGACCGCTTGGCTCACTTGGCCGTTGATGGCTTTCGTGCAAATGATGTGCGCGCGGATAGGCATGGTCACAGGTCAAGGCCTGGCGGGTGCATTGCGAGAAAAATTTCCAAAACCGGTCATGGTGTTAGTGTGCGTGGCCTTGCTCGCCGCCAACACTCTGAATGTCGGAGCAGATCTGGCAGGCATGGCGGATGCAGCGGAGATTCTAACTGGGCTCAGCTCTCATGTTTTCGTCGTCATATTCGGCGCCGGTATTAGCTTAGCGGTGATCAGGTTTCGCTACCATCAGATTGCCAATGTCCTCAAATGGCTGGCACTAACGTTATTCGCCTACATCATCACGGCATTCCTCATTAAGCCAGACTGGAACATTGTGGGCAAAGCGGCACTGACACCTTCGATCCCCTCCAAAGAAGCCTGGTCAACAGTTGTCGCTATTTTGGGCACGACGATCAGCCCATATTTGTTTTTCTGGCAGGCGTCGCAGGAGGTCGAAGAAGAAAAATCCATGGGCAGGCGGATGCTGGTCAAACGGCGAGGGGCAACAACAAAGGAAATCAAGGATCGATTATTGGACGTCGGCGTTGGCACATTGTTTTCCACTCTGGTGATGTTTTTTATCATTTTAACCACGGCCCTGACGCTGAATGCACACGGTCTTACCAACATAACCAAGTCAAAAGAAGCAGCGGAAGCTTTACGACCGCTGGCGGGAAATTTGGCCATGCTCCTTTATACGACCGGCATCATTGGTGTGGGGTTCTTGGCAATTCCCACTTTAACAGGATCGGCGGCCTACGCGTTTTCTGAAGTTTTCCGGTGGAGAAGCGGTCTGGATGAAAAATTCAACAAAGCTCAAGCTTTTTACGGGGTGATTGTTCTATCAACGCTGTGCGGGATTGCATTGGATTTTACAAACATTAATCCCGTCCAGGCCCTGTACTGGACGGCCGTTGTAAATGGATTGTTGGCCCCGTTTCTTCTGGTGGGCATCTTGTTGGTAGCCCGCGATCAAAAAATCATGCACGGCCAGCCAAGTTCCATAGTCAGCCAGGTCGTGGTGTTGTGCACCACGCTTCTTATGTTTGCTGCGGGGATTGCAATGTTTTTG
>JAYVCU010000186.1:0-9066 GCA_043749835.1 Hyphomicrobiales bacterium
TTTCAAGGTGTGGAATAAGAAGAAGCAAGGCTCAAAACGTGGTCGACGTTTGAATCAGCCTTAAACGCGAAAAAATCTGCATTCGCTTCAGTGGCTGCATCAAGCAACGGGCGGTATTGCTTCTTCGGTACCTTAAAGCACCCAAACTGTTTCAGATGATCATTCACAAATTGAGCATCGAGCAGTTTGAACCTGCCAAAGTTCAAACGTGCCACCAAATGCACTAAAGCCACCTTCGATGCATCAGTGGCCCGGGCAAACATGCTTTCCCCAAAAAAAGCAGCACCTAAGCGTACCCCATAAAGGCCACCCACCAATTCGCCATCGCGCCAGCTTTCAACGGAATGGCAACAGCCCATTTTATGAAGTTGACAATAGAGCCGCAAAATTCGTGCATTGATCCAGGTTTCTTTACGGTCACCAGTTTTCTCGGCACATTGTTTTATGACTTGCTCAAAGGCGGTATCGATTCGAATTTCAAACCCGGCGTGACGCACAGATTTTTTCAGAGATTTCGAAATGTGAAAATTATCCAGCGGCAACACCCCGCGCTCGTCAGGTTCAATCCAATAAAGCGACGGATCATCGGCGCTTTCGGCCATCGGAAACACACCAACGGAATAGGCTTGCAACAGAACCTGTGGTGTAATGATGCTCATTGGATTACACCTTCGGGCGGGAAAGATATTTCTCCAGCCAGTGAATATCATAATGACCGTCAATAATATCTCGTTCTGCCAAAAGTTTTTGGAACAGTGGAATGGTGGTTTCAACGCCATCAACCACAAACTCCGAAAGTGACCGGCGCAACCGCATCATGCATTCAGTGCGCGATTTACCAAAAACGATGAGTTTGCCGATCAGCGAGTCATAATAAGGCGGTATGCGGTAGCCAGAATAAAGGGCACTATCTACGCGCACACCCAATCCACCCGGAAAATGCACGTCATTCACCTTGCCCGGCGAAGGCACAAAGGTCATTGGGTTTTCAGCATTGATTCGACATTCGATAGCATGTCCTGAGAATTGAATATCGCTTTGCTTGTATCCGAGGGCAGCACCAGCAGCTACACGGATTTGCTCTTGCACCAGATCAAGCCCGGTGATGGCTTCAGTGACGGGGTGTTCAACTTGCAGCCGTGTGTTCATTTCGATGAAGTAGAACTCATCATTTTCATAAAGAAACTCAATCGTGCCAACACCCTCATAGCGCATCTTGGCCATGGCATTAGCCACTCGGTTTCCAATCTCCTCGCGTTGCTGGGCGTTAAGGGCGGGGGAATGGGCTTCTTCCCAAATTTTTTGGTGGCGGCGCTGCAGTGAGCAGTCGCGTTCGCCCAAATGAATGGCGCGGCCTTGACCATCACCCAGCACCTGAATTTCAATATGGCGCGGCTTTTCCAGATATTTTTCAATGTAAACTTCGCCATTGCCGAATGCCGCTTTGGCTTCGCTTTGCGCGGTAGAAACGGCGAGTTCAAGGTCGGCTTCAGAATGCGCCACTTTCATCCCGCGCCCACCTCCGCCAGCAGTGGCCTTGATGATCACGGGATAGCCGATATCCTTGCCCACTTTGCGGGCCGTTGCAATATCATGCACGCCACCTTCAGAACCGGGTACAACAGGAATGCCCAAAGCTTTAGCTGTGCGTTTAGCTTCAATTTTATCGCCCATCGTGCGGATGTTTTCCGGCGAAGGCCCGATGAACTTGATGTTGTGGGACTTTAGAATTTCGGCGAATTTTGCATTCTCTGACAAGAACCCATAGCCTGGGTGGACTGCTTCGGCCCCAGTGATTTCGCAGGCTGCAACAATGGCAGGAATGTTAAGATAGGAATCCTTGGCAGGTGGCGGGCCAATGCATACACTTTCATCCGCCAACTTCACATGCATGGCATCGGCGTCAGCGGTGGAATGAACGGCAACTGTTTGAATGCCAAGTTCACGCGCCGCGCGTAATACACGTAAGGCAATCTCTCCGCGATTGGCAATAAGGATTTTATCGAACATTGTTATTCGATCACCATCAAAACTTCGCCATATTCAACCGGCTGCGCATTTTCGATGTTAACCTTCACCAACCTGCCGGATATTGGCGCAGCAATTTGGTTCATCGTTTTCATGGCTTCAATTATGAGAACGGTTTGGCCTTCCTTCACCATCGAACCAAGAGCGACGAAGCTTGGCAATTCAGGTGATGGCGAAAGATAAGCGGTGCCAACCATCGGAGATTTCAGCGGTGTGCCAGAAACTTCTGCCGCAGCCGCCAAAGTTGCTGCTGCAACCGGATTAGGGACGGCATGTTGGACAGGTGGCAAATGATGAACCAGCGAAGCCGCTTGTGTAGATCTCGATACGCGTACGCGTGCGCCTTTGTGATCCAATTCAATTTCAGTGAGCCCTGTCTCATCCAAAATTGCCGCGAGCTTGCGAATAAGGCTAAACTCGGCGGATTCTTTTGGGACCGAAGCTACGGGCTTTTTCTTTACGGGCATTATACCTTCGCCTTTTTAATTAAGATGGCGGCCATTCCATCCAGCGCCAATTCATAAGATTGTGATCCAAAACCGCAAATAACGCCCCGAACCACTGGTGAGACAAAGCTGTGATGGCGGAAAGATTCACGACTGTAAACATTGGAAAGGTGCACTTCAATTGCGGGCAACCCAACAGCTTTGATTGCATCATGCAGCGCTACGGAAGTGTGTGTATAAGCCCCGGCATTAAGAATAATGCCGAGCGCCTTTCCCCGCGCCTCGTGAATGAGGTTCACCAATTCGCCTTCCACATTGGTCTGGCGAAAAACAATGGTCATTCCTAAAATCTTGGCTTTGACGTGACACAATGTTTCCACGTCTGCCAGCGTGTCATGACCATAAATCTCAGGTTCTCGCAGGCCGAGTAGATTTAGGTTTGGCCCATTTAAAATGTAAACATTAGTCATGGTCGGCTTATAAGCGGACACAAGTGATTTGAAAACGGGCTTAGCAATCCTTGCAAACACCTTTGGCGCGTTCTTCGGCCACCATACTCTCCATGCGCGCCAGATCCATAAAGCCGGGGAAAACGTTCTTATTGACCAGAAAGCCCGGCGTACCGGTGAATTTGAGGGCCGTCGCCAGCTGCAGCGTGGATGCAAGGTTGGCGTCCACCTCCGGCGAGGACATGTCTGCCTTCAGCTTCGCCATGTCTAAGCCATTGGCTTTGGCAACTTGCATGACAACTTCAGATGTTACTTGACCTTGAAAAGCGAAAAGGGCTTGGTGCAATTCCCAATATTTGCCTTGTTTTGCGGCGGCCATGGCAGCGCGAGCACCTGCTTCCGAGCCCGCACCAAAGATCGGCCATTCCTTCAGGACAACGCGCAGGTTCTTATCTTTCTTTACTAACTCCTGAACTATTTTAATGCTTTTGTGGCACCAGCTACAATTATAGTCCATGAACTCGACAATGGTCACATCACCGTTCGGATTGCCCACCACGCCATCGTTTACATTGTGAAAAATGCTTTTGGACGATGTGTCCAGAGTGTCAATTTGCGCAGTAGCCACATCTTTTTCTTCTTTAATTTTTAATTTTTCAACCATCTCATTCAGAATTTCAGGATGATCTGTGAGATAAGAATGGACGATCACTTCCATCTCCTTTTTCTGGTCGTCACTGAAAGTTCCGGCATTCGCTGCGATGGCCGATGACAGGCCAAAAACGAGGGCGGTGGTGAAGGACATCATACGGCGCATTGGTTACTCCTAATTGTTTTCATCTTGCAGCAGCCAAAGCCACCAGCACAATCACTTTTTTGCAGCAAAGCTTTCAATATCTGAAGCACGCAGCCATTCAGGGCTGCCTTGCTTTAGGTATTTCTTGGCCAGTGCCGCTTTTTCCTGAGCACTTTTCATATCACCCGTTCCATAGGCAAATTCAGCGGTTGCGAGTTGTGCGCGAGCAATGTCTTTTTTCATGCCATATGCCTGAGCCATATATTTAAAGAGGACAGGCTCGTCCGGCTCTGAGACTTGAGCTTGTTTGAGCAAGATAATTGCCTCGTCTGTATGAGCTACATTTTCCGAACCCAAAAGAATTTGCGCATGCAGAATTTGCAAAAGCCCATTGTTAGGCAAAATGGCGCGGGCCTTTTTAATGAAGGGCAGGCCTTCATCAGCGCGACCGTTTTCAAGATAGGCTTGCGCTTTGAGCTCCCAAAAATAGGGGTCTTGCGGCGCTTCAGCCGTTAATGTGTCAATCAGCGGCAAAGCTCCTTTCAAATCTCCTTGCCGAAAGAACGCGATGGCATGCGCATAGCGTGCTGGCAATGATGTGTCGGATGCCGGATAGAGTGAGAAAACTTGCAGGGGTGTAAGGAAACCAACTAACTTTGCCTGTGCCAGTTTGTGGCGCATCACCAAGACGGGGTCGTCGAGCTTATTATAGTCTGGCGAAGCCTGCGCCTGTGCTTCTAATGCGCGAAGCCTATCGAATGGCAGCGGATGTGAATAAGCGTAAGGGTCTGCGCCATGCAAGCTGGCCAGTGAGTCATTAGCCAAAATGCGAAACAAATCCAGCATGCCTTTGGCGCTTTGGTGAGTGGCCGCCAGATAGCGCATCGCGCTTTCATCTGCGGTGGCTTCCATAGCGCGTTGATAAACCAAAAAGCCGCGCTGGGCCGAATTATGCGAACCTAGAATTATCCCCGTGCCCGCTTGCGATGCCGTGTTGCTTCCAGCTGCAACACCACCAACGATAGCGGCAACACCAAGAAGTGTGCCGATGATGGCTTCGGTTGAAGCCTCAGACATTGCATTGTTCAATTTCGCAAGATGGCCACCCGCTATATGGCCAGATTCATGGGCTAAAACGCCAATAACAGTATTAGGGGTCGGTGCCCGTGTGATCAGACCACTGTTAACAAAAATCCGCTGCCCCCCAGCCACAAACGCATTAATGCCGGATGCGCCGATCACAACCACATGCGCCGCATTGGCGTTGATGCCCGCTGCTTTGAAAATCGGGCCGGCGTAAATACGTAGCAAGCCTTCGATCTCAGCATCACGAATAACGGTTGGCCCTTGACCTTGAGCACGCCTATCGCTTTGATCTGGCACAGCTAAAGACGTTTGCACAGTAAGGCATAGCCCCACTGCGACCGCTGCTATTCGCTTAATCACATTCACTATCATGAAAGCGCTTTGCCTTTGGATTGCGGCAGCTTCTTGTTCTAGCGCTTGCTCCACCAGCCGCCTTTGCGGGCCGTAGGTTCAGCAGCAACCGTTGGGGCCGGAGGTTGCCATTTGCGCGGTTCTGCAGCAGGGCTTGGTTCCGGAATTTCTATCGCCACGCGATGTGGTTGTGCCTCAAACTCTATTTCTAGGCGTTCTCGATTGGGGCGATCTTCAGCCGGTGGACGGTCTTCACGTGCCGTTCGATCCTCTCGCGGTGGTCGTACTGCGCGTTCTCCTTTGTTAGAAGCAATGCGATCGGGCCTATCATTCCTGTCACGGCCGCTTCTGCCAAAACGTCCACGGCGGCGCCCATTGCGTTCTTCGCTCTGGCGGCCATTGCTAACTACTGCGGCTCCGTCAACTTCAGGCGAGTTATCTATTGATTGATCTGCCAAAACAGTAACGTCACCTATTTCTCCGGTGCTTTCGGCTTCCCCGGATGAAGCTGATTCCGGTGCTAATGTAGTTCCGTTTTGTCGATCTTCGCCACGACCACCGCGTTTCCCGCGTCTGCGGCGACGTCTGACATTTTCATTAACCCCCTGTTGGACAGTGGCATTTTCTGATGTGTCAGCCGAAACGTCATCGCCTCCGGTAAGGGCCACATCAGCCGATTCTTCTGCAAAAACCTCTTCTTCAGTCTCTGGCTCGTTAGTAAAGCCTGATTCCATTTGCACAGGTGTAGCCGCAACACGCCGTTGAATGCGTTCACGCTCAGGCGCCCGTTCGATAACGGCTTGTGTGCCTTTTATATCCTCAGAACTTGGGCTCAGGAAGATGGAAATGCCATACTGCTGCTCAATTTCTAAAAGGCTATCGCGCTTTTCATTAAGTAAATAGAAGGCCACTTCACGCGCGCATTTGACCGTAAGATTTTCGGCACGGCCGTTTTGCAATAATTCTTCGATCTGACGTAGCACACCAAGCCCACACGATGGCACAGAACGCACAATACCGCGCCCTTCACAATGGGCACAGGTTTTGAATGAGCCTTCCAAAAGACCAGGACGCAAACGTTGGCGCGACATTTCGAGCAAGCCGAAATGCGAGATACGGCCCACTTGAATGCGCGCACGATCATTCTTCAACGCATCCTTCATGCGCCGTTCAACCGCACGGTTATTGCGGTTCTCTTCCATATCTATGAAGTCAATCACCACCAAACCTGCAAGATCACGCAGGCGCAATTGGCGGGCTATTTCGTCACACGCTTCCAAGTTCGTTTTAGAAGCCGTATCTTCGATATTGTGTTCGCGCGTAGCCTTGCCGGAGTTGATGTCGATTGCTACCAAGGCTTCTGTCTGGTTGATCACCAAGTAGCCACCTGACGGCAAATTCACCGTGGGCGAAAACAGTGCATCAAGATGGCTTTCTACTTGATATCGCTGCAATAAAGGCTTCGGATCTTTGTAGGACTTCACGTTTTTAGCGTGTGAAGGCATGAGCATTTTCATGAAGTCTTTGGCTTCTTTATAAGCCGCATCACCATCAACAATTATTTCATCCACATCCTTTGTGTAAAGATCACGGATGGAACGTTTGATCAGATTGCCTTCCTCATAAACCAGACAAGGAGCTGAGGATTTAAGCGTGAGTTCCCGAACACTTTCCCACAGGCGCATCAAATAATCAAAATCCCGTTTGATTTCGGGACGTGTTCGTTGCGCACCGGCGGTACGCACAATAACGCCCATGCCTTTTGGCACTTCAACGTCTTTGGCGACTTCCTTGAGGCGGCGGCGATCACTAGCGTCGGTAATTTTCCGTGAAATACCACCTCCGCGAGCAGTATTTGGCATTAAAACACAATAACGGCCTGCAAGTGAAAGATAGGTTGTAAGGGCGGCACCTTTATTGCCACGCTCTTCCTTGACCACTTGTACAAGCAAAATTTGCCGACGTTTCACCACTTCTTGAATCTTGTATATCCGCCGACGGGGTCGATTACGGTGTAAGCGACGTTGTGGCACTTCTTCCATGGCATCATCTTCGCCGATGGTTTCCACTTTCTGCGCCTCAGAATCGATCTCCACCTCGATGATTTCGCCGGAAGCGACCGCATCCGGAGCAGGGTGTTCATGATGTTCCACGTCCTGCGTTTCAGACTCTTCAACGGGATTTGAGGTAATAAATTCAACAGGTTCCGCTAATAAGGCAGCCTCTGGAGCAGTCTTAGATGCCGCATCAATTTGCTCATCTTCGGCTTCATCTTCTTCATCCTCGGCCTCTTGCTCTGCAATGAGGGCCATGCGGTCCGCAATGGGAATTTGATAGTAATCCGGATGGATTTCAGCAAATGCCAAAAAGCCATGGCGATTGCCACCATATTCCACAAAGGCCGCCTGTAAAGACGGCTCTACCCGGGTTACTTTGGCAAGATAAATGTTGCCTTTCAGTGGTTTACGAGAAGCGCTTTCGAAATCGAATTCTTCAAGTTTAGTGCCTCGAGCAACAACAACGCGGGTTTCTTCCGGTTGGCTTGCATCGATGAGCATTTTTGAGCCCATAATAATAATTCCTTGGGCCGCTATCTAATTGTTTTATCAAGCTCTTTCCCTCCGAAAGTGGAAAAGCTGGAAAATACACGAAATAGGCGGCGAAAATGGACGAGAGCCTCGGGGCATTTGAATTTTAACGCCAACGCCAGCCCTCGGTGTACCGAGAGCTTGGATCGTTATTGGCGCGGCAGCCTGGCACACGTCGAAGTTGACCTTTGCTCCAACTGGAGCGGTTAAATTTGCTGGCAAAGCCAGATATTGGCCTAAATAGGCCGATTATAACGCAACCGAAGCTAGCAAAAAACTCTCGAAGGCAAGCTTGGCGCGAAACTGACGCCTGTGAAAACCCACAGATATAATGAGTCTTCGGGTAGGACAGACCTTACTTAGTGTTTCTAAGCCAGCAATGCAAGGCGCGCGTTTGAAAGCTTCCAATCCTTCTTAACGCAACCATCGCTTAACCAAGATTGACTAGATTGACACCATTCAAAAGGTTGACTTGTGTTGCGCTTTTTCATTCGAATTCTATGTCTTTTGGCGAATTTTGGTGCCATCCACGTGGCTTACGCCGATGACTTGGACGCCAATCCACAAACCGACTCTATCGCTCCGGTTGCAGGGCTTGCCCAAACAGCAAAACCAAAATTTACTATCGTTATAGACCCGGGTCACGGTGGAGCTGATCCTGGTGCAT
The DNA here is from genome assembly GCA_043749835.1 of Hyphomicrobiales bacterium. Taxonomy (GTDB): domain Bacteria; phylum Pseudomonadota; class Alphaproteobacteria; order Rhizobiales; family Aestuariivirgaceae; genus Aestuariivirga. The sequence goes on from JAYVCU010000186.1 coordinate 8,412, forward strand.
CGAGCGCTGACCATGTGCGTGAGAAAGACATCGTTCTGGCCTTTGGCTTAACTCTCAAAGCAAAACTGGAAAAGACTGGCCACTACATCGTGGTGATGACACGTGACGACGACACATTTGTTCCACTGCAGAACCGCGCCCAAATCGCGCACGAGATTAAGGCTGATCTTTTGATTGCCATTCATGCCGACATATTAGATGACGCATTGGTGCGTGGCACCACAATCTATACCGTTTCAGACAAAGCCTCGGATGCCGAAGCGGAAGCTTTGGCCCAAAAGGAAAATCGTGGCGACATCATTTCTGGCATGAACCTCGGCGATCAAAATGCGGAGGTGACAAGTATGCTGATCAATTTGGCGCAACGCGAATCGAAGTCGCAAGCTGTGATGTTTGCCAAACGGGCTGTGAACGAAATACGGCCCGTTACAGAATTAACCGGCAAGCCGTTGCGCTCTGCCGCCTTCGTTGTGCTGAAGGCCCCAGATGTGCCTTCGGTTTTGGTTGAGCTTGGCTATCTTTCCAACAGGCAAGACAGAGCCATGTTGCTTTCACTCAAATGGCGAGGCGAGATGGCAGAGGCTTTAACCCACGCTGCAGAACAGCATTTTGTACCTGTGGCCACAGCGTCTAAGCAATAGGCCGGACGGGTTGA
>JAYVCU010000187.1:0-2186 GCA_043749835.1 Hyphomicrobiales bacterium
GGCACCCATATCGAGCGAGCCTTCATCAAGGGGCGTGAAAGCGAAAGGCTTCTCCTGCCAACCCTTGAGGTGCACATAGCTGATGCGCTTGGCATGTTCGCGGATCATTGCTGGAACATCGCCACCGGCGGCTGCAAGGTGTGCAGTATCCGGGCAGAAATCGATTGAGGTTTCCTTGAAAACCTTCCGCACTTCCGTGGGTCCTTCAACAATTGTCGAAAGATGGGGATGATAGTGGGCCTTAAGGCCGTTCCTCTTGGCGATCTTCACCACTTTTTCGAGGGCGGCGCCAAGTTTCTTGATGTCATCACGTTTGGTACCCTTGGCCCGTTTGGCGCCGCCACCGACCACAAAATGTTCTGCACCACATTCCGAGGCAGCTGCGGCCACGCGTTCCAATTTGGCCAATTCTTCAGCCAGAATGTCATCAAAGATGAAATTGGCACCCGAATAGGCCGCAACCAGTTTGATGCCAGCGCTCTTGAGGATTAATTTCAAGCCTTTGAAATTGCCAGTGGCATAATCCATTAAATTGGCATCGAAGATTTCCGTGCCCTCATACCCTGCAGAGGCGATATCGTTGATCGCCTTCTCCATGTCGCCGAAGGTCCTATAGGTCAGCTGGGTAATCGAAGTGACGCCCACGGCGTCGCCACCAAGTGCACCCCAGCAATTGGCATGATAGGCAAATTTGTTGGCCATGGTGCACTACCCTCAATTTGCAACATTGACCCAGCGCTCAGAGGCACCGGATTCTAGAATGGCGTCGGCAATGGCAGAAATCTTGTAGCCATCTTGAAAGTTTGGCGAAGGCAGTTTACCGCTGATGATGGCCGAGAAGAAATCGTAGCATTCAATGATCTTGGTCTCGCCATAGCCGATGCCCAAGGCGGGAATGGGCCAGAGGTTTTGGCCATAGGGATGGTTGGGGCCCGTGTAGATGGTTCGGAAGCCACGTGTCTCTGCCGGATCATCGGCAAACATAACTTGAACCTCATCCATGCGCTCATAGTTGAAAGCAATCGATCCTTTAGTGCCGTGGATTTCCAAGGTGAGGAAATTGTTGCGACCATAGGCATTGCGTGACGCTTCTACGGAACCTACCGCACCATTCTGGAACTTCAGCAACGTGATCATTTCATCGTCGACATCGACGGTGCCCTTGGGGCCCCGCGCCCGTCTTGTCGGAAGCACCAAGCTTGTCCAAACCGCCCGCTTGAAGAGGACGCTCAGGAACGTAAGTCTTTACTATGGCATTAACGGAACTGACCTCACCCACCAGATACCTGGCGAAATCGAGAACATGTGTGCCGATATCCCCCACGGTGCCTGAGCCAGCAACTTTCTTCTGGAAGCGCCATGAGAGAGGACCATTCGGATCGGCCGACCAATCCTGCAAATAGGTGCCACGGAAATTTAAGATCTTTCCGATGCGGCCTTCTTCAATGAGCTTCTTGGCAAGAGCAACGCCGGGGGTGCGACGATAGTTGAAAGCGACCATATGAATGACGCCGGACTTCTGCGCCGCTTCAAACATTGTTTTTGCTTCAGCACCGGTGCGCGCCAATGGCTTTTCGCAAATGACGTGCTTGCCTGCTTTCAGGGCTGCGATGGCGATCTCGGCGTGGCTGTCATTGGGGGTCACGATATCGACGACATCGATGTCCTTGCGCGCAATGGTGGCCTTCCAGTCGGTACTTGATTCATCAAAGCCGTAGCGCGCCGCGCCCTGCTCGGCCATATCTTTTGCGACATCGACCAGGACCTTACGGTGCGGAATGGCAGGAGCGGGCCAAAAGAACATAGGCATGGCCGCGTAGGCCATAGCGTGCGCCTTGCCCATAAAGTCGCCGCCGATCATCGCCACATTAAGAGTCTTGGTCACGATTTTTTCCCATTCAGCTTTGCTTAGTTTTCATCTTCATAGGACTAAAAAATGCTTAATGCAAGATATAAAATACAAAAGATGGCATAGTTGGGTATTTTTATGATATTGTTTTGCATATTGCAGTGCACAATAATCTCGAATTCGTGAATCTCACTGAGAATTCCGTTGATTCTGAACGGAAACCGGGTGGAAACGCTTCAAATCCACCAAGAGATGGAAGAGTATGGCGTGTGAATCGGAACCCCTATGATGACGCGAGCGCTCGCCGGAGAATTCGGAATGTCCCCTGAGATGGGCC